>DMFQ01000213.1:0-12065 GCA_003450555.1 Ktedonobacter sp.
ATCGCATCCTCTCGCCGCCCTAACGCCCCAAGCGCCTCGCCTTTGAGCTTCAAGAGCCAGGGAATGGGTTGCGCCCTTGCCGCTCCTGGTGCTGAGGCAAGCAATCGATCAGCAATGCTCAGGGCTATTTCCGGCTCATCACTTGCCAGGGCGAGTTCACCCCACGCCCAACTCATTCGCCGTTCTGGTGCGTTCGCGGGCGACTGCTCGCGAGGCATTACCGCTTTGAGCGCCGCCTCCGCCCGCGGCAATGCTACTTGCAGCAGATAGGCCCGCGCAAGATATGCGGTAATATTGCCGATCCACCAGGCCGAACCGGTGTCGGATGCCAGTCGCAGTCCTGTCTCTAATGCTTGCACAGCCAGGTTGGCTTCGAGGAGCAGGTGGTACACACGTCCCAGGGTGAAATAGGTTGCTGCCAGCCACTGAGAGTGCTGGATCTCCGTGGCGATACGCAAGGCCTCCTGTGCAAGTGTAAACCCTCTGCCGAGTTCACCAAAGGAGGCTAGAGACCCACCCCCATTCCATCCGACATAGGCCTGGGCCGTCAGCGACTCGACCTGTCGAGCCAGGTTCAACGCTTCCATGATATCGCGGGAACAGTGCTCAGGTTGTTCGCAGACGCTATACGTTGTTTCGACCCAGCCTGGGCAGGCGTACGCTGCGCGTGTGGTCAGACTGGAGATGAGACCCTGGTAATCACTCAGAGATCGAAACAGTGCTATGGCACGCTCGTACTGTTCTACCGCATTCATCATATCCCCATAAATGCCGTTGGCCATTCCCAGGAGGTCGATAGTTTCTGCCATGCCCTGGCTGTCTTGGAGCGCTTCAAAGATGGTAAGCGCTTCCTGGTGTGTTTGCAGACCCTCTTCGGCTCGCCCGATATTGACCAGCCAGTTCCCGACACGATTGAGGCTGCGTGCATGGAGTTTCGGATCGGCCAGCACCTGCGCGCGATCAAGTGCCTTGCGGAACCAGTGTCCCGCCTGAGCATAGTCATGCCCTGCCCACAGGAATCCGATATCAAGCAAGCTCTGCCATTCCATAATGCCGTCCTGTGTCTGTAGGGCAATCGAGAGGGCATGCTCGTAATCGCTGCGCGCCTGTTCAAACTCGCCGATCGTTTCATAAGCCTGTCCTCGTGCCCGCAACAGTGTTGCTGGCGGAGTGCTGGCCAGATGCTTCAGCGCGCCGAGTGCGCGAGTAAAGTGCTCAATAGCCGCGCGAGGTGCATACAGGATCAGCGCCCTCTCTCCGGCGTGTTTTCCATACTCCACAGCCTTTGACCAGACGTCTCCCTCGTAGAAATGATACGCGAGGTCGACAAGCTGGGCATCCAGGATGGAGGAGGGGAGGGCGCGCTGTTCTATCGTTTCGGCAATGCTACGATGCAACGCTCTGCGTTCACCTGCAAGCAGCTCTGAGTACACAGCCTGTCGTATGAGCGCGTGACGGAACGAGAACTGGTCGGCGGCTTCTTCCACCACGAATTGGGCGGTCACCAATTCTTTCATCAACCCCAGCATGTGGGACTCGTCGGCATGCATGACCTGCCGAAGGATGGTGAGGTCGAAGCGTCTACCCGCCACAGCCGCCAGGGTCAAGACCTGCCTAGCCGGAGAACTCAACTGCTTTGTTCGTTGGTAGACGGCATCCTGCACGCTGCGTGGAATAGACGGGTGGCTTTTGTGGGCTCCAAAAAGCAATGTGCGCTCCCAGACCCCATCGTGGTAGGCGATCTCACCGGTTGCGATCAGCGATTTCAGCACCTCCTCAATGAAGAAAGGGTTTCCCTCAGTAAGCAGGTACATACTTTCTACCAGACCGGTATGCACTGCCTGGTGCATGGCAAAGATGGCCTGGAGCATCGCATCGACGTCGGTACGGGCAAGTCGTTGCAAGGGGAAGTCCTGCGCCAGGTGTTCCCGGTCAAATTCCGCCAGACAGTGCCTCAAATCAGGAGACACTTCATCACTTCGGTAGATCAGCACAAACAGGATGGGCAAGTGTCTACATCCCCGTGCCAGGTACAACAGGAGTTCAAGGCTGGTGTCGTCGCTCCAGTGGAGATCTTCGACGATGAACAACAGCTGTTGGCGTGCGGCCAGTTCTGTAACAAAATGCAACAACAGGGCAAAAAGACGGCGTTTCTCCTGTTGTGGGTCAAGTGAGGGCGGTACTATGAGAGGTGTACGCTCAAGTATGAGAGGCGTCATATCAGGCAGAAACTGTGAAAGTTCCTGCGCAAACGGTGTCAGGTCGTTGTGTCCTGTCACAAGGGAAGAACCAGAAAAGTAAGAACGCAAAAGATCAAGCAAGGGGGCGTAGGGAAATGCGCTATCCGTCTGAAAGCAATTCCCTTGCAGGAGTAAGAAGCCCTGACCCGCAGCGTAGGCTTTCGTCTCCGCGACCAGGCGCGATTTGCCAATCCCTGCCTCACCGCTAATCAGGGCAACCTGCCCCTCACCCCTCTTCGCCTGGTCAACGAGCACATACAGGGCTGTTAGATCCGCCGCGCGGCCAATCAAGACCGGGCAAACGATTGGTTTGTTGCGGGAAAGCTCCATGACCTTCAGCATCCTTTGATAAAATTTATCAAATGTACTCCTACAAATGCGTCTATCTGACTATGGCCTGCTCAATACATTTGCTGCTACATTTCTGTGACAATGATAAAAGGTGCTATACTGAAATGCTCGCTTGCCATGCTTGAAACCATACCGATTTTCAAATATTCCAGAGATAATAGTCATTCTAACAGCAAAACGCTGTGAATGGAAGAGCAATTCTACGGTGGTTGGACCCAATAGTTCAAGTATGCTTCTCAATTAGTTCGGTGGCTAGAGGATACATTTGGACGAGGGAAAGAAGGTGGAGGCAAAATTTGCCCTCGCACTATTTGAAGCAAAGTTTATCCGTAGTGGACAAACTATACATAAAGTCATAAAAAGTGCCTGGAGGAAAAAAGGTGGGGTGACCGATGGGGCTTGAACCCACAACCGCTGGAGCCACAATCCAGTGCTCTACCTATTGAGCTACGGTCACCATGTTTTTGGTATCGTTAGTATAGTGGACGGCTTGAGAATTGTCAATAGCGGTTTTCTCTTTTTTGCATGCTTGAACGCTTCGCTTGTCACGAGAGGTAGCCTTAGACGGGCTTAAAGTCATCTCTACCATTTTCTCGACAACTCTACTATCCTATGGTAATATATATAAACTACTATTTTTGTTTCTTGTGGAGGCGCAGCCAGTATTTTTGTGCGACTCCATTTTTATGAAATTGGGCGCCGTTGGGCGTGCCCCTATAAAAGAGAACCAATGCGGGACTTGTTGTTGGCAACGACCAACCAGCATAAGTTAGAAGAATACCGCGCTATTTTTTCAGACCTACCTTACAGACTGCTATCTCTCCACGATATATTGCTGGAAGTGGATGTAGAAGAGACTGGCACAACCTTTGCAGAAAACGCGGAACTGAAAGCCCTGGCATATGCAAAGGTAGCAGGGAAGCTCTCTCTCGCTGATGACTCTGGTTTGGAGATAGATGCACTTGACGGCGCTCCTGGAGTGTACTCTGCTCGCTTCGCGGGCAGTGAAACATCATATGATGAGCGTTTCCGTTTGCTTTTAAAGCAACTCGAAGGACTGCCAGAGGAGCAGCGCACGGCACGCTTTCGCTGTGCCATTACCATAGCTGAACCATCGGGGTATTATCGCACGGTTGAAGGCGTCATCGAGGGCAGAATAGCCGATGCTCCACGTGGAGAACATGGATTTGGCTACGATCCTATTTTTCTCGTTCCCGACCTGGGGAAGACTACTGCTGAATTGCCTCCGGATGTAAAAAATAGGATCAGTCATAGGGGGTATGCCGCTCGGTTAGCCGCCGCTGTACTCAACAACTGGTCGCTCGGTGACGTGGAGCGAGGCTTTAAATAGTAGCCTGAAGATAATTGGGAGAGATGTAAGGAACTGTAATTTATGGCAAAGAAGCCGCCTGTTCGCGTGGCACTTGACCTGGAAACGACAGGGTTGCACGCGGAACAAGACGCTATTCTTGAGGTCGCGGCAATAAAGTTTCAGGGTGTCACCGTACTTGATACGCTGCAAACATTAGTTGCTCCAGGACGCGCTGTTCCCTATCGCGTTCAGCGTCTTACAGGGATTACTCCACAGCAGTTGATTGGTGCTCCTCAATTTGAGTCGATTGCGACAGAACTGCAGCAATTCATTGGCGATTATCCCATTGTTGGGCATAGCATTCCCTTTGATGTCGGCTTTCTGCGCCGTCGCGGCCTGGTTCGGACTAACGCTCTCATTGATACGTTTGAGCTTGCAACCGTCCTGCTTCCTTCCCTACCTAGTTATAACCTTGGTCAGGTTGCTGAAGCCCTTGGCGTCTCGGTAGCGCCGGGACGGCATCGGGCTATGGTCGATACAGTCCTGGCAATGGAGGTTTTTCTGGCTTTGCATCAACGCCTGCAGACGGTTGATCTCGCGCTGTTGAAAGATCTGGCAAACCTGGATGCGCCACATAGCTGGCCGTTGCTTGCATTCTTTCGGCAGGAGCTACGTGATCGGCAAGAGAAAGAGGGTTTGCGAGGCGTACCCATTCGTGGAAGCCTGGGAGATCGCTTCGCGGCACAACTAGGTATGGATCCGCGCGTCCTATCTTTTGCAATTGCACGTGAGAGCGATATGCAGGCCGATGGCGTGCAAAACCTGGAGGTAGATACAGCACCCCCCATTTTGAATACAATTGAGCAAATACAAAACTCCGTTGAAGTGATACCTGAACAGGCAGACCAGACGGCTCACCTGGGATATAGGACGGCGCGTAAAGCGGTGCTTGAAGCTTTGTCGCAGAAGACGACGCTGTTGATGGAGGTAACGCTTGGCGGAAGCGACTATACACCCGCGTTACTGCCTGTGCTGGAGTGGTTGTTAGATACGTCAATTGAAACGCAGTCAGGAGACGCGCCGCAAAGACTCTTGATCGCGTGCTCCAATCAACAGAGCGCTCGTCGACTCATCGAAAATGTCCTGCCGCGTTTGCAAGCCTCTCTGCAGAGTCATCTGCCCGTGGCATACCTGGCTGAACATGGAGGGTACCTGTGTATCCATCGCTGGTTTGGGGCTGCTTTACGTCGAACGAGTGGTGAATTAACCGCCGAGCAGGCACGCGGCCTTGCCAAACAGGGACTCTGGGCACAGCAGACCTTAACTGGTGAGCGCAGTGAGCTGACAATGCTTCCTCACGAAATCACCGCCTGGGAGCGCATCTCTTCCGGAGTTGAGCGCATCCCATCGGCAGATGAGCATTCTGGCAGCGCGTATGATCGCTGCGTTTACCGTCGCAAAGGATACTGCTTCGTCAGCAGGGCAGAAGAACAGGTGAAAGCGGCGAAGATTGTCGTCACCACACATGCCGGGCTGCTTGATGATATCACTGGCATCCATTCACTGCTTGCGACTATTGACCGCCGTTTAATCCTGGATGCTGAACTGTTAGAAGAGGAGATAGCGCGGTGGAGTAGTAGCGAACTGGACCTGACACGCGTAGTGGGACTGCTCAATACCATCGGTACTGAATTACCTGATGGCCGGTATCAGGGTTTGCTGGCCCTGGCAGCACCCGCACTGCGTGAAAATGGGCCAGGTGGGCTTTCAACGACGCCAACGGTTGGCAAGTCAGAAGTCGATGCTCGCATGCGTGCCTGGTTTCAGTCGCTGCGCCATGCCTCAAATGCCGTCTCCAATATGTTTAGCTGCTTCAGCCAACTTCTGGAAGAGTTTTTGCAGCATGGCTCAGGTACTCATGGCAGTGGAAGAGAGAAGGGACGAGGGCGCAATAACGAGCGAGCTGATCAGCCATTGCGCTTAACGGGAGAGACTCGTAATCTGGGTGCCTGGACCGATGTGGAACGTGCATGGCAACAAACGGCACAGAGACTCCAGTCCGTCATTGACCTTGTGCACGAGGTGGAACGCATGCTACTGACGACGCAGCATAGCCATCACCGACTCGATGTGGGCAGCGGAGAGGAAGACTCGGTAGCTACCGAGTTGGCTGCCATTGCGCAGAAGCTCTTAGAGCAGAAGCGGCTTGGGCAGCAGGCGCTAACCCTGGCAGATAGTGACATGGTTTACTGGCTAAGAATGCCGCCATCTCCTCCACCTTTTGTACAGCAAACAGCCCAGCAGCGACAGTCAGTAGCATCAACCGCTGCTACTGAGCAGCAGCAGGCAGCGGTTCCTGTTCTTTATGGGCAGCTGGTGCAGATCGCGCCTTTATTGAAACGTACGATATTCAGTGGAGATGCCGGTATCATACTTTCCGGCGCCTCTCTCTCCGTTGATAATAATTTCTCGTTCTGCCGCGGACGTTTTGGCCTGGAAAATGATGTATGCCCAGCGTTGTCTGTGGTGACTGAACATCACGAACAGACGCTTTTATACCTGCCAAACGATGTACCAGAGCCCAACATGCCCCAGTACCAGCGCAGCCTGGATGAGATGTTGATACAGCTTGCCACGGCTCTGGAAGGGCAAATGGCGATACTCTACACCTCACACGCGGCATTGCGCAGTTCATATGCAGCAGTAAAACCTGTCCTGGAGGGACGTGGTATTCTTGTGCTAGGTCAGGGTATCGATGGCTCCCCGCGCCAACTCTGGCAGGTATTCTCTAGCCAGGGAAAAGTTATAGTGCTTGGTACAGGTAACTTTTGGGATACTGTTGGAGAGATCAACCAGGTGCCTGTTTGTACTGTTATCACTCGCCTGCCGATGCCTGTACTCAATGATCCGCCTATTGCCGCTCGCGCTGACCATTATTCCGACCAACTGCACCAATTGACGGTGCCAGTAGCCTCGCTGCGCTTACGTAGGGCACTGAATCGACTTGCCTGGAGCGATAGCAGGCGCAACGCGATCGTCCTTTTTGATCGTCGCTTGCTTTCAAAAGAATACGGCTCAACTGTACTACATACCCTACCTCGCTGTTCACAACGGCAAGGGGCTGTTTCTCATATGCCAGAAACCATTCTTGATTGGCTGACGGCCTCTGGCTCCTGGGAGTGAAAGGATATATCATGTTGTTAAAAGCCGTTGAGCATAAAAACCTTCGTGTTGTCTATGGCGCCTGCCCCCATGACTGTCCCGATTGCTGCGCTCTCGAGACAGAGGTGGATGAACATGGGCGAGCTGTCAGCGTTCGTGGTCGCGCGGACCATCCAGTCACACGAGGATGGCTCTGCGCCAAAGTTAATCGTTACCTGGAGCGGGTCTATCATCCTGAACGTATCTTGTATCCTATGCGGCGTGTTGGCTCTAAGGGAAACGGTGCATTCGCGCGTATTTCGTGGGAAGAGGCAATCGCGGAGATTACTGGACGCTGGCGCACTATCATAGCTCAGCATGGTGCGGAATGCATATTACCCTACAGCTATGCAGGAACGCTTGGTATGGTCAATGGAGCGGTAACCGATAACAGATTCTGGAATCGCTTAGGAGCCTGTCGGCTGGATCGTGCAATCTGTGGTCATGCTGCTGAAGATGCCGTGATACTGACTATTGGCGGGCGCCTGGCCCCTTCGCCGGAGATGTTGGTGCACAGCAAATTAGTGCTCATCTGGGGTAGTAATCCCGCCAGTACCGCCCCACACATCATGCCCTTCTTACGGCAGGCGCAACGCAATGGTACGCGCATCATCGTCATTGACCCCATTCGTACATTGACGGCTCGTTCCGCTGATTTGCATATTCAGCCTTATCCAGGTACAGATGCGGCACTTGCGCTTGCACTGATGCATGTAATGGTGACGGAAGAACTTCACCATCCTGAATGGATTGCGGCTCATACACTTGGTTGGGAGCACTTGCTTGAACGCATTATGCAGTTTCCGCCTGAACGTGCCGCGGGAATAACGGGCCTTACAAGCGAGACAATTGTTGATCTTGCGCGCAGTTATGCCACAACGACACCTGCCCTCTTGCGCGTGACGGATGGTATTAATCGCCATACCAACGGCGGCCAGACCGTCCGTACTCTTGCCTGTCTACCTGCTCTGACGGGGCAATATGGGTTGCCTGGTGGAGGCCTTATGTACAGTACCAGCGACTGGTTGAAGTGGGATAGACAAGCGATAACGCATATTACTGATCCACTGTGTCCACCTGCGCCCCGTACTTTAAATATGAATCGCCTGGGGGCAATACTTACAGGTGAAGCCGACCCGCCAATCTCCTCTCTCTTCGTTTACAACGCTAATCCGGTGGCTTCTTCTCCGAACGCGGGGAAAATCGTTGAAGGGCTGAAGCGCTCCGACCTGTTCACAATTGTACATGATCTTTTTGAGACCGACACAGCACGCTATGCTGATATCCTTTTACCGGCTACCAGTCAACTTGAACATGTAGATCTACACAAACCTTACGGCCATCTTTCACTCCAGTACAATATGCCCGCGATCTCTCCTCAGGGCGAGGCTCGCAGTAACTGGGATGTAATGCGGACGTTAGCTGCTGGGATGGGATTTGATGATCCCTGGTTACAGGAAGATGCTAATCAGGTCATTCGTGGAGTTCTCGAAGTCACCGCGCAGCATACCCCTTTGCTTGCCGGTATAACGCTGGAGCGTTTACAAGCTGAAGGTTCGATTCCCCTGATCATACCAGACGATCAAAAGATCCCCTTTGCGGATGGAGCCTTCCGTACACCCTCTGGCAAAGTCGAATTTTACTCGGAACAGGCTGCTGTAAAAGGCTATGATCCCATTCCTGGTTGGGAACCTGAAGTAGAGTCACGTCTAGAAGAACCTGCTCAACGCTCTAGTAACGCGCGCCTGCCATTGTTGTGTCCGGCGGCTCATCACTTTGTGAGTTCGACATTTGGCAATCAGGAACGAATGATTGCTAAAGAAGGTGCTCCAACGCTGCGCATACACCCACTAGACGCTGCGCCGCGTGGGATTCTCGATGGCCAATTGGTGCGTGTGAGTAATGAGCGAGGAGAGTGTCAACTTGTGGCGGATGTGACAGAGGATGTGCGCCCGGGTGTGCTGGCAACTACCACGGTATGGTGGCCGAAGTTTAGTCCCGATCAGCGCAATGTCAATTGGACGACTTCCGATAGGTTGGCCGACTTCAACGGCGGAAGCACGTTCTACACGAACATGGTTACAGTCGAGGCGCTGTCTTAATTTTTTGCTCGATTGTCCTACTACAATGCATACTAATCTGATTTTTAAAATAGTTCATATTCTGTGACGGAATACGTCTTTACAGAAGAGTATTATTAATGTATGGTATAATGGCGTGCAAGTGTTTAATAATTATGAGGGCTTAATTGAGTGAAACAGAATGATATTCCGCCGGTTTCCCAAATGAACGAACTGCAAGAAGCGGTTCAGTACGGCGAAACAACTATAGAATATCAGCGGAAAATACTCAAGTATATTACAGAAATCGGTTCTTCGCTGCGGCTGGATATGGATACGAATGCCCTCTTCAAGCGTGTATCTGAGGCCATTTGCAAAGCGGTGGGTTTCCGCTATTCTGCGCTGTACTTATCTGATGGTACTGGATATTTTCGTGCCCGCGCAACAACGGGATCAGGTGTTGAGGCAGAAGAATACCTACGTCAGCATCCGTTACCTGAGACTGTGGTCGCCCAACTAATTAGTGAAGAGTACCGGATGAGCGAGTCCTACTTTATTCCAGCAGAATCCCTTCTCTGGAAGGATGATCAAATTAACAGTTTCTTTGTAATGCCTGACGAAGTCAGCGAATCTTCTACGATGTATGAGGAGCGGCACTTTTCTTCGGACCGCTTCTGGAATGCTGAGGATCTACTTCTGGTACCGCTCGTCAGTGGCGATAATAACTTTTTGGGATTTTTGACGCCTGACGCACCACTCAACGGGCTGCGTCCGACAGGTGAGACCCTGTCTTTTCTCGAACTATTTGCTAATCAGGCCGCAGTCGTCATCGAGGGCGCACGATTGTATGAAGAAGCACAGCAAAATGTTGAAGAACGAGCGGCGCTTATTGAAATTGGGCGAGTGCTCTCGGCACCTGAAGCATTGCGTGACCTGGAAACGGTCTATCAGACGATTTATGAGCAGGTGAAGCGAGTGATGCCTGCGGATGCGTTCTTTGTTACGCGCTATCTCCATGCGACCGATTCACTGATGATGGATTACTTGATCGACGAGGGAGTCAGGTACTCTCCGTTTGAGTATGAAAACTTTCCTGCAAATATGAAGAAGCTTCTTTTTGAGGAAAAGTTGGGATATAATTTCGCTACAGCGCAAGAGTATGCATGTTTCACCAACGAAGCAGAACTTGAATTTGGTGATAATTTGTTTGGGAACATGCGTCCTTCGCAATCCCTTCTCTTCTCACCGATTCATTACGGTGAAAACGCTTTAGGACTGCTTTCAGCGCAAAGCTATCAGCCCAATGCCTATACCAAACGCCACATGGAAATGCTCAAAGAGATCAGCATACAGGCTGGTATTGCGATTACCAACGCTCGTTTGAATAGCGAGTTACGTGAAGCGCTGAAGCAGGCGCAAGTATCTGACCAACTCAAGAATCATTTTCTGATGACTGCTTCCCATGAACTCCGTACCCCGTTGACGGCCATTCAAGGCTATCTCGAATTGCTTGGTACTTTTGGCGAGGTAATTGATGAGGAGGCGAAACTGCGTTTCCTCAATAATGCCCGTCGAGCCTGTGAAGAATTGGTCTTGCTGTTGGGAAACGTGATGGATACCAGCCGAGTTGATCAGGACGGAGTCACACTCAACCTTGGGCCAGTTACGGTGCTAGAGGCTGTGCAGTTGATCCTTGAGATTCTGGAGCCGACCATTGCACGCGAGGAAAGACCTGTAGTAGTAAGCATACCTGACGACCTGACTGTTTGGGTTGATGATCTGCGGCTGCGTCAAATATTGCTTAACGTGGTAGGGAATGCATTGAAATACACGCCACCTTTTTCACAGATTGAGATCTCTGCTGAAGAAGTGGGTGGTGGCACGTTGAGTGAGCGACTGCAATCCCTTGGGAGACACGATTTCCGTGCAACTGCTGATCAGTATGTGATGATCATTGTCAGGGATTGGGGACCTGGAATAGGAGAGCAGGACCAGAGCCGCCTTTTTACCAAATTTATGCGCCTGGATAGCGCCTTAAATAGTGTACAACGCGGAGCCGGTCTGGGACTTTACCTCTGTCGCCAGTTGGTAGAGGCGATGGATGGGCATATATGGATAGAAAGTCAGGGTATTCCTGGTGAAGGATCGACATTTGTCATTGCTTTACCTCGCTATACCGATGAGGCTGGGAGAATGGGGTAGATGAGTATAGTGATTTGACGTGATTGAGCGTGCTATGCTACCATACTCCTAGTAGTGGGGCATCCACTGTCTGAAGGAGAAATAAATGAACCTATATCAACAGTTGTTAGTGGTGCGTGAACGTCTTGAAGGTATCGGCGCGCATGATGATAGTATAGATCTAGTTGATAAGCTGGTGCAGAGGACGTTGATGGCGAAGGATGATAAAACCAATATCACACAAGTAAACGTATTGCGCCATATGTTGAGGATGCGTGAAGCCAGCGATAACTATAACATTTACAACGATTTACAAGAACTCATCAGTGAGAAAGATGAGGCAGAGGTTGCGGCGCGTGAAGATTCTACGCTGGCGGCTTATGTCGATACGGAACGACATCCAAAGCCAAAATCGTATTACAAAGCGCAGAAGGCTCAGAAAGAGAAAGACAAAAAGAAGGGCTAGTCAGATTTTTGAAGACTATCCCTTCTCTTTTTGAGTGAGTGTCAGAAAGCTTGACAATAGAATACACGTGGGCTATAATCCTGTTTGTTAGAAAGTGTAATGCGGGTATGGTGTAGCGATAACATGCAACTTTCCCAAAGTTGAGACCACGGGTTTGAATCCCGTTACCCGCTCCATAAAAAGAACCTCCTACCCAAACGATAGGAGGTTCTTTTTTGTTCACAAGGCTACTTTACCTCTGTGCTTGAATGTTC
>DMFQ01000213.1:12134-13499 GCA_003450555.1 Ktedonobacter sp.
TTGAATGTTCTGCATGTCTCGTGCGACCGTTCGCAAGCCAATAAGACAGACGAGACCTGCCAGGAAAAGAAAAACAGGAGCGGTGATAGTGAGGGCTGTTCTTAGCGTAGATTGGTCAGAGATCAGGCCGATAACCGTTGGTGCGGCGGCATCACCCAGGAGATGTGCCAGGAGTAGAGCCAGGCCGACAGCGGTAGCCCTCATACTGGGTTGAATAATGTCTTGAATCACCGCATTGAGGGGTCCGGTGCAAAAATTTAGCGAGATGGCGGCGACAACGAATACAGCGATAAACAGCGGCAGCGTATGAATAAAGAAAGCCAGTAGTACCAGCGGCGCGCCGATAAGGAAACCGAGCATCGACACGAACAGGCGACCTTCTGGATGCCGTCGCTGCGCTAAATCGGCTAACCAACCGCCAAGAATCGTTCCAACCAATCCACTACAAATCAGAACAATACCTGAGATTGAACCCGCGCTGGTCAATGAGAGTCCAAAGTCACGAGTAAGGTACGTAGTGAGCCAGAAAGATGTGCCCCCAATAGTAAAGAAGCTGAAAACGAAGGCGCCCACGAGCACCCAATAGGTCGGAATCTTGATGAGTTTGCTGATAGTCCCCAAGAAATCTTTGCCAAAAGATCCGTGCTCAAGCGCGGGACTTGTCGCGTTAGCCACATCAGCCTCATAATCAAAGGTGCCGCGTGCAGGCTCAATTATACGCCAGGCCAGGAAGGCAGCAATCAAACCTGGAATGCCTACGATATAGAACGCCCAGCGCCAGCCAAGTGTGTCAGCAACAAGACCTCCCAGCGCGACGCCAATCGCTGCACCGATTAAGGTGCCGATTGACCAGTAGGAGAGGACGCGTGCACGCCGGGATCTGGAAAAAAAGTCGCCTAGCAGGGAGAGAGAAGCGGGAGCGTATCCTGCCTCACCGATACCAAGGATTGCGCGCAAACTAAACAACTGGAGCAGATTTTGGGCGAAGCCTGCCAGTGCTGTTGAGAGGCTCCAGATGCCGACGCAGAAAGCAACAATGTTCTTGCGTACGCCTCGGTCTGCCCATACCCCTAATGGGAGCGTAGCGACTGCATACACGATCAGAAACGATGAGATCAGTAGACCTCCCTGGAAGTCTGACATGTTGAATTCATGCTTGATGCTTGGCAATATTGCCGAGAGAACGTAGCGGTCTGCATAATTCAGTACATTCACGATGAACAGGACTGTAAAGGCAAATCCTGCCTGCCTCTTTGTTTGTGTGGTGAATTTTTTGCCACGCTGATCCAGTTTTGGAGCAATAGTAGTCATTACAGGATATTCTTTCTTTTTTTAAGAGTATATTTAATGTTATCTCTCAATAAT
>DMFQ01000243.1:0-619 GCA_003450555.1 Ktedonobacter sp.
AGACAGTGTGCAGGGTCGATATGTAGTTCCTGGGCGGCTTTGAGGAAGATGTCGGGGGCGGGCTTGCCGTGAGGTACTGTTTCGCCTGAGACGAGGGCGGTGAGGTAACGGGCAAGGCCGAGCACTTCGCTGATAAGTTGAATGTTCTCGATGGGCGCCGAGGAGGCCAGCGCCTGAGGGTAGCTTGCTTCGTGCAGTGAACGCATCAGTTCCATTGAGCCGGGCAAGGGGGCCGCGGTTTCGCGGATGAGGTCGCGGAAATAGGTTTCTTTGCGGTTTCCGAGTAGTTGCGCCTGTTCGGGAGTCAGGGGACCCCAGAGGATGGCGAAGATGTCGTTGTTGCGTTTGCCGAAGGTGGCCCAGAAGTCTTCGTCTGTTAGTTTTACGCTTTCTTCTTTGGCGAGTCGCTCCCAGGCGCGGCGGTGTTCGTTGGCGCTGTCGATTATTACTCCGTCCAGATCCCAGATGACTGCTTGTATTGTATTTGACATAAGGCTTATAGGGGCTCCTTTTTCTTTTATGATATCATATGTTGTTATTTGTATTGTGGGGAGTGTATGTGCGGACTCGCTCCGCAAGCGGACCTCGCATAATTTACTATTGTGATGAACAGGCTCCT
>DMFQ01000243.1:727-3654 GCA_003450555.1 Ktedonobacter sp.
AAGGAGCCTGTTCATCACAATAGGGGGAAAATTAGTGGCACCGATGGTAGCTTCATGCTATAATAGGGCATGTGAGGAGGCTATAAATGCTTTCTTTTGTGTGCTATCTATACTTCGTGTTTGATAAGCATTCTAATAACACAATTATACCAATTGGGCAATGGTGCTGCTAAACCTTTGCACAGGAGTTTTATTATGAGCAGCGAGAATACAAAAGATGGGAAGGCGTCGGTTCCTGGTGTACGACGTAAATCGGTACCAATTGTTATGGCTTCCGGTCCCCAAGAGTACACACCAGGAGATCAAGAATTACCGGTCCAACTCACCAGTTTTGCCGATATGCTACAGTGGGCGCAGAATTGGGCACGTTCAAAGTCCGTGTGGCCGCTGGGCTATGGTCTGGCCTGTTGCGCAATTGAGATGATTGCCAGCGCGCAGGCGCATTACGATCTTTCGCGCTTTGGCTCGGAGGTGTTTCGCTCCAGTCCGCGCCAGGCCGACTTGATGATAGTTGCCGGAACCGTCTCGATTAAGATGGGGCCGCGGTTGCGTCTCCTGTGGGAGCAGATGCCCGATCCGAAATGGGTTCTCAGCATGGGGCAATGCGCGAACTCTGGCGGTGAGTTTTACGACAGTTACTACACCGTCCAGGGGGTTGATACAAATCGTGCCGGTGGATGTCTATGTTCCTGGCTGTCCGCCTCGTCCCGAGGCGCTGATAGAAGGAATCCTCAAGTTGCGCGAGAAGATCGCCAAGCAGGGGCTTAAAGTGCGTGGTGAAAAAGAGATAGGGGTGTAGTGTATGCGTGGTATCCTCGAGGGAATGGGTTTGACCTTCAGCCATCTTTTCCGGCCGAAGGTGACCAGGCTCTACCCGTATGAAAAGCCAAAACTGCCACCACGGAGCCGTGGTCTGATTCAGTTAATCGCGCAAGAAGGCCTGCACAGGGACTTTAACCTCAAGTGTGAATCCTGCCTGTTGTGTGAGAAAGCCTGTCCGCCGCGTGCCATTACGATTGAATATGAACCAATACACGCCTGGACAGAGCGCCCCTGGTTCAAGTCGTACATTCGCGAGGGTGCTGAGAAGTTTACGCCGCGTAAGCTGACAGCCGCGACGGGCGCCTCGAAGGCTGGCTATTACACTACCCGTATTTCGGAATACGCGGTAGAGTATCATGATAAGCCGGTACCTCCATGCGTTGCTATGCCTGTCAAAGATTACCTGGAGCCCGAGCTTGATCTGAGCAAAGTGGATGCGTTACTGGAGACGTGGCCGCAGGAGGCCGGTGATCTCCCAGCGCTGCTAGATGCGGTTATGGATACCTATGGCTATTTGCCATTACCGGCGGCGAAGCGGATCGTGCAGATGCGCGGTGTCGACCTGAGTGATCTTTTCGGTATCGCTACTATGAGTCCGAAATTCAAACCTGCCCCTGCCGCCAAAGGTATCAGGCGTGACGATCAGCCCGTACGTGGATTGGCACCTGACAGGCGGGGCGTCTGGGGTAATATTCATCATGTGAGGCAGCCAAATGCCTGAATTTGATACTTCATATCGAGTGCTACGGCGACGCGGTGAGCTTGATGTTCGCTCACTTGACGCGTATCGCCGTGCTGGCGGTTATGCCGCTTTAGAAACGGCTATTCGCGAGCAGACGCCTGAACAGATCATTCAGCAAGTCATCGACGCGAAACTGCGCGGCCGTGGTGGTGCTGGCCGCCTGACCGGCGAGAAGTGGCGCATCGTACGCAACATGGACGATAACCAGAAATACGTTATCTGTAACGCCTACGATGCTGATCCACGTGCCTGGGCCGCCCGTTCGCTACTTGAGCGCAATCCGCACCAGGTCATAGAGGGGATCATCCTTGCAGCATACGCGGTGGGGGCCTCGGAAGTGTATCTCTTCACGCGCAATATATATTTAGAAGGGGTTGCCTCCGTCAAGAGAGCCTTGAACGAAGCCCTGGAAGCCAACCTGGTGGGACGCGATATTTTGGGGACTGATTTCAGCTGCACCGTCAATGTCATTGGCGCCGATATTGGCTTTATGGGCGGTGAAGAGACCGTGCAGATAGCTCTCATCAAGGGGCGGCGTGGCATGCCAGAGCAGCGGCCGCCTTTCCCAGCCCAGTATGGCCTGTGGGATAAACCGACCGCTGTAAATTGCATCGAGACGCTGGCTAATGTGCCTGTCATCGTACGTAGCGGTGCCGCAGAGTTCGCGAGCGTGGGTACAGAGATGACTGGCGGCACCAAGGTGCTGACTGTCTACGACTATGTTCCTGACAGCGAGCCAAAGGTGATTGAAGTGCCTTTTGGCGCAACACTGCATGAAATCTTGCGTCACGCTGGCTACAATCGGCCAGGATGGTGACCTGCGAGCTATCGTGGTAGGAGGCGCAGAGGGTGGTGCGCTGCCTACCTCTTTACTGGATACACCCTTTGACTACGATCCGCTAGAAGAAGCGGGAGCCATTGTCGGATCCAGTGTTATCGAGTTGTTGCCTGCGAATACCTGTATGGTGGCATGGGCAATGGATCGCAGCAATTACCTCGCGAAAGAATCCTGTGGCAAGTGCGTTCCCTGCCGTTTAGGCGTCAAACGTATTGCCGGTCTTCTTGAAGGGATCGTAAGCGATCTTGGTGTCAGTGGGGATCTGGCTGTGCTGGATGAATTTGCGAGCTACGTCCCGAATGGGTCATTGTGCGGTTTCGGCACGCAAGCGCCTAACGCGCTCAAGACAGCCAAGCACTACTGGCCCGATCATTTCCAAATGCATATTGAAGAGCAACAGTGTCCCACCGGAACGTGTATTCCGGTGCGCGCTCACCGTTATGTCACGAAACACGTTTTACCGTAGATACTTGAGAGCCATCCCTGCAACATTGCTGTCGCATCTGTTTGAAAGCCATCTGTCCA
>DMFQ01000243.1:3759-22844 GCA_003450555.1 Ktedonobacter sp.
CGCTTCTACCTACGGTCAGGACAGATGCAAGGAAGTACCTACTGTCAGAACAGATGCAAGGAAGTACCTTTGGTCAGCAGGGATGAAAGGAAGTATTTGAAACTCGGAAGAGGAACTACATGGCTATATCAGTCAGAGACAATTTTTCTGTAACAGCGCAGGAGCCAGCAAGGGCGATGGTACGCAATGATGTTGGACAGCCCAGCTTCACCTTTACCCTCGATGGCAAGACCGTCCAGGCGTATGAAGGCCAGACAATCCTGAGCGTGGCCATAGACAATGGGATAGACGATATCCCGAACCTGTGTAATGATGAGAAGCTGGAGCCGACCTCCGCCTGTCGTATGTGTCTTGTGCACATTGAAGGCGCTGATCGCCCGCTGCCTTCTTGCAATACACCGGCGACTCCCGGCATGGTCGTCACATCGAAGTCGGACGAACTGTTCCATATTCGGCGCACCAACCTGGAGATGATGCTCTCTGACCACAACGCCTATTGCCAACCTCCCTGCCAGATCGATTGCCCCACGCATATCGACATTCCCGGTTACCTGGAACTGATTGCGAAAGGTTCGATGAAAGAGGCCGCGCGCCTGGTCAAAGAGGTGCTGCCCTTCCCGTATATTCTGGGCCTGACCTGTCCCGCACCGTGTCAGAAGGCCTGCCGACGTGCCCTGGTTGAGGAAGAGATAGCGATCTGCCGAATGCACGGCCATGCCGCCGAGACCTGCCTGCTTGATGCACCCATCCCGTTTCTCAAAGACCCGTCAACTGGTAAGAAGGTTGCCATCGTCGGAGCTGGTCCGGCCGGTCTTACTTGCGCGTACTACCTGGCATTGAAGGGCCACTACTGCAAAGTTTTCGAAATGCAACCTCAGCCCGGCGGTATGCTGCGCTACGGTATTCCTGAATATCGATTGCAGAAGGACATGATGGATCGTGAAATTGATCATGTTTGGCAATTAGGGGTAGACCTGCAGAGCAACGTCAAGTTCGGTGAAGACTTTACCATCGACGATCTTTTTGCCGAAGGTTTTGACGCTGTTTACCTTGGGATTGGCTGCTGGACCAGCAATAAACTGAATGTCCCTGGCGATGATGCCGATGGCGTGGTGAATGCCATTGCCTATTTGAGGGAAAAGGTAGAGGGCATTCCTGTTCCTGTTGATGAGAACAAAGAGGTCGTTGTCATAGGCGGTGGATTCACGACGTTTGACTGTACACGTACCTCGCTGCGCCTGGGAGCAAAAGTACACACCACATATTATCGTACGCGCGCCGATATGAGTGCCACACAGGAAGAGATCGAGGATGGCGAAGCTGAAGGGACACACCTGCTGACAGGTGTCGCGCAGCAGCGTATCCTGACTGAAAATGGTAAGGTAACGGGCGTTGAATACGCAAAAACAAAGCCGGGTGAGCCGGATGCGCGCGGGCGTCGCCGACCTGTACCTGTTCCAGGATCAGAGTTTGTCATCACGTGCAACACCGTCATTCCTGCTATCGGACAGGCAGCGGATAAGAGCGTTCTTGATGAACAATCTGGCGTGAAGTGGACGAAGTGGGGAACGATCCAGTCCGATCCGCATACCTTCATGACAGATCGACAAGCTGTCTTTGCCGGTGGCGATGCGCAGATGGGGGCGAAAACCATCATCGAGTGTGTTGCTCAGGGGAAGCTGGGCGCGCGTTCAATCCATGCCTTTCTCAATGGCGAAGACATGAAGGAAGTTGGTCGGCGCCTGGAATTGGAAGAACGCAAACCCGACCTCTTCGATATCGTGCCCTACAAGCCTGTTGAACCTAAAGTGAAGATGCCGATGCTGCCTTATGAAGAGCGCAAGCGGAACTTTAAAATCATTGAGATGGGCTATCTTAAAGAACAGGCTGAGCGTGAGTCTGCGCGCTGCTTACAGTGCGCCTGCCCAGCTGCTGGTCAGTGTGACCTGCAGATGTATAGTATCGAGCATGGACTTGCCGATAATCGCTTCCATGATGGAGAACCAAGCGACTATCACGATTATGATGTCGACCTGTCGCATAGTTTTATCCTGCGTGACCCGAACAAATGCATTAACTGCACTCAGTGCGTGCGCGTCTGTCACGATGTGATCGGCCCTGACTGCTATGGTATGTTTGGCAAGGGGTTCGATACCATTGTGGCGACGCCATTCAATGTCAGCCTACACGATACCGATTGTGTTTCTTGTGGAGCATGCGTCCAGGTCTGCCCAACTGGCTCGCTGATGATGGCTGAGCGAACTCTGAAGCGGTATGCCTTTGCTTTAGACCGCTGCATCTTCTGTGGTGACTGTGTGGAGGTCTGTCCTCACGGTGCGCTGGGAGAGACGCCGAACTTCGAGCTTTCCTTCTTCAATCGCTTCGGTCCCGATGTGACACTGGAGAAGGGGGACCTGGCGAAGGCACCAGATTACCTGGTACGCCAGCGCCTTCCGCGAGGCAAGAAAGACTTACCGTTGATGAGCCCCCTGGTGCGTCCGCTGCCAGCGCGCGGTATTCGCGAATAATTAGCATAGTCATTATAAAGCAGAGCAGGCCATCTCACGTGGGATGGCCTGCTCTGCTTTACCGCCAGAGTTATTATTTTATCTTATAGGGGATTTCCTCGCCTGCTGACAAGGCTATGTATGTGTGCAGGTATTGGTAGATATACAAACCCATGTGAGTTGTGGGAAAGCCGTTCAGGTCGACTACCAGGCGTGGGTAGGTACAGGCATCTCCGACGGGGGGAACCCAGGCCCAACTCATCCAGCCGATGTCATGGGTGTCAAAATAGTCCAGGAGCTGGTTGACAAAGGTCGTTTTACAATCGTATTCACCGCTCTCCGCGGAAATGACCGGATAGGTGGAGCTAATCTTGCCGAAAGCGCTTTCCCAATGCGCTGGCTGTTTATCTCCATAGGGGTAGGGATGCGTGTCATAAACGACATTTGTGCCACTGAGATGATAGGTTGGGACCTGTGAAAGATCGAAGCCCCAATTGATACCGCCCACGACCGCAAGGTTAGTGGCGCCAGACTGACGAACAGTATCGAGCAAGGTCTGCATGCCTACCGATTGGTAGGAGTAACGTCCATGGTCATGACCACCTGGCCCCGAATAATCTTTGATGATCTGACAGCCATTGCGCCAACATTGCCAACTACTTGGAAACATATGGGGTTCGTTGAATAACTCAAAGAGGACGTTCTTGTAGTTTTTATAGGTGCCTGCAACCTGGTGCCAGAATGTAACGCTATCCTGATCCGGCATAGCCCACGCGTCGCCAGCATCTTGTGATTGTCCACCAGCGTTTGACCACTGGAGATCAAGCATGACGTTCAGATTTAAGCTGGTCAGTGTATCGACGATGCTTTTGAGCATGGTTTGATAGTGAGTGGGGCTGCAACTTTGAACTGTGGAGCCATAGAGCCAGAAGTTCTCGGAGAGGGGCAGCCGCACAATATTCCCTCCCCAATAGGTGGCGTGGGCAGTGTTGTTGCCCAGGCCCATATAAGCAAGTTCTTGTTGGGTGTAGTGCCCATCACTGGTGCAGAGGTACTCCAGGTCGTCACGAGCGATACCATGGAAGAGGTAAGGTTGGTTATCGACGCCAAGAATGAGATTTCCTTTTGTATGGTAGGGCCCATCTATGCCGCGAAGGTGAAAACTACCGAGGGGAAGAAATGGCGTTGTAGGAGGGTTAGCTATGTGCGTAGTAGTTCGAGGTGAGAGACCTGCCGCGGAGGCTTTGTAGGTGTGCGATACACTTATGGGCAAAGAGAGCGATAGGAGAATGAGAATGTTAATGCAGGTGAGAGTAATACCTGAAATGCGTTTGTTGCGAAGCATATACTAACCTCAGTATCAACAGAAATTGCGCGAGTTTTTCGAATAAAGAGATCCTTCAAGCACCCGTTCCAGTTGAACTGGTTCCATATGTTGTACTCTTACTACCCTTAAACGGAAAATTAGAGGTAATAGACGTGGTCTCTTCTTTACTGTCTAAACGCTACTTCGCTTGTTTTCTAGTGGATTTGTTATTGCTGTTTGGTGCTGCGCCACTTTTCGGATGTTAAGCTCGTGTTACAATACATAAAGATACAAGTTGAAGGTGTAAGGAGAGAATAATGCCAAAGCAGCGTGTACTGCGGTTTCCAGAAGGATTTTTATGGGGTACAGCATCTTCATCTCATCAGTGTGAGGGGGGTAATACAAATAACCAGTGGTATCGTTGGGAGCAGCAAGGGCGCGTACTTACTGGCGAGTCGAGTGGTTCTGCGGACAACTGGTGGATGGCCGCGGAGAGTGATTTCGAGCTGGCGGAGCAGTTGGAGAACAATGCACTGCGCTTAAGCCTGGAATGGAGTCGTATAGAGCCTGTCGAGGGAAAGTGGGATAGTACTGCAATCGAACGTTATCGGGCTATGTTAAGCGATCTACGGCGTAGACATATGACTCCTGTCGTGACGCTGCATCATTTTACCGATCCTCTCTGGTTTGCTGATCGGGGTGGCTTTGCGAAGGAGGAAAACATTTCATACTTTGTGCGCTATGCCCTCTATGTTGTGCAGGCGCTGCGGGATCTCTGTGATTTTTGGATCACCTTAAACGAACCAAACGTCTATGCCACGCAGGGATATGTGATAGGCGCATATCCTCCAGGCGAACAAAATATGCCGCGCGCTTTACACGTGATACGTAATATGATACAGGCGCATGTCGAGACTTTCTACGCCATCCGAAGGCTTCAACCAGGTGGGCAGATCGGTTACTGCTTACACTATCGCCTCTTCGATCCGGCCAATCGTCTCTCTCCCTTCGATCGCAGCGCTGCTAACCTACAAGAGACTTTTTTTAACTGGGCGATATTAGAGGCAGCGGAGACTGGCCGATTTACCTTCCCTGTGAATATGCTGCTTGAGCCGATTGAGCAGGCTACAGGGGCGAGAGACTTTCACGGAGTCAACTACTATACTCGTGAAACGGTCCGTTTTGATGCGGGTAAGCCCAATGAACTTTTTGGGCGGCGCTTCGTTCGGCCAGGCGCAATATGCAATGATCCAGGCCGGGATAATACTTTCGGGGAGATCTATCCGAAGGGTATCTATAGGGTATTGAAGACCATTTATCGCCGCACGCGAGGCAATAAGCCTTTCTATATTACTGAAAATGGTTTTAGCGATGCCGAGGATAGCCGCCGCCCGCGTGCAATCTTAGAGCATCTCGCGATGATTCACCGCGCCATCAGCGAGGGAATTCCAGTCCGCGGCTACCTGCATTGGTCACTGGTAGATAATTTCGAGTGGAACGAGGGTTGGGGCGTACGTTTTGGCTTAATTGAGCTTGATCTGCCTACTCAGCGGCGTATACCGCGTTCGAGCGCGAGCATGTTTGGAGAAATTTGCCGTGCTAATGCTATCACTGAGGCAATTGTTGAACGCTATGCCCCAGAAGTGGCAGATGCAATTTTTGGAACGGGCAAGGGTATACGCAGTCAGGTACCTGCTTGAGCATTTTGCTATGGCCTGGCAGGAGTAAACCAGGGTTAGCCGGGATTAGCTCCCTAACCTCTGCATTTTACAGAATACAGACAAATTGGCTATTAAACTGAAAATAGTTACTGTGATATGGTACACTCATACAAACATTTCACTGAGTAAGCTGCCTCTAGAAGCCAGCTTTTTTTCTGGCATGTAAATCAGGAGGTAGTTTATGCGCTCGCTCTCCAGGACTTTTATCGGTGGTGTGGTTGGGTTTGAGGTACTGATCATTATTTTTATGCTCTTTCACCTGGGCGGGATCACCTGGGAGTTCTCCCAATTGGCCGGTGCGATCGTCGGTGGAGTAATAGCTCTAGTCTCAGTGAATGTACCCGTGCGTGAAGGTGATGCAATTGAACCTATGCTGGGGCGCGAGAGGCTAGCCTGGACGCTGGTTGGTTGTGGGTTAATTAGCTGGGGTATTGGAGAAAGTTTCTGGCGCTACTATATTCTCACCAACCAGAGTCCATTTCCATCCTATGCCGATTTTGGTTATTCTGGTCTACCACCGCTGCTCCTGGTCGGCATGTTATTGCAGCCCTCTTCTAGCTCGGGCCGCGGACGCATGCTGATCTTGCTGGATAGTCTCATCTCGATGGGTGCACTGTTGGCAATTGGTTGGTATCTGCTGCTAGGTGATCTGGCACTTCACTCGACCGTTGAGAATCCGCTTGCTAAATTTCTGGGGCTGTATTATCCAACCACCGATGTGGCGCTGTTAAGTTGTGTCGCAATTCTACTGTTGCGAGGTCAGGGGCGGCTTTATCAGGCTACGGCTCGTCGTATCAGCCTGGTTGTCGTTGGCCTGGGGCTCTGTTTCTTTGCTGCCTCGGACTTTGCCTTTAATCTATTGCAGAACGCTGGAACGTATGTAGAGGGTACATGGGTTGATCTCGGGTGGCCACTTGGTCTGTTGACAATTGGACTAGCCGTCTATTTACGCAGGTTTCTGCCTTTAACTCCTCTTGACCAGATTGAAAGGCGTTTACGGCGGCGCGCTGAACGAGTGACATTTGGCCCTGAGCAGTTTGTGCCATATATTCTGTTAGGTATTCTGTTTGTTGTATTGATACTCAATGTTATTTCTTCTGATGCCGGGCAGCGCGATATACGCTCAGTGCTGTTGCTTTCGACGCTTGCCGTAGTTGGATTAGTGGTTGTACGACAAATTTTGACCCAACTGGAAAATGAGCGACTGGCGCGGCGGCAGGCTGATGCTCTTGAGCGGCTTGAGGCGGCAAATCGACATGTGGAAGATCAGGCGCGGATGATTGCTGAGCGCAATGCCACCCTTGAAGCGGGGATGGCACATCTGAAGGATGTACAGGCTCGGTTGGCAAATGGCAATTTGCGGGTGCGAGCACGCCTTGCTGGCGGTGAATTATTGCCGCTAGCTGCCAGCTTAAACTTAATGGCCGATCGATTGATGCGACTGGAGCAAGCTGATGTCTATTCACAGCGATTAGGGAGAGCTTTAGCCGAATTGAGTTTAGCTATTGAGCGCTATCGCAATGGTGCGCCATTCATAGCGCCGCTGTCCTGTAATGATTTTGCCGAGATCAATCATCTACTACTTGCTATGGGTTTAAAAGAGAGAGTTGATACACGTACTTCTAAACCGGTGGTCCCTGCTGGATCAATTTCCTCATCCGCCCAAGGTTCAATAGCACATCCTCAGACAAACCGACAGCAACAGTACAGGAGCTTTCAGAATCCCACTCCTACACGGCAAACGTGGCCAGAGGCTCCCAAACGCTCTGATTCTGAATCATTTGTCCCGCAAGTTCCTAAAGGAAGCGGTAGCAGACGCGAATAAGGTCACTCTGGTAATGGACAGACCATACTCACACAGGTTATTCCGCTTGTCATGCTTACGAATAACGTGCTACACTTTTCATAGAGGATGTAGCACGTTTTTTATCTGGCCTATCTTCCTCAATAAAACATGTAGTACGAGGTTGGACTCATGAGTAAAAAAACAGCAATCTCTGAAATGCAGAAGTTTCATTTTGGCGCGAAGATCACCTGTGTTGATGGGGAAGGTGGTTTCCTTGCACAGGTTATTTTTGGTGCATCGGCCCGTCACATGACCTACATTGGGGTGAAACAGAGACGTTTATTTGGGCATATAGTCTATTTCCCCTACGATATCGTCGTTAGCGCGACAGGAGAGGGTGTGACAATCCGTGCTAAGATTGCCGAGGTAGCTGCTGGCAGCAGTGCAAGTGTTAACGGCGCACTTCTCGATGACAAAAGCGTGGTGGAGAATAGAGGCTCCTCTGGTAAGGGGAGATTGATGCTGGTAGCGCTGCACCCAGAGAGTCTAGAGGTAGCCTACCTGGTAGTTCATGATCTGTGTCCGGGACAGGATACCTTAATTCAGGCGGAGTATATAACTGATATCTCAACGGGATATATCAAAGTCAATGTGCCTGATACCACGTTGAACACCTTGCCTTCTTATCGATCGGATAGCGTTTTGCAGCAAGAAGTTGAAGCAGTGCTTTTCGGGTCGGCCCCCCTCCATATCGACCTCAAAGGTATTTCGGCACGCGTACTTGATGGGGTACTCTACTTAGACGGCAATATATCAAGTTCGCTGCGCGGGGACATAGCACAGAGTCAAGTGATGGGGATCAGCGGCTTATTAGAGGTCAAAAATCACCTCGTTGGTGATGATAGACTGGCAAGTGACCTGGCAATGGCCTTAGGGCGTGATGAGCGAACGCGCGATTTGCCTATAGGCGTCTATCCGCGTCTGGGAGTGGTGCGCCTGAGCGGTGCCGTACATAACGGTCAGCAGAAAGCCGCAGCTGAAGAGATCGCGCGAAGTTTTGCCGGCGTACGCTCGGTCATCAATGACCTTCTTGTCAATCCCAATGCTGATCTACTCTATGTAATGTCCCCTGCTGAGGGTGGTGAATCTGAAGATAAGGTACCTGGTAAATACATCAGGCATACCAAATAGATCGAAGAGATACAGAGAAGACGAGGAGGGATAGACGCGCCTATCCCTCCTCGTCTTCTCTGTTGTGTGAAACCAGTGGTGCAGAGGTATCGTTCTATCTATAGCACACGATCACAGGTTGCGAAAGGAAGAAAGGTATATGGCAGAGAACGAAAAAAAGATGAACGATGAGGACGGTGCGGGTGGTGAGGGTGGCGAAGCTGAAAATCGTGGAAATAAACAGGATTATAATAAGATAGCCAACCAGCAGCCTGCCGGTACCACGGCAGGTGATACGATAGCCAGTAGCCGTGATATGGGGACTGTGGGTGGTGGTTCCATACCTGAGCCGCGTAATATACTAGCAGGCAGCGGCAATGCTCCTGGTGGAATGAATACAGCTAATAGCACTGTGGATAGTGGTAGCACTACCGGTGGAGGTAGACCGGGCACTGAAGCGACCTCAGATCGTGGAGAATCCACGACGAGTGATATGGTGGGAGGGGCAGGAGGCCGTGCTGCTAACACGATTGATCGTCACGCCAATGGAAATTTAGGAGGGCGCAACCCTTCCGAACCTCAAACTCCAATGGGTGATCAAGATCCACGTGGCGGCAGAGAGGAGCGTGCCGAGCCAAGCATAGCGGATCCGATGACTTCGCGGGATCCAAGTACGATAAAACAGGATGACTCCACCCGCTCAAATCAGCAGAGCTCTTAGAGCTACTGCTTCACGACCCCATGCATCACCAGGACGATGAGCAGCGCTCCAAGGCCATTGTTGATGAGGTGGAGAATAATACCGGGCCAGAGTGAGTTTGTTCGCCAGCGCAGGAAAGCGAGAGCTAAACCAATGATGAAGAGGACCGCGAACGAACCGGGATCCGCATGGGCAATGGCAAAGAGGAGTGAGCTGAGGATAGTGGCCCAACCTACAGGCATAGATCGACAAAGACCTGGAAAGAGAAAGCCCCGAAAGAAGACCTCTTCACAAAAGGGAGCGACAAAAACGGCGGCAAGGAGTGTGGCGTAGGTACTGATGGGAGCTATTTTGCTGTGATTGAGCAGAACCTGATCGTTGGTCTGCAGGTTCAGGTGCCAAACAGTGATCACATATTGGTAGAAGTTATCCACGGCGAGAATGGCGAGTAACAGGAGCACAACCAACAGCAGTGATCTACCCACCTTAAACTTTCTCAAGCCCAATGTGTGCAATGCCAGGCGAAAATGAGGTGTTATCGAGCGAAAGATATAGTTGGCATAGTAGAGCGGAGCAATGAGAAACGCCCCTTCAATGACAGAGGAAAAGATAAAAACAAAGATAGCATTACCGAGGTCTGCCTGGAACGAAAGAGGAGCGTTTTGAGTAGCTTTGCTTTGGCCAAGCAGGGCAAGAACTCCGATCACTGCAACCCACGGAACGAGCGTAAGAATAAAGCCGAGTAGTGTTTGTTGGGTTGTCCATGGAACTGCCTCTGACTTGTGTTCGACCAATGCATCCTCCAATTTTTTGCATACCTTATTATAGCATAGAAGGTGTCTCGTTGTCTGTAAAATATGCACACCGCGTTTCTTCAGAATTATGTGTTATACTACCTGAAACAGAATAAACACCCGCCCCATTATCATAGGAAGGACGCTTGATTGGCAAGCACTTTAGAAACAAATCCAGCTGAAAATTCAAATTGGCGCAAGCATAAAAATGCCTGCCCATTTTACCGTGAGCGTTGGTTTCCCGCGAGTGATATCATGAAAGGTGAACCAATGTATCAGGTTTTTTGTATGAAAAATACTCCACCGGTCACTTCTGAGGAGCAAGATCGTTGTTTCCGTAGTAAAACATGTTGTTGGCGATTGGCGGAAAAAAAGAGAGCCGCTACTGATCAGCGACCCTCAAACAAAGCTGAAGCCTCTATGCACACTCCCTAGAACACAAAAAGGGGGCGTTTTTCGATGGACGCCCTCTGTTCCTGACAAGAGGCGTTGCCTCTGCACCCCCATTTACGGTTTATTTCAGTGTTCGTATACCCATTCCGCGGTAGGAAGTTTATAGGCCACCAATTCCTCCGGTTTGAAGAAGAGGTTGATCTCCTGTTTCGCAGTCTCGGGACCGTCTGAACCATGAATGATGTTGAAGCCAATCTCCAGTGCATAATCACCGCGAATGGTGCCTGGTACGGCTTCAGCGGCATTCGTGGCACCCATTGTCGTACGAACTACACTGATAGCTTTGGGGCCTTCCAGAACGCCGACAACGACTGGACCGGAGGTAATATGTTTTACCAGACCAGCATAGAAGGGTTTCCCTTTGTGGACTCCATAGTGCTGCTCCGCCAATGCAGGAGTGATCTGTAGCAGTTTGAGACCGACAATCGTAAGGCCACGTTGTTCAAAACGGGTAAGAACGCTGCCTATAAGCCCGCGCTGTACGCCTTCTGGTTTCACGATAATTAAAGTTTGCTCCATATAGCTCAATACATCTCCTTGAATGTTAGTAACTTGCCACTAGTTTTAAAATTTGCCTGCAAGCTTTTTTCATCTCTATACGGACACGACCGAGATTGCTTCCCTTATTGGTAGTGACCACGAGGATGAGGTCGCCAACCTCTTCAAATTGGATCGTGCCATCTTTTGTTTCAATGATGACATGGTGCATCTCACCGCTGCTCATCTGATCTATAAAATTTGTAATGGAGCCAAATGCCGCTGCCGACATGGCACCAATTACTTCTTCGTCCTCACTGTGAAGTGTTCCGGTGACGATAAGGCCATCTTTGCCGACAAGGATAGCTCCAGTCACGTCGTCAAGATCGGTCAGCCGTTGTAAAATAGTTTCCAAGGTGCGACTCCTTTGCGGCGGCACTAATTTTTTGCCTTTTTGGCCATGTTCAATGCTTTGTTATAGGCCTCCATGGCCTGCAAGTACTCTCCCTGCCGCATATACGCGTCTCCCAGAACGCGATATCCCGCTGAATATCTGGGGACTATTTTCAGCAAGGCACGCATATTGCTGACAATCTCGCCTAGTAGTTCGGGAGCGTTGCGTATAATGATGCGGTATTCTTGCATTGCCTCATCGTAGGACCCGGCGAGTTGGTATTGATAGCCTTTGATCAAGCGCTCTCTGTAGCTCAATGTTCTATCTGCTGATTTGTTAGTCGAAGCGTGCTCCCCCGAATGCCCCTGGCCAGGCCCCTGCGGTTGCTGCATCGAAGGTGGTTGTTGCATGGGCTGCAAGTGTACCACTGGACGTCTCATTGTCATCTCTAGCTCGAATTCATATGGCGTATTCGGCTTAGAGGCGTTTGGAGTCTCAGCAGTTGATTGGGGGCTTGAAGGAGCACTAGCTGCTTGATTGGAAACAGGAGCGCGCTCTTGCTGAACGGGTTCTGAAGAGAAGCGGCTAGCAACTGCTTGTGTTTCAAAGCGAGATGAGGCAAGACTCGACAAGGCATCCAGGTGAGAGGATGTTGCTAGAGTTTGTTCAGTTGGACGAGTCACCACTGGCTCTTCTGTTGTTTGAGTAGACGGCTCCGGCTCTAGTAAGTCTGACCATGTCTGCTCAATAGGAGAGACTGTTGGCGAAAGCTCCGGCTGAGGAGATTGTAGCTGGTCTTCCTCGTCAACAAGTTGTGCCTCAAGATTGCCAAATTGCGCCAGCGCGGATGAAAGTGATGGTTCTTTGGCCAGAGCTGAGAGGGTTCCCGGCTCAAGTGGCTTAAAGCCTTGAGAGTGTAATTCGTTCTCCAGTTCTTCAAGGGTCGTCAGCACATTTTGATCTGGTCTGTTCAATTTTTGGGTGGCTTGCTCTAACCAGTTCTCAACAGTAATTTTCTGTTTTGTTTCTGGTGTCTCCGTCTGACTAGCTTTCACGGCTGGAAGCCGAGGGTCTGTTGCTGGAGTGGACCAGTTCGCAACTGGTTCGGGGTCTATTGTTGGAGTAGACCAGTTCGCAGCTGGTTCAAGGTCAGTTGGTTCTGCTTGCAGCGTAGGCGCTAGTTCCACCAAAGGAGCGGGTGGAGGAGTTTGTTCTGTTTCTTGAGGGAACGATTGCTCGAGCGAAGTAGCACCAAGGGACTTTAGCCACTCTGGCCCAAAAAAGAATCCTTCGTCCTCTGAAGATTCTGACGAGGGAGGATTAGCCTGAGTATGTTCTCGCCATGATGGCTGTATTTCAGCGGGAGAAGCTTCTTCTGCTAAGGCTGTTGATTCTTCATGGCTGACTGTCTGTTGATCGTCTTGCTGGCTTACAGGAGGTTCTTGTATATCCGAAGGTGTTGTAGTCGGCTGCTGCTGGATGGGTTCCATAGGTTCGCTTGCTTGACGACGATCTCCTCTGGTAAGCATGTCCAGCCATGCTGGCGGTGCGGGCAGGTTTGCATCCGCATCCTCTACATCCCAGGTGGCAGAGGGCGTTACCGGATTGATGTCGCCTGAAGTGCTCCATGGATCCGGGTTTGATGTTGCGAACGTATCCATATGGTACCAGTCAGGTTGCTGTTCGGGTTGTGGGGGTTGTGCCTGGCCGTTGTTGTTGTCATGAACTTGATCATGACTCTCAGTGGGTTCTGGCAGTGTCTGCCAGGTTTCTAGCTCTGGCTCTTCCGTTTCTGAAGCATCGGCAAGGTGACCAAAAACGTCCCAGTTGTCCACCTCAGGTGTGTCAGTATTTGCCTGAGCGGCATCCTTGTGTTGAGTAGATAGGGAGTCTTGTTGTACAAAAGTGTTCCAGGAACTAAAGTCTGATGAGTTATTGTCAGCCCAGTTGCCAAAGGGAGCGGCTTCATTTGGCGTCTGGTAATCTTGTTGAGGTTCAATGATGTTATCGAGGCTGCTCCACCTCACGAGGGGATCCGAGAAAGTGGAGGGAGACTTGCTGGGACTTGACATGCCATTGGATTCGGGTGAAAGCTTTTCCAGCGTGTCGGCTGTCGTTGTTGCGGCGTGTTTCCCATTTGAGGTTTCCGGAAAAATGGCCGATGATTTTTTCATCAGTTTCAAGAAAGGGTCTTTGGGTTGGTGGGCGATAAAGTCACTAAAAAGTTCCTGAGCCATCACTTGGTCAGGATCTAGTGCCTCCGCCTGTCGCATCAGGTCCTGTGCCTGTAGGGCATCCTGCGCAAACGTCACATGTGCGAGGAGAAGGAGTGCCTTCAAACAATGAGGGACTTCTTGAAGGATTGCGCGCGCGAGATGCTCGACCTGGTCATAAAGGCCTTCACGCCAATATGTCTCGAGGAGACCGGTGCGAGCATCGAGGCGTACAGGAGTGTTGACGAGAACGGTGTCCCATTCCTGAGCGGCCTGAGGCAGGAGGTCACCACGCATATAGAGGCGCGCCAGGCCTGCCCGCGAAAAAATGAAACCCTGTTGTCCTACTTTTTCGCTCAACTGATTAAATATCTGGCGTATCTGGCTGTTGCCCCGACTGAGTTCGTATGCCTGTTGATAGCAATCTAACGCAGTATCATAGTCTGACATGCGCTCACAGATCAAGGCGCGGTTACAGTAGGCCATCACATTCTCTGGATCATTTGTCAGGACCCAATCAAACGTTTGCTGCGCCTCTTCCAGTTTCCCCTGTGCCAGGTAGACCTCACCCAGGAGACGTTGAGCCTCCAATGCTTCTGGAAAATGTGTGAGGATGTATTGACAGTTAGCCAATGCATCATTGACGCGACCGGTACTAATAGCATCTTCAGTCGTCTGCAAATAATCACGAAGCGTTGTTTGTGCCATAATCCTGATCTCCTCTTTCTGCTTCAGTCACCTTTGAGCAACTCGCCGAAGCGCTCTGCCTGATACGTGTCATCTGGTCCAATGATGGCCAAGCGACGCCATGCGGGCGCAAAGCAGAACTGTGCCACGCGCTGAATATCTTGTGAGGTGACAGCATCAACAAGAGCTACCATCTCGTCAATATCTATGATTTTGTTACGCAGGCTTTCCTGGCCGCCGAGCCATGAAGCTACCTGTTGTGTGCCTTCTAAGCCGAGAAGAAAGCCCCCTCGTACATACGCTTTAACGCGGTCAAGTTCGTCTGCTGGTACCGGGTTTTCACAGAGTTGATTGAGTTCGTGTATGATGGCTCGTACGGCCGATTCGGTCTGTGAGGGATCTACGCCAGCGCTGATTACCATGCTGCCTGTGTCAGAATAACTATTAAAGTAACTCCCAATGTCATAAGCCAGACCCTGTTCCTCTCGAATGGATTGAAAGAGCCTGGAACTCATACCATCACCTAAAATAGCATTGATTAACAATATTGGATAATAATCGGGAGAGGAGTAGGAGGCTCCTAGCGTTGCCAGACAGACATTAGTCTGTTCGGTCTCTTTGCGAATCATTGCTATCGGCAGCGTATCTCGCGGCGGAAGGCTCTCTTTCCAGCGCGGGTGAGCGCGCGGTTCCCAATCGCTAAAAATGCGTTCCGCCTCTTTGATAACCTGCTCATGGTCTATATTTCCTGCGACGCTAATGGTGAGCGAACCAGGTCGATAGTGTTCATCCATGTAGTCCAGCATCTGCTGGCGCTCGATTTGTGTTACAGTCTCAACAAAACCAGCATCATCGCGCCCCAGCGGCAGGCTGGGCCACATCACTTCGTCGATCAGCAGGTTAGCCCATTCCTGAGGGTCGTCGCGGGTGGAGCTTAGTTCTTCGACGATGACACCGCGTTCTTTCTCGATCTCGGTGGGATCGAAGAGAGGGTAGCGGATCATATCGGCCATAACATTCATGACGATAGGCAACTGCTCTCCGGGGACACGTGCAGTGTAACTGGTGATTTCCTTGCCGGTACTTCCGTTAAAAACGCCGCCAACGCCCTCAATGGCCTCGGATATGAGGCGGGCAGTGGGATAATGGCGGGAGCCTTTAAAGAGCATATGTTCAATGAAGTGCGATATCCCCGCGATCGAGTCTGCTTCATAACGAGAACCAACGGTGAGGAAGAAACCGATGCTTGCCGAGCGCATGCCAGGCATCTGTGCCGTGAGCACGCGCAGGCCATTATGTAAGGTTGTTCGCTTGTAATTCATCCAACTACTTGGCGTGGCTTTCTCTGCATAGATCATGTATGTGAAAGAATACCACTTCTCCTCGTGTTTCCAGATAAAACATATAGACATTAAGAGATGAACGGAATAGACAGCTATTTTTCTGCATACAGAAATGCGGTATCATAGACAATTAAGTCGTATATCCCACAGTATTATAGACGGTTTAAGCTCGTGTCGCAACAGAATTGTAGAAGAATAGGAGGAAAAATAGCCAATTTGGATACTATGGAGACCTTTTCAGGCAAAAGCCCTTGCAAAAGATAGATGATCACCATCTCGCAAGGGTTTTGCCGGTAAGGTATAGGTATACGGGCTGTTCACAAACCAATATCGTTGGCGATCTCACCCAGGCCACCCAGTAGACCTTCATTGCGATGGTGTTCTTCGCCATAGTACCCGTCATTGCGGCCACCTTCAAGCCCATGTAAGAGCATTTCGCCGCCCATCAGTGCGGCCGCGCCACCCAAAGCGCCTATAGCATACTTTCCACCGTCACCTTGCATAAAGCCGCCGAGTCCTCCCTGTTGGCCTTGAGCAGGGACGTTAGCTGGCGTTGGGACAACTCCTGAGAGGCTGGTATGGCAACTGACGCAGTTTGTTGACCCCATTGGGGCCATAGCCATACAGACGGGGCAGTGTAAAGCCATGGGTTGCTGGCCCATCATCGGTTGTGGTTGATAGCCTGGCATCTGACCCTGTTGATACTGCTGGGCATATTGAGGTTGTTGTGGATATGGCGGCTGAGCATTGGGCTGTGGAGCATACTGTGGCTGCCCATACGTTGCTGTGTATGGCTGCTGCGGGGGATATTGTCCAGGCGACGGAGTATAGTTGGCCTGTGTTGCCACAGCAGGAGCGCCGAGTGGGCTGCCGCAACTGGCACAGAAACGGACGCCAGGAGCATTCTTTTGTCCACAGTTAGTACAGAAAGCGCTTGCAGGAGCTACTACAGGCGTTTGCAGGTTTTGTCCGCAACTGCTGCAGAAGGCGTTATTCGCGGGCACTTCTGCCTGGCATGCGGGACAGTGACGGGTAAGCGGTTGTGATGGTGCCGGTGTAGCTGTTAAAACTTGTGGACTTAGTGATGAGCCACAATGATTACAGAACGCTGATCCTGGATTTACTGTTTCATTGCAGCGTGGGCACGTGTTACTCGACGGCATGGTCTGGTTGTTCGGAGTGGGAATAACTGTGGGCTGTACAGGCGTTCCGCACTGCTGACAAAACTTTTTGCCAGTAACATCGTAACCACAAGATGTACAAGTTGCCATGAGTCTCGACTCTCCTTGTATAAGTTAAGAATGAAAAAATCTTTCGTTACTACTCTTAAGTTCTTTGTTGAAGTTTAGCATAGATTCCTGGATTAGTCGAGATGTATGGCACAAAAAAACGGGGTGTATGAATCTTCAGGGCGACTGTGATGGCCGCCCTGAACAGTGGAGGTGTAACTAGACGCATTCTCGTAAGGAGACATTACCGCTGATGCCGCGCAATTTCATAAGTGCCACTACTTCGAGCTGGCGTACGCGCTCGCGTGAGATGCCTAATTCTTTACCCACTTCGAGCAATGTGCGGCTACGTCCATCGCCAATGCCATAACGAAGTGTGATGACCGAGCGCTCACGCGGGGTGAGCAGGGCAAGCGCGCGATGCAATTCTTCTCCCAGCAAGTGTTGAGAGGCTGTTTCAGCGGGTGCAGGCGTTGTGCTATCTTCCAGTGTGTCGGCCAAAGAATAACGAGCCTCGTCATCGACAGGTGCGTCGAGAGAGACTGGTTGCTCGATGACTCCGAGCAAATCCATGACCTCGTCTACAGCGAGATTACAAGCCTCGGCTATTTGCTCTGGCAGAGGATCAAGGCCATTCTCCTGCGAGAGTTGTGACGCGACTCGACGTACTTTACGCAATCGTGTTGCCACGTGCTCGGGCAGGTGAATGAGCCTGGATTGCTCACCCGCGGCACGGCTCACTGCCTGACGAATCCACCAGGTGGCATAGGTGCCAAAATGGCAACCGCGCTGGTAATCAAACTTCTCAGCGGCACGCATCAAGCCAAGGTTACCCTCCTGAATAAGGTCAATGAGGGGAACACCAGTACTTGTATAGCGACGCGCGATAGCTATAACGAGTCGAAGATTGGATTCAATGAGCTTACGCCGCGCCAGTTCGTCACCAGCCGCAGCGCGTTTCGCCAGGTCGATCTCTTCGGCGTGGGTAAGTAGCCCATGACCACGTATGTCACGCAGGTAGCTCTGAAAAGCATCTTCAGCTCCTGATGCCTGGCGTACGGTGGTTCCAAGAGGACGACGAATGCGAATTGTTCCCTCGTCCAGGACATCAATTTCATTGCTTTCGTCGATATCTGCATCATCAGAAAGTAATGTGCCACTTCCCTCTTCTGGAGGAGAAAGCAACTCAGTAAGTGGTTCCGTAATACGCCTTGGCACGTCTTTGGCGAAAGTTGTTCCAAGTTCCATTTCAAAATCTTGAGAAATGGGGGTAGGAAACATTGACGCAGCCGTAGTACGAGATGTCAGTATAGTCCTTTGGACGTTGCTGACAGGATGAACAATAGCCATAATTCCACGCTCCCTTTGGGAAACTTGCCGACAAAATCAGCTGCCGGACTCCGCCTGGCCTCGTGGTCAGCACTTACAAGCCGACTGGTGCTGTTAGTGAACGTATCCATTCTTTAGCTAACTTTTATATCAATTGTATTTTAAAAGAATAGCGTGAAACATCACATCAGGTAATTACCTTAAATCAAGTCAGGTTCTAACCTTATCTTCATTTGATTATAAAAGTTAACCTATTGAGCAGATACAACGACGCCTGTGTTTGGGTCATGCCTGTTCATATCAGACAGGACGCTGCCACCTCACCAACTCCATGAAAAAGGTAGCCTCTATGTATATATACGTATTTACGTTAACAAACGACTATATTTTCGAGAGTCAGAATTACGACGACCAGAGGCTATCAAGCGGGTATTTCAGGTCCGATCAGGATTGTCTTCGTCGAAAGGATCAGCGACACCATGCCCTCTATCATAAAAAAGCTGCGTAGGATCACCTTTGTGCTCTTCGAAATCAGGTCGTTTCTCCCATTCCAGTTGTTTGGCGTCATCAGCTGTCATGGAAAGCTGTACCCGGTCGCTTTCGACCGCTGCGATAGCGCTGTAGGGAATGTAGCGATCCTTGGGGAAGAAGAAGCCTTTATGTACGAGAAAAGAATCTGGATAGACTTCTGCTATGTGTCCTAAGTTCTGATTGTCTATAGAATAGACTTCCAAGTGTGGATGCAGATCGTGTTGGCTCCAGGCTGGCATATCGTTTTCACTCTCCCAGGTGTATATAGTCGCTTTAATCAATTTCACGTACTTTTGGCTTGAGAAGTTTCAAGGGGTATTTCTTTCAGCGCCGAGAGGAGAGAAATAAGCTAATTTGGGGATATTGAGGTGTAGAGACTTACAAATCGCGACTGAGGAGTGCCTCTGCATCTCTATTGACAGATCGATGTAGAAGCTTGTATAGT
>DMFQ01000243.1:23013-34001 GCA_003450555.1 Ktedonobacter sp.
TATAGTAAGAGATGATTAAAGACTTGGAACGAGCGGAGTAGAGGGAAGCGGTCTGCCAGAGAGTGGAGGTCACTGGGTGAGAGCCTCCTTTGGATGCGCTCCTCGAACGTGGCTCGTGAGTCGAGTGCTTGAAGTTGCATGATGATGTGACGTTAAGGCATTCCGGGTATAGCCCGTTAGCGCTGTGTAGAGGATACCTGACACATACTTTGGAAGGCATTACGATGATAGCGTGTTTATGCTTCGCAGAAAGTACCTGGTTGGGCGTGTCATGTATCGAAACAAGGTGGTACCACGAGCCGCGCTGCCCTCGTCCTTGCGAGATGGCAGTGTTTTTTTATCGCTTAAAGGAGTACTACGAGTATGTTGCCCAACCGTTACGACTTCCGCGAGGCTGAGCCACGTTTGGCTCGCTTCTGGGAGCAGAACAATGTCTACGGGTATGATCCGGCTGGTTCTGGCCAGCACTTTACGATCGATACTCCGCCGCTGACCGTCTCAGGCCAGCTGCACATCGGCCACTGTTATTCCTACACTCAGGCAGATGTCATCGCCCGCTACCGCAGGATGTGCGGCGATCACATCTATTATCCCATGGGCTTTGATGACAATGGATTGCCTACGGAACGTTTTGTTGAGAAAACCATCAAACGTAATGCAACGGAGATGGGACGAGAGTCTTTCATTGACGCCTGCCTGGAACTGACGCAGCAGACAGAGGATCGCTTTGAAATTCTCTGGCGCAGACTGAGCTTGAGTGTTGACTGGCGCTATCGCTATTCCTCCATTTCACATGATGCGCGGCGCGTCTCGCAGTGGTCATTTATCCGACTGCATCGTCAGGGTTTGACTTATACGCAACAGGCGCCGACGCTGTGGTGTCCAGAATGTCAGACCGCCATCGCGCAGGCCGAGGTCAATGACGCGACATTACCAACCCGCTTTACAACGCTGGCATTCCATTTATCGGATGGGAGCATTTTGCCCATTGCCACGACGCGTCCAGAGCTGTTGCCTGCCTGTGTCGCTGTCTTTGTTCACCCTGATGATGCACGCTATAAACACCTGTTGGGCAAAACGGCCAGCATAGATAGCGGAGCTTTCCACGGGGCGCCTGAACTGGCCGTTCCCATTCAAGCAGATGAACTGGCCGATCCTGCCAGGGGGAGCGGGGCCGTCATGTGCTGCACTTTTGGCGATTCGACCGATGTTCGCTGGTGGCATACCCATCAGCTTCCGCTGAGAATGGCCATTGGGCGAGATGGGCGAATGACGGAACTAGCAGGCTCCTATGCCGGATTACCAGTGCAGGAGGCGCGCAAGCGTATACTCGGCTACCTGGAAGGGAAGGGGCAGATTCTGCGCGAGGAAACAATAGAACACGTTGTCGGAACGCACGAGCGCTGCGGTACTCCCATTGAATACCTGCACACGCGGCAGTGGTTCATTCGCGTCCTGGATCAGAAAGAGCGATTGTTGGAGGCTGGGCGTAAGATACGCTGGCATCCTGAGCACATGCAAATTCGCTACGAGCATTGGGTTGAGCACCTACAGTGGGATTGGTGCATTTCGCGCCAACGCTACTTTGGCGTTCCATTTCCAGCCTGGATGTGTCGTGCATGTGGTGAGATTATGTTGGCCACCCTGGAGCAACTACCAGTTGACCCACAAATCACGCAGCCCCTGGCTCCCTGTGCCTGTGGCTCAACCGATTTTGAGCCAGAGCCGGATGTCATGGACACGTGGGCTACATCATCCTGCTCGCCAATGATTATTGGGCACTGGATTGATGATCCCGCCTGGTTTGCCCAACATTTTCCGGCCAGTTTGCGTCCGCAGGCTCACGAAATCATTCGCACCTGGGCTTTTTATACCATCGTCAAGTCGCTGTATCACACCAACGACATCCCATGGCGGGAGATTATGATTTCAGGACATGGCCTTTCAGCCGATCGAAGGAAAATCTCCAAGTCAAAGGAGCACAATGAGGTCGGGCCGATGGAGGTCATAGAGAAGGAATCAGCCGATGCCCTGCGCTACTGGGCGACAACGGGCCGTACGGGCGCAGATAGCCCGCTCAGTCCAGAAATGATAGCCAATGGGCGGCGCCTGGTCACGAAATTGTGGAATGCTAGCCGCTTCGCGCAGAGCCGCCTGGAGCATTTCGCGAACGAAACTTACCCTGCCAAACTACTGCCGACTGATCGCTGGCTGCTCTCTCGCCTGGCGCGAACGATTGCTGCTGCAACTGCAGAGATGGATAGGTATGAGTATGGCGCCGCGCGTGCTGAAGTTGAACGCTTCTTCTGGGCAGACCTCTGTGATAACTACCTGGAACTGGCAAAATCCCGTCTCTATGGTGAAGCAGGAGAGGAACATTATGCCGCGCAGTGGGCGCTCTACCAGACGCTCCTGAGCGTCATGAAATTGCTGGCCCCTTACCTCCCGTATGTTACGGAAGAGATTTATCAGGGCCTGTTGCGCCAGTGGGATGGGGCGCAATCAATTCACCGCGCGGCATGGCCAGCACAGCAACGGGAATGGATAGATGAGGAAGCAGAGACTACAGGCGAGACGCTATTAGAGCTGTTGCGCCAGGTTCGTCGCTATAAGGCCGAACGAGGATTGTCTGTCGGGGCTGAATTGGAGGTCCTGCACATAACTGGTTGTTTAGAGGCTGCTCAACGTGCTTCTTTGGAGATGGCAATGCCCGATTTGAAGAGCGCGACGAGGGTCAAACGGATTATCCTGGCGGAAGATGGAGTTCAAACTGTAAATGGTGATGAGTTGATGGTCAAAGTTTGATAATGAGAGAGGGTTTTCTGCACGACAGAAAACCCTCTCTTTTATTTCTACCAGAGGGCAATGGCAGTCCAGCTAAGGCCGTATAACAGCAGAACGAAAGCTGTATAGTATAGCGTCAAGGAGCTATGTGGGGAGATGATGACTTCCAGAATGAGCGCTAGAAATGCGGCCAATGTCGCTCCTGCAATCCACATAATGCGTTGCCACCAGCGTAAGATGGATGCCCGATATCGTAGACGGACAAAAAAAACGATGCTTATCGTCATGACAATTAAGGTGAGAAGTAGTCCTAAGAGGCCGATAACTGTTCCCGAACCAAGGGTTGTGAGCGCGCCGAGTAGACCTACGATTGCGATGATGGTACCAATAAAGTAGAGCATGCCGCTGAATATCCCTATGCGCGTGGGAGTAACGTTCTGAGGATACGAAGAAGGTGGAGGGACAGGATGGGCAGGAGGGACGACCTGGTTATGCTCTAGCGGCGGTGATGGTGGTGATGGTGGCGCAAGCGATAATTTTTTGTGCCCGTTAAGAAGTGACGGGGGAGGCGCTTTGTATTCTGCCTGCTCTGGTGTAACCTCGGTAACGCTCAGCGGTGAACTGCATTGTTCGCAAAAGGTACTTGAGTTCGCATTCTCATGGCCGCAGCGAGGGCATTGCATGTAATTATCCTCTCGACAGAATGAACTGAAGTTCCCGTCACAGTAATATAGCATGGCAGTGTGAGCTTTGGCAACTTAAGCGCAATTCTTCTAGCTACGAAAAACTTGACAAAAGATGTACTAACAAGTACTCTTTTACAGATAATGATAAGTGGAGGGATCAAATGCTTATTGATGTCTTGACGAGTGATAGTTTCGATCAGTCATTGAGCCGTCTTCCACTCCCCATGCGGGAAACCGTTAGAAGGAAGATTCACTTACTGGCAGAAAATCCTGGCCACCCCTCACTGAACACGCACCGATTACACAACGTGAAAGCAAATATATGGGATTGTTACGTTTCAGAGAGTATGCGCCTGCTGTACGAGATTAGGGATGGCAATTTGCAACTCTGGAATGTGGGTCCACACTCAATGGTAGACAATGTTCGTTTGCGGGGTTTTGCGGCGAACACGCGCTTTAGCCGCATGGAGCAAGCGTCTGAAGCTATTCCATTACCTCCACGAGATAAGCCGGAGAAACCGGCATTTGATCCTTCTCTTTTCAGAGATGCTGGATTTGTACCTGTAACTCCGGAAATGATGCAGAAAGGCACTCCGAATGCCTTTGCCTTTTTCCAAGATGCTCATTTACGGATCCTTGGCGTACCGTCATTGCTGGTAAAGCCTCTTAAGAGAGCGTCCTCACTCGAAGCAGCACTGGACCTTCCTGAACTGCCGGAACAGACGCGCATGTGGTTGGAGGAATTGAGCACCTCGACTGAACTTGAAGAAGTTATGTTTGATTCGTCGCGCCTGCTGTATCGCTCGACCCTTGATCGCTTCGATGGTTATTGTGAGGGAAAGATCAAACGCCTGATGCTCAACCTCCAGCGTCCTGAACAGCAGCAGTATGTAGAGATGGAGAGGGCGCCATTGATCTTGCTCAAGGGGGCAGCCGGTTCTGGTAAGACAACGGTGGGGATCTACCGGGCAATTCGGCTGGCTGAGCAGGGCAGAAGCGTGCTTGTGCTGACTTATAACCGCACGCTATCATCTATCACTAAAGCACTGATAGAGGAACTGATCGGCCCGTTACCCAAAAATTTACAGGTAATGACGCTGCACAGCCTGATGGGGCATCTTCTGCATGGGCGCTCAATTGAGCTACATATAGCAGACGACGGGAAGACTCGTAAAGTTCTTTATGATGCTTTGCAAGAAGTACGTTTAAAAGATAGCGCAGTGGTGCTGAAACGTGACCAGGCGTTCTTTGAGGAAGAGATCAAACGCGTCATCAAGGGATTGGGCTTAAGGAATGTGGAAGAGTATAAGGCGGTTGAACGTTATGGGCGTAAAACGGCTTTGAGCGGCAAGCAGCGCGAGGCAGTATGGAAGGTCTATGAAGCATATCAGCGGCGCATGTTCCAGGCGAAGTATCATGACTGGGCAGATCACGCGGCAAAGACGCTGGAAGCACTGCAGAGCCAGGCGATTGCAAATGGCTATGACGATATCATTGTTGATGAGGCCCAGGATTTAAGGCCGATAGACCTGCGTGTCATTCAGCAGTTTATAGCTTCACCTTCTGAAGGGCCTGCAGGGATGGTGCGTAGCATCATGATCCTTGCCGATGCCGCCCAGACGTTATACTCGCGCGGCTTTTCCTGGAAACAGGCTGGCATACAAGCCAGGGGACGTACCGTCATCCTGCGCAAGAATTACCGCAATACGCGCCAGGTGGCAGAGGCGGCGGCCCATTTACTGCAGAGGAATGAGTTGATGCGAGCCACGCAGGAGTATGTTGATCCAGAGTGGACACAGCGCCAGGGACCCTCCCCAGTGGTTTTGAAGGCGACCAATGCATTTGGTCAGTTTGAACTCGTGAGGGAGCGTATCCTCGACCTGGTCAGTGACCAGGTTTTTCGCCTCTCTGATTTCGCAGTACTTTGCCCCACCAATCAACTATGTGAGCAGTGCCAGCGAGAGTTAGAACATGCTGGACTGAGGACAGTGCTGCATAAAGATAGCGACTTTGACCTGCTCGAAGAGCGGATCAAAATACTGACGATTCACTCCGCGAAAGGCCTGGAATTTCCGGTTGTCTTCCTGGTAGGGCTGATGGTGGGCGTGCTTCCGTCAAGCCAGGGGCTGCAACATAGTGAGGCTGAAGAGGCTCAGTTGTATATTGAACAACAACGGACCCTCTGTTACGTGGGGATGACGCGGGCCGCCGAAGCGCTCTACCTGCTGACCGTCAGGGGAGCGGAGTCTCGCTTTATCAAAGAACTGACGGGGAAAGTGGTCATTTGGGAGTAACGGGATGATGACGGGACACGTATCCCGTCATCATCCCGTATTTCTTATAGCCGTATGACTATTTTGCCCTGACCCGCTTTTGCGCTTTGGCGTAGCGTTTTGCCGCCTATGTGCACGATAACCTCGTACGTTTCGCGTTGTGGGCGATACGCGTCAAAGCGTTCTTCTATTTCCACTGTGATAAAGTCTGGTGTTACCCGGCAACTGATCGATGTTTCGGCGAACGCACCTTGTTGGTAGGCGAGCGTAGAGCCATCATCCTCGTAAAGCGTATAGCTGGAGAGCCCATCCGTCACCATGTAACAGGTAAAGGTTAGGGGATCGGTTGGATATTGATTGCTATATTGCATTAAGGGTCCAGAGGGAAGAATGCTATTGCCGCGTACAAGCAGCGGCCAGCGCTCCAAGGAAGCCTCAATGTCGCTCCACCCTTCGCCTGCATATTCGTTGCCGTTCCAGAAGTCGATCCATGTTCCAGACGGGATATAGACGGAGCGGCTGGTCGAGCCCTGGATATAGATTGGCGCCGAGAGCAGCGTATCGCCCACAAGGAAGGCGTCCTCCACGTCACACGCCTGCTCGTCCTGAGGATAGTGGAAGTAGAGCGGGCGGATGATCGGCGCTCCACTACCTGCTGCCTGCTGGAAGAGAGAGTACAGATAAGGCATGAGGCGATAGCGAGTTTCGATAGCTGCGCGATAGGCACTTTCAAACGGCTCGCCGAAGGCCCAGGGTTCCTGGTCTGGGTTTTCGAGCGCGTTATGGTTGCGGCAGAACGGAAGGAGCGCGCTCAGTTGAGCAAAGCGTACCAGTAACTCACCGTTGGAAGTCTCCCAGAAGCCGCCAATATCAACGCCAATAAAGGGCACTCCACTCATGCCGACATTCAAACACATGGTTATTGCCATTGGAATATCTGCCCACTGGCTGGTGTTGTCTCCTGTCCAAAGAGCAGCGTAGCGCTGTATTCCTGCTGTAGCGGAGCGTGTCAGGACAAATGGTCGTTGGTCAGGGCGCAGGCGCAGTAAGCCTTCATATGTCGCGCGCGCCATCTCCATGCCGTAGGCGTTATGGAAAAACTTGTGGAGTGTTGGCGGGCCATCCGGGCCTAAGGGTTGATCCTTACCGGCTATGTGGAGGACATCGTCGGGCATGGTGTTTGATTTCGTCGTTGGAGAGGGGATGGTCGGGTCGTTCAGTACCATCATATCCGTCAGCGCGGGTTCGTTCATATCGTTCCAGATGGCATCGACCCCCTGATCGAGCAGTCCTTTATACAGGTCGCCCCACCATGTGCGTACTTCGCTCCGAGAGAAATCGGGAAAGACCGAGACACCGGGCCACACATTGCCGGAGAAGATCATGCCATTCTCAAGGCGGCAGAAGTAATCGTGTTCCATACCCTGCTGGTACACAAAGTAGTGATCATCAACTTTTGTGCCGGGGTCAAGAATAGTGACCAAGTGAAGACCCTGCGCATGGAGATCTTGCGTCAGGGCTGCTGGGTTGGGAAAGGTGTCGGGATTCCAGGTAAAGTTTCGATAGCCCTGCATATAATCTATGTCGAGCCAGATGGCATCGCAGGGATGATTGCGGGCGCGCGTCTGCGAGGCGACGTCTCGTACCTCTTGTTCAGATGCATAACTCCAACGGCATTGATGATGTCCGAGGGTCCAGCGTGGGGGGAGTGGCATGTGGCCAGTGAGTTCTGTATATTGACGCATCACATCGCTGGGACCAGGTCCGACCAGGAAATAGACGACAAGGCTATCGCCTTGTACCGTCATTTGCACCGAATTCCTGTCGGTTTTCCCTATGTCCATCTCGGTACGCCCTGTATGGTCGACCAACACTCCGTAGGCGCTGCCAGCGGCATTTGAGAGACCAAGGTAGAAGGGGATGGAGGCATACATGGTCTCTGTTTGTGGATTGTGTCCCTTATGCGGGTCGATATTCCAGATCGGAAATGCCTGGCCGCGTTTATTCATCGTGCCAGTGCGCTCGCCCAGTCCGAAGATGCGCTCTTTGCTGGCGAGCGGGCGCATCAATCGCAGAGACGTATCGGTGAAGGCGAATCCATGCAAATATGGTTCAATGATGGCACGTACCTGGGCTTCAGTGAGCGAGCTGGACCACTCTTCATCGCCCCTGGCGACGATCCATGAGTGATAGGGCAGCGTACCGGAACCTTTGTCGGCAAGTTGGTAACGTAACAGATGCGCGCTGTTGTCCTGGAGCGAGTGCAGCAGTTGGGTACCTTCAATCCCACGTAGCAGGCGTACGCGGATAACCTCACCGCCCAGTAGTGCTCCCGAGAGGAGATAATTGGAGTTTTCCCTCACCTGCCAGAAGTGTTCGCGTTCCTTCGCACCCAGATATGCTTGTTGTGTACCCTCAGTGAACAATTTTTTTGCCTTTCTTTCTGTAGAGAAACAGACGTTTTTTTCTTAACCAAGTAGAAGCTTTTTGGGACAAATCTTCATGGTATCTCAACAAAACGTCAACCATACTATCACCTGAAGCTACTATTATACACGTGGGGGATAAAGAAATGTTCCAGGGGAGATGCCTTGGGGGAGGCATCTTATTGCTATATATGATCCTTTCTAGTATATAGCATGGGACATGTACCGCATGTTCGTTCTGCGGGAATAAACGCCTGTGGACAGAACGGAATGCCTGAAGAGTGCAATCAGGTAGTTCTGATTGAAGCAGGAACGAAGCCAGAGCTTAATAGGTTTTGGTATTAGAGAACGGCGTTTCTAGTGACCCAGCACCTGGGTTTTTCTTGGGGGAACAAGAGAGGGGAGCAGCAATGCTTTCCTCTTTTGCGTTGAGTACACTTTACATTTCGTTAACGCCCATTTTTTCTAAGCCTCGTTTAAGATGCTTCAGGCCGAGGCGCATGCGAGCTTTAACGGTACCAAGAGGTATCAGGCAACCTTCTGCAATCTCTGTATGTGTCCATCCCTGGAAATATGCCAGCTCTATGACCATGCGCTGTTCAGTGGGGATATCCATCAATGCGGCTCGAACCTGCGAACTTTGTATTGATCGCCACGCCTCATCCCAGACATCGGGAACGGCGGCACGATCATCTTGTTCAACCTCTTCCCACGTGGCCTCCTTCATGACAGAACGGCGGCGCACGCTGCGTAAATAGTCGATAGTTCGGTGATGTACAATAGAGATAAGCCAGCTTCGAACTGCTCCTGATTGTGGCGAATAGGATATGGCCCGTCTCCATACAGATAGAAAAGCTTCTTGTATGAGATCTTCCGCAATCTGGTGGTCGGAGACCATGCGATAGGCCATAGAATAGAGGATGCGACTATAACGCTGGTAGAGAGGTTCCATAGCCCATACAGCTCCGCCCGCAATGGCAAGGATAAGCGCTTCATCACTTTGTTCATCGGCGGCTAAAGAAGAATGCCCGGTTATTTGATTGACATCATGGTGGTTATCCATCTATTGAAACTTTCTCTTCTGTCCCTACTTATTATGTTACGTATATAAAGATCAATTAGATCAGTGCTGCTATGTAAAATGATGACGTTTGCTGTTGAGTAAATAGGTATCATGAACTTTTCTTATGTTTTAGCGCTTAAACTCATCTTACAAAAACAGAAATTGAAATGGCATCAATCTTTTATCTCTTTTGTCTGCTTCACTTCCTCGTCTATCTTCTGCCTACGTTTACGTCGAACGCTTGCCCGTTCTATAATCGCTTTCTCTTCATTATCAGCAGGCACAAGTGGGGGTACAGGTGTTGGTTTACGGTTTGCATCCAACGCAACATAGATTAAGTAGCTGTTGGCGATGTTACGTACTTCTTCTGTGATCACGTCTTCAGCCATGACCTTAACACCCACCTCCATGCTCGTTCGTCCGACATAGCGCATTTCACAGTGGACAGATACAACATCGCCGATAAAAGCGGGAGACAGAAAGTCAAATCTCTCCACTCTGGCCGTGACCACGGTAGGATTCTGGCTGTGCTTGATCGCCACGATAGCCGCTGCATCATCAACCATGCGCATAATGACGCCACCATGCACATTCCCGTGTGCATTTGCGTCAATCAATTCCATGAGCCTCCTGGTGGTACTCCGTGAGTAGGCAATACTCCGTCCCTGTGTCAAATCTACTTTAGGAAGAGTTTGATATTTCTTTCCTATGCTCTCAAATGGGTTCATAATGCTCTCCTCACTCTAACAAGGTATTTGGCGCACAACGACGTTTCGTTATGCTACCTACAGCAAAGCTATGTATTTATAGATAAGCGGTGTTGTATTAGCGTTCGTTAAAAGGAAACGCTCTTCCCTCCATCTGCTCAAAGGCAAAGCGCAGCGAAGGTGGAACGGGGTGAGGACGACCGTTTTGATAATTGCACCACACCATTGCCGACTTTCCAGTAGCAAAGATTCGTTCGTGCTCGTTTAAATCCCGTATCTCATGCTCCATGATAAAGCTGGTGCGTCCCACCCGTACTACACGGACGCCGACTTCGGCATGGTCAGAGCGTATCAGGGGAAGCTCATAGGTGCAAGCTATCTCTTTGACCAGCAAGCCGTAGTGGCTGCCATTGGGGCGTGTCTGAATACGCGGGTTATGGGGCGGGTGCGACACGATACTCTCGACTTCCTGATGCTCCTCTCGTGAAGGCCACTCTTTAAGCCACGTTTCAAGTTGATCGAAATAGTGGCTTCTTGCTTCCTCGAAATAGGTAAAGTAGACGGTATTATTCACGTGCGCCAGAGGATCAAGATCGCGAAAGCGAATTTGTAGTGGATACCAACTCGGAAATGTATTGCTCATAAGAATTATTGCTCTTTCCTTTCTGATACACGCTCTTCTTGATCTAGATAGTAGCAGAACAGGCTCCTTTGAGACAATAGCTCTAAAGTGACACTTTGGTAGTGCTATGCACAAGATGAAAATCTCTGTAATCCAATGGGAATTTCCCGGCGTATTACTCATTGGTATCGGTTATTAGAGGGGGATAGCGACGGGGATAGCGTAGCATATCCACTCATTCATGCTAGTTGTCTTTGTCGCTCTAATACCCGCAGAGTGGATACCGAGCGGTTGCCACAATAGGCAACCCAACTTTACCTATCTTCTTTTGATAGTTACGATACATACTTTCCTATCTCCTTCTCTGGTCCTTTGAGAGAGGTTCCTGGAGCACCACCCAAGTGCATACCAGGAGCCTCCCTTTTTG
>DMFQ01000243.1:34088-34925 GCA_003450555.1 Ktedonobacter sp.
GAGAACAGTCCTAGTAAAGGGCCTGAACATGAAAATCGCGCATATAGCTCCTCCCTGGTTATCGATCCCCCCCAAAAACTACGGGGGAACAGAGATAGTCATTTACAATCTTGTCGAGGAACAGGTCGCAAGGGGACAGGACGTGACTTTATTTGCACCTGGAAATACCAGAACCTCGGCAAAGCTCGTCTCGTTTTTCCCAAAGCCGCTCGTTGAAGAGGGTGTTCCCTGGCAAGGGCACCTTAAAGCGTACTATCATTTACATGAGTCGGTTGAATATATCAAGCGACATAAATTTGATATCGTGCATACGCACCTCTCTTCAAGTTCTGACATGTATATCTTTCCCCTCGTTTCCCCCCTCGTCACGCCACATGTCACAACGCTGCACAGCCGTTTCCCCTTCGATCGTGTCCAATCCTGGACAGGCAAGGCGGATGAGTTGTATATGGAGTGGGCGCCCTTATTACCAATGGTTGCCATCAGCGAGAGCGCTCGTGAAGAGGTGCCGTACGATCTCAATTTTGTGGGAGTGGTTCACCACGGACTCTCAATGCAACAATTTCTCCCCACTGCAAAGAAGCGGGGTGATTTTTTTGTCTGGCTCGGACGTTTTGTGGAAGACAAAGGGACTCATCTTGCAATTGAAGCGGCGAAACGGGCCGGGGTAAAAATTGTGCTTGCCGGTACCATCGATCGCCACCAACAAGACTCGGTCAACTACTTCAATACTGTGATCAAGCCGCAGATTGATAATGACCAGGTGAAGTACATCGGGCCAGTCAATATGAAACAGAAGATCAGTCTGTTCAGCCGCGCGCGCGGCTTTCTGAACCC
>DMFQ01000243.1:34990-36405 GCA_003450555.1 Ktedonobacter sp.
GCACCGGAGCTAATCGCCCATCGTAAGACGGGTTTCCTGGTAAAAAACGTCGATGAAATGGTGCGCTTCATTCCACGCATCGATGAGATCGACCGCGAGGCCACACGTCAGTACGTGGAACGCAATTTTTCAGTGCGTGTTATGGCTAACAAGTACATGAAAATCTACAACCAGGTGATCAAGACGGCTAAAGGGGTGCCCGCTCGTCCATTTTCAGACGTCGTACTGAGCAAGTCAACAACGAAGATCAAGGCTAAACCACGCTCGATCAAAAAAGTCGTGCCTGCTCAGGTTGCTCCGGTGGCGAGGGTAGGGTTGGAAGCGAATGCAAGGAACTGACGCGGTGGTAGAGCGCGTGGCATATCTCAGGAGAATGAACCTCGAAGGGACAGTGGCAGAAGACATAGATGGTTATGCCCTGCTGTAGCCAGCGTGCCATATGTTGCGCCCAGAAATCGAGCAGGGGTTCATTGACCTCCATGCGGGGATGGCCGATGTAGCGCACGAAGGCAAAGTCAGCGGTGGTAGCCACTTCAAGCGGAAGATCGGGTTTGCGCTCGCGGGCCTGTAGGACCTGTTTCTCTTCAGCCGAACCAATTCTAATTGGTCGACTATCCATGATCACTCGTGCTACGTTGTAGCCGCGCAGCAGCATGTTCAGTTCCCCTGAGTGCGGCTCTGTGAAAAATTGCGGGTGGCGCACCTCCACTGCCAGTTGCAGGTCTCGTGGCCAGAAATCCAGGAAAGCGTGTAGTTGCGTTATGTGCACGGGAGAAAAGCCTGGAGGAAGTTGGAGGAACATTGGTCCCAGGCGTTCGCCCAGCCCGCGCATGCGCTGCGTAAAAATCTCTGTTTCCTTCTTATGTGTATCGAGAGCAGTACTGTGGCTAATATCCCGTGAAATCTTGGGGCAGAAGCGGAAGTAGGAAGGCGTTTCCTGGCTCCAGCGCGCGACCGTCTCGGTGGAAGGGAGAGCATAGAAGGTTGTGTTTCCCTCCACGGTAGTGAGATGCTGGCTATAGAGGCGCAGGAAGTCGCCTGGTGGCGTATGAGGCGGGAAGAAGTTGCCCACCCATTCTTTGTAGCCCCACATGGGAGAGCCGATGTAGAACACGTGATGCGTCCTTTCTTGAATACTACATTCTTTCAGCTCGAAAATTCAGCAGGTTGTCGCTACAGTATACCATAGCAAGCGCTTTCCAACTCAAGTTCATACGCTCATTTCATTCCTACTATGGAACCTTTTCCCCCTTTCCCTCCGTATATCCTCTTTAGAGGAGAGGAAATGTAGTGTTTACCTGTGAAGATGATCTCATCAAGCGAGCAGCGTGTGGAGACCAGGAGGCCTTTCGGCAACTCTGGGAGAATCATCATGCTATCGCCATGGCCTCTGCTCTGCGACTCTGTCACCAGCA
>DMFQ01000243.1:36600-41059 GCA_003450555.1 Ktedonobacter sp.
AGTCCCTTTCGTCCATGGCTGATGCGCATACTCTATCGCCATGCTCTTGATGTGATGGAGAAGCAGCGCTCTTATCTACTTCCTCTTTCTCTGGACGAAGTTGTGGAGATAGATGGCCAATTGAACTCGCGCGGTCATATTGACTTGCAAGAGCAGGTAGCACAGCGCGAGGAAGTACGACAGGCGCTGACAAAACTCAGCGCTGACCAGCGGCGCGTCGTAGTGCTAAGGTATGGCGCTGATCTTACAGAACTTGACGCTATTGATCGTACTTTCTGTAACAGTTCTCTGGCTTTTAGATAAAGGGCAGCGTGTCATGGCCGAGCATGCGGATAGCTTGATGGTGCAGTGGCTGGGGCGTGGACGTGCATGCGAAGGGTTGCGCGCTCTGGCGGATTTGAGTCACGCACCATCGCGTAGGAAGTGGGGGGAGCCTTCACTTACTGAGCGTATTGGGCGAGTGTGTGGCACGCAGGTTGCGCTTGAGCAAGAACGTTTAACATTGGTGAAATGAATGAAAGATATAAAAGAAAGATTTGGTGTCGTAATGGCAGTAAAATCCCCCTACGAGGTAGATACACCTCCTCTAAAAACGTCACCTGAGCGTTCGGGTGGTTGGTTTAGACGCTTACAGCGCCGTGTGAAGCTGGCGATGCGCGGTGACGATGAAGAATTGGAGCTCGAGAACAAGACGACGGTATCCTGGTGCGTCTACCATGATTATCACCAGTTGGGTATCATCGACGCGGATGAACGGCTGACTTTTCACCTCAACAAGCAGGGTTCGTTTAGTGCCCGACCAAGTGAAGATGGGGATGGCGTCGAATACCTTGTGATATCTCTCAATCTAAAAGTGCATCGCGTGCTTATCTACCGAAGGCGTATGGGTAAAGAACTTGAAGTTTATGATATGCGTACGGTGTAGCTGTCAAAGAAGAGATTTCACGACGTACAGATTGCTCGCTCCAGTAGGCTAACGATCGGCTCCTCAGGTGGGCGCAATGAAATGCGCTCTTACATCTTCGATACCTTGAGTAGGAAATTTGGGGTAACGGGTGTCTTTTTGCCGGAAATCGGGCCACTAGCTCTGTTTATTAGGTACATGAGTGTGCTGGTGCTAGCTAGCAAAGATAGCCCAATCTGGCTGTTTTCTGGCTTAAATCTATCTGTTGGCGTGGAACCAGGCTATACTGAGGAACGAAAGCGCGTTGTGCGTCATCACATAAGTTCTTAGTGCGAGGTTAACGTATGTTTTCTGCCGTCATCACGACATTATTGTTCGGCGTGATGCTCCTGGTCATTACTAGCCTCATCATCAATAGTTCGCGCGAGCGCCGTCGTCATATACAATCCCTGGCAACCCAACTACAGGTACCATCCCACCCGCTTGATCCACATGTAAAGATGATTTTGTATATGCACGAGGGCGCGGTGGTTGGCGTTGAGAAACCGCAGTCTTTGCCAACGTTTACGCTTTCGTCCTCCTGGTACACGCGGCATCGTACCGTTGTTTCGGTGAGCTTTCTGGTAATGCTTTTCCTGACTCTCTTTATTCAGAGCGGTCTGGCCGATGGCGCGATGCAGAACCTGAGCAAGGGCATTAGCATTTTCAGCAATTACCAATCCACCGATGTCAAAGCTATTGCTCATCCGCTACCACTTACCGCGAGCTTACGCCTGCTTCGCGTCGATTCTGCCGCGCGAAACCAGTATTTTACAGATTTTCAGTGGCAAGTCTGGTCGTATTCCTCGTGTTCGGGTATTTCACTGGAAGAAGTGATGAATTCCTACGGACGGCATTATATCGCGGCTGATGTCTTGCAGGTGGAACAAAATCTGGGGGTATGGAATACCTATGATGGCCTAATTGGCGGTGAACCTGCCCTGGCGAAGGCGGCAAATCATTTCGGTTTTAAGGCTTCTCCTAACCCGCCGCGTACGCTGAAGGACCTGATTTATATCACCAACAAAGGTTTTCCTGTTATTGTGGGTATGCCCGGTCATATTTTTGTTGTGCGAGGAGGGGACAGCAATTACGTCTATCTTGCGGACTCCGCTCCGGCGAACCGAACTATAATGACCCATCAACAATTTACTTCTGTCTGGGATGGTTTTAGCCTGCTGGTCACGCCCCAATAAGAAAGAAGTTAAGAAAGCCCTACGGCACCAGCTTCCCCTCTCGAAGGGAATCTAGTGCCGTAGGGCTTTCTCTGTAATATTTTGATGAGCTTAGTACATGATGATATGGGTAAAGATTGTTACGTAATTGTAGACCCAGTTGGCATTATCCTTCGACATGTTGACACAACCGTGCGAACCTTGGGAGGAGAAGCTGTCGCCGCTAGAGTCTTGATGCGGGAACTGGGTACCAGGGCCGTAATCGGCTCGCCACCAACTGTCATGAATAAAGTACCCATTGCTGTGATACTGAATGGCATAGTTGATAGGGGTATCAGGGTACCAGTATGGCGAAGACTTTGGCACCGATGCCTTAAAAACCGTCGGTGATTTTTTTCCTTCTACCCACCATGTTCCTGGAGGACTTGGCTTATCAGGTCGCCCAGTCGTCACCTGAAATGTGTTGACAAGTTTGCCATTCTGATAGACTCGCATCGCCTGTTCTGCCAGCGAGATTACGATCACTTTTGTGTTCATCATATCGTAGTGCTGCATAAGCCGGATATCTGTATTGTGAACTTTATTATACGGTGTTTTATCGCTAGCGTTGGTCGTCATCGCTTTAAAGTTGGTCAAGTACATATTCAGGTCTTCGATGGCCTGTTGATAGTCGGCCATCGTCTGAGCGCTGCTTAGCTCACTCTGTATCCAGTCACCAATACCCGTCGAGCCATACTCAAAGCCCATCTGGTAGGTCGTGTTGTTGAAGGTGTCATGATACTGGTGTGTCTTACCCCAACTGGTGACCTCCTGCTGCAGCTGCTGTTGCAGGCTCTGACTCTCCACCTTCATGGCTGGAATTTGAATGGCGGCGACATGCGTATGTAATGTTGCCAGCGTGGTCTTGTAGCTTGCACTTGTTTTTGCGCTACCCAATGCCTGCTGATCACTGGTATATTGCTGATCAAAGGTGCTGGTGTTACCGTTGTACTTGTGCATCAAGGCTATCCACTGCTGGAATGTCTGCAGTTGGGTATCACCCTGGTTTTGCAAGGTCGGATCGACGGTAGGTGAGGGTAATGCTGTAGGCGTACTGGCTGCCGAGGTACCGCCAGTTGAGGTGCTGCTACACGCGCTTAAGAGCACTATGCATATTAGCAACGTGCAGAACAACAGGCTGCCCAACTGGCGTCTTGTTTTGAGCTTTGTTGGTAGATATCTATAGTTCATAAGAAGGTCCTTTAAAGTTTTTCAGAAAAATCAGGCACTATTCCAAAATAAGCACATTACCGTATATAAATCATACCAAAACCATACCTCATTTTATTCCATTCTGCTGTGAGCTAGTTCATAGTTTTTCAGGCTATTCTGGTTTGTTCATCCTAGCGAGGATTTCTTGATGTAGCTCATGTGTGCCAGCTACCACTAGCGAGTATCCTTTCTTCAGGTTGGGGATGGGGCCTATATGGTTGCCATGGTGATCGCTGATCATGCCTCCAGCTTCAAGTACTATACTCAGCGAGGCCAGGAAAGATTCAGCGGTGAGTATATCTCCAATATCGATAAACGCATCGTATGCTCCACTGGCGACATAGACTACATCCATTGCTGAACTGCCAGTCCGTCTTACCTTTCCTATGACTGGCTCCTGCACAATCAATTTCTTGAGCGTCGTCAGGTCGCGCCCGTCAAAATTCATGCCTGCTATACATTCAGCAAAGTGCTTTGTCTCGCTAACCTGGCACCTGCGTCCATTACGGAAAGCGCCACCATCGCGCTGTGCCTGGTAGACTGTTCCGCTGAATAATTCCCCCACTAATGCCCACTGGACCTGTTCCGGCGTAATCGGTGCATCGATTGGCAGGACTGCCAGCGCTACGGCGGCAGTCATGATGCCTCGTGAGACATTGGTTGAGCCATCCACGGGATCGACCACGATGCGGTATTGAGGAGTTGAACTGGTAGAAAAAACTGCGCGCTCTTCTGTAATGATTTCAAAGCCATGCCCGCTTTCGATTAGCCCACTGATAATGATATCTTCAGCTTCGCGATCAAACTGCATGGTCGTGTGTTCTGGTGACTGGTAGTAAACATGGCTGCGCTCGAACTGTTCGGACTGCATGTAAGCACGCACCTGCCTAAACAGTTGTTCAAGGAGTTCTAACATGGCTATTTATTCTTTTCATTTGACACTTCCTGCGGGTGAGGAAGGAGGAATGTAGGGTGTCCCTTTAAAATGAAGCCCCTTTTATCTGTTATTGTTGACTTTACTAAACATAGAGTAGTCCTTACCGATTATACCATATGTATTTTGCGATCATTTTGTAGGGTGGAGGCAAGC
>DMFQ01000243.1:41232-47661 GCA_003450555.1 Ktedonobacter sp.
AAAGAGCAGGGTGGGGGCAAGCCCCACCCGTACATTTTAGCTACGGGAGAGTATAAGGGAGAAACAGATGGGATTGCATGCTTCGTGCTGGTGCTTTATGTTGTAGTGCTGTGTTCTGGATCGATTTGTTGCAGCAGGAATGGGTAGTGGAGTTGTTGTTCCAGCAGGCGCTTTTGAGTCAGTTGTATTGCCAAATGGCTTTGGTCACAGGCGATCCAACGGCGTTTGAGCTGCTCAGCAACCACTGGGGTGACGCCACTGCCACAAAAGCAGTCGAGGACAAGATCGCGCTCTTCGGATGAGGCCAGGATGATGCGTTCAAGGAGGGCGGCGGGTTTCTGTGTGGCGTAGCCGTTGCGTTCGGGATCTTTCTGATGGAGATGGCTAATGTCGCTCCAGACGTCTGCCGGGGTCATAATTGTATTCTCGTCATAGGTATAGAGTCGGCCCGAGGAGCGGATCGTCCAGGTAATGTGACCATCATTTCCCACGTTTTTGCGCATATGGTTTCGTTTTTGCGAGCCGCGCCTTTCACCGATCCTCTCACCATGAAAGCAGTATTGGGCTGATTTTGTATAGAGTAAGAGGGTATCATGTTTGCGGGCGAAAGACTTATAGGAGCGCCCACCGGTCTGATAATGCCAGATAATTTCGCTCTTGTAACCAGCTCCTTCGGCGTTTGGGCTGAACCCAAATATCTCGTCCAGGATGATCTTCGCGTAGTGGATGGTGCGCCAGTCGAGGTGTACATAGAAACTTCCCTGCTCTGCTAAAAGGAGGTGCAGCAGCAAGAATGTTTCGTATAGCCACTGGAGATAGATGTCGATGTTATTCTTCCACTTGTCGCTGTACGCCAGTTGTGTCCCGCTTATGAAGTCTCGTCCTGTCATAAAAGGAGGATCAATGTAAATGAGATTAACGGCGCCAACAAACTCATGCAGGAGTGCTGGTAGTACTTTGCTTTTGTTGCCGAGGATGAGACGATTGTGCCAGTCGTTTGTGGTTGATTGTGTCGCCAGGGCAATGTTTTCTGCTGGTTGACTGAGAAATGTATCAAGGGTATGCAGGTGGGTGGTTGAAGATGAAAGTACGCGCTCATCAAAGGGCTGCTTGCCCTGCCAAGTTAATGTTGCCATAGGAATTACTCTTCATTCTTTCAAAGTTATTTCAGGTGGCACGCAGAGAGTTGAGTTATGGCCTTCTATATCTCCTTAAGTCTACAACAGACATTATAGCGTGATACAATGCTCTTGCAAGAGCATTGAGCAATAGCACTTAGGCTTTGAAAAAAATGTACGAGGATAAAGATAGATGTCATATGTTTTCTGGACGCTCGCCTGCCTGTGCGCGTATATAGGTGGGCTGGTTATTCTGGTGAAAGTAACGCCACTTTTGCTCTTCCGTCGCTATGATGAAGGGTACTTTATGGCCATTGCGGCGGCAGATATAGTAGGTGGTATGTTCATTTTTGGTGCTGTCGCTGTGACATTTGCGTTGTTTAGCGGAACTTTTGCCGTCAGGTTACTAGATTTCTTTTTGTTGCTAGGGATTATCATCGTAGCTTTAAGGATGTCCTACAGCAGCTTTTATTCGCGCAGAGCTGCAAAAGCGCAGCGTGTATCACGCATTGTTGCGAGCGTCTATTGCCTGTTGCTTGGTCTGGCGGCCCTATTCTATCTTGTATCGCTCTTCGTACCGTCCAGTTAGATAGAGAGAGCGATCAACCTTTCAAACCTCATAGTCTATTGTTTTATACCCTCTCCTTCGAGCTAACATGAATCTTAGCTATTTTATGGGTATCGCATTTGACAGAAGAGCGCAAGAGAGCGACTCAATAAGGGGGCAGCATCATGATTGTAAGAGATATAATGACCACGAAGATGATCACAGTAGTAGCTGACGATACGCTCAGCCACGCGGCGAACCTGTTGAGGCAATTCCAGATTCATCACTTACCTGTGGTTCGCCATGTTCATACTCCTGAAATAGAGAAGACAGAACAAGGTGCGCTCAAAACACTGCACATTCTTGAGGGTTTGTTAACCTCGCAAGATATTGACCTGGTGGTGGCATTGGATAAACAGCGATCTTCAGGAGATCTGCTGAATCGTCCCTGGTACAGCCAGCGTGTCGCTGAAGTAATGCATCGTGCCTCCATTCGCGTTACTCCAACAACGAACGTAGGCGCTGCGGCACAACTCCTCGTCGAACGAGGCCTCAATTGTCTGCCTGTGGTGGAATATGAGCAGGTGGAAGGGGGAAAAGAACCTCAGAATGTCCTGATTGGTTTACTCACGCGTAGTGATCTACTCATAGCTCTGGCGCGCGCGATGGGTATCTTTGAGCCGGGAATGCAATTGATCATTCTCCTGCCATTGGGCGATATGACTCCATTAGCACAAACATTGCTCATGACGGCGGAAATGCATGTGCAGGTGCACAGTGTCATAGTAGCACCTCAAAATAGTGAACCTCGCGTTGCGACACTGCGCATTGGAACCATTAACCCCTCTCCTTTGTTAGTTCGTTTGCATGAAGCAACTATTGCATATACATTTGCCGACCCACTATTGGAAGGTGATTCACATGCCTGAAAAGCCCTCTGCCTCATCCAGAGCGCGTCTTATTTTTGATCCCGCCGAACTGGCATACAACTTTGGCGCGGATCATCCACTACAGGCACGCCGCCTGATTGCGCTCATGGATCTGTTGAAGGCGAGTGGACTCTGGAACAGTATGAATGAGCAGACCCGCTTACCGCTCCGTGCTGCAACCATAGAAGAATTAAGCCTGAATCATACCGCAGATTATCTCGATGCGGTACAGCGTCTTAGTGGAGGCGATAGAAAAGGGCTGCCAGCGTCCGAGCAGGAGGAGTTGAAAAGGCTAGAACTTCACTATGGCTTTGGTGAAGGCGACACCCCAGCTCTACCTGATATGCATAATGTAAGTGCAAAAATCGCTGGGGGGACGCTAGTAGCGTTAAGCGCAGTGATGGGATTACCGGAAGGAGGAGCGTTTAGCTCGAAAGAGGAGCTTCCACTGCATGTATATCATCCCGGCGGCGGATTGCATCATGCCTGGGCTGATCGTGCCTCTGGCTTCTGTGTCTACAATGATATTTCGGTAGCCATTGCTCACGTTCTGCAATCCAGCGAAGCCAAGGTCCTTTATATCGACTTTGACGCACACCATGGCGATGGTGTGCAGCGCTCATTCTACGATGATCCCCGTGTTATGACGATTTCGTTTCACGAGACGGGACGTTATCTCTTTCCAGGGACCGGTGATGTACTCGAACTCGGCAGCGGTGTAGGGCGCGGCTACTCGGTCAACATACCATTGGAGCCGTTTACCGAGGATGATTCATATATTGAGGCAATGGACGCGTTACTCCAACCTTTGATCACATTTTTCGCGCCTGATGTCATTGTCAGCGTGCATGGTTGCGATACCCATGCCTGGGATCCCTTGACCCACTTGAAATTGACCATGCGCGGTATTCAGAAGCAGATGAAATTTACGCACGAGTTGGCGCACAGCTATTGCCAGGGGCGTTGGGTAGCTCTGGGCGGAGGCGGCTATGATCTGTTTCGCGTGGTTCCTCGTGCCTGGGCAATGTTGTGGGCAGAGATGTCGGAGCAGGCCCTGCCAAAGGAATTACCCGCAGAGTGGGTTACCCGCTGGCGGCCCGAATGGTTGGCTGTACAAGAACAGGAGGAGGCCGCGCAGGAAGTGATGGGGAAGTCATCTGCAGTGGATGATTTTCCTACCATCTTCATGGATCGACAGGAGGATTTTCCCGCACAGCCACGACGCTGGGAGATCAACCAGGCGAATCGGCATACTGTTGCCCTGGTACGCCATCTACTTGTGCCTACATCAGTGCGCCACGCCTTTCCCGCCATACAGTACAGATCGCCACTTACAGGGCTCTTCGATCTGTTACACCTACGTGGCAGTGCGACACCGTCGCGCAGCAAAGTAATCGAGACAAAAGCAGGCCTGGTGTTATTGCGTGATTTTTGCCCTCCCTCCTTTGTTGAACGCCTGAGAGCAGACAGCGGATTGCGGGCCTTCGCGCGTCTTCCCGAGCGCGAACACCAACTGCTGCTCGGCATATCCAAAAGTCCGGATTGCGCACTTACGCTGGCCCATACACCAACAGGAGAGATCATAGGGGAGGTAACATTGGCTCCAGGAGATGCATGGTGGGATGGTATCGAAAACGTCTATGAAGTCGCGATCGAGGTCAGCTCGAACTGGCGAGGGATGGGTATTGCCAAGCAGTTGCTAGCGTTTGCCCTTGAGCTGGATGCTTTGGAGGACATGATCCTGTTTGCTATAGGCCTATCCTGGCATTGGGATATCGAGGGTCTGGGGATAACAATTCACCGCTATCGACAACTCATAGCCAATCTTTTTGAGTCGCAGGGCTTCGTGGAATATCCCACTACTGAACCAAATGTCAGCATGGAACCAGGCAATATCCTGTTGGCGCGTATTGGCAGCCGTGTGGATCAGCGCGTAGCAAGCCAGTTTTACAGCCGTATGTTAAGTTCGCCCAATCTTTCGGGCGTGTAATCAATGCTCTTGTTTTTCTGGTTGTGATGTTTGATATGCTCAGGAGTTACTGAGGAGGTCGTATCATTGCCATTGCGTCAATTTTTGGTTGTGTGACCTTGCAGGATAACTGTCTATAACTCGCTCAAAGCCGCTTCGACGAGCAACCTCCACTTATCTTCTGATGAATAGTTATGATTCTGCAAAAATAGCTTTATCAAAAGCAATCCAAAAACATAGGTCTGGCGTATTACTTTTTAGAAGCGATGTACGGCTGGTTGCTTATGCGCCCACCGTGGACAACCACGCAGCATATCCCAGTCATGTTCGTAGATACATATTCATAAGCATCGCTTTATCAATACCTACTAAGTACAATCAAGGAACAAACGCGGAATGAATCATGCTCATCAAGCACGCACTATGCCGCGAAAGTAATGTGAATGTACTTAGTAGGTATTTCATTTCACACCTTGAAAGGGTTAACTTATCCTATGAAGACACCTGAAGAGATGTCCAAAGAGACTCCAACTATGCTTGTTGGAAAAAGCTCACGTCGTACTCTATTGCGAGGGGCTGTTGCGGGGGCTGCGGGTATTGCAGCGGTAGGGGCTAGCGCTCTCTGGTTGCCAAAGAATGTCCTTGCAAGTACTGACACGGAGGGGCCTGAAGATACCATCGTACAGATACTGAGTATCGCGGCGACAGCGGAACAACTGGCCGTCACCTTCTACTCCAATGGAATTGCCAATGCTAATGCTCTTGGCATCACAGGCGATGATTTGCTCTATCTGAAAGCAGCAGTTGTTGAAGAGCAGATCCATGAGAACTTTCTGGTAGCAAATGGCGGCAAATCATTGACCAGCACCTTTAGTTTCCCCAGCGGTGCTGCTACGTTCCAGGATCTTAACACATTCATCACTACCTTAAACCAGCTTGAGACTGACTTTGTTGCAGCGTATCTTGCTGCAGTTAGCGAATTTTCGCAATACAATCAGCCTCGCCTGGCACAAATTGCAGGTCAAATCCTCGCTATTGAGTCTGAGCACCGTGCTATTGGGCGTTCGATCAGCCCGAATACCCAAGTTCCCAATAACCGAGCTTATGCTCCTGCATTGTTAGAGTCTGTAGGTGATGCTGTCGATGCGCTTTCGGCTCAGGGGTACTTAAGTCCAAAGTCTGGCAATAGTTATACCTACAGTGCAGTAAGTCTGACGGACTCCTTTGTCACTGTACGTACACCTGTGGTGGCTGGCGAAGACAACGACTAATTGTAGTAGGATTATCCCTTGATGAAGGGCCTGTTTTGAACAGGTCAGGAACGACAAAGCAGAAAACATTATAAAGACAGGAGAGTTGTACACTCCGGACTTGCAGGTTCGGGGTGTACAACTCTCCTGTCTTTGCTATTTTTTTGTACGATTCATGTGTCGTGTATAGACATCAATGACTTCAGATGATACTATTGGAACGGATAGACCCATCCATATGCGATCGGAATGTTGTCTTGAGATATGAGGTCCAATGAAACGTAGCAGGAAACGTGACCGTGCTCAAAGTAGAGATAAGCGAAACACCAATCACAAGGAAGTTAAAATGCAGCAGCATGCAGAGCGCGCTTTCCTGGCAAATGGATCTAAGCCCAACGATGAGTTAGATGAACTGGATGAACTCTTTGAGCGACTACCACAAATACAGCCTCCGCCATCTCTCATTGACCAGATACTTACCTCAGTGGGGCGGCTTCCGCGCCCTCCATTAAACAAGCCGGGAGAGGCAAAGATAGCAGATGAAGAGGATGGGATGGATAGCCTGGTCAAACGTAACGATCATCTTCCACCAAGCTAAGCGAGACAAAGGCTCTAC
>DMFQ01000243.1:47707-48960 GCA_003450555.1 Ktedonobacter sp.
GTAGAGCCTTTGTCTCGCTGTTTCTGTTATAACCCTGTTTTGATAAGCTTACGCAATTTGTTCAGAAAGTTTGCCAACCCTGACCAACCAGCGAATAAATTCGAGACGACGGTGATTGGCGATAGCTTCAAGTCTCGCTTTTTCGTTGTGATCTCTACGAAGTCTGGAGAGCTGGTTCATTTCAACCTCAGCGAAACCGACCTTACGTAACAATTCGCGATCCTCTTTATGGTCCATAAGATCCTCCTTATTCACCGGATGAAAAGCGTTACTGAGGTGTAGTCGTCAACATGCGCTTGATGCATTTGAGCAGTGCCTGCATTTGATAAGGTTTGGCCAGGTGACACAAGGTCGACCTAGTTTCTCCGTGAGAACGTAAATACTTTCTCATGTCCAGGGGCATGCTGGTGGTGAGGAGTACAGGTATAGCGGCATTGGTGCGCAGTGCCTGTAAAACATCCCAACCGTTCAGTGAGCCGGGCAGTTCAAGGTCAAGCACTACAAGATCAGGCATGAAGCTGTTGAGCGTGGTAACGGCTACCTCTCCATTACTTGCTATCACTACGTTAAAGTTGTGCGCGGTTAAAAAATGTGCCTCCAGGTGAGCGAGTGAAATGTCATCTTCAACGACGAGAATGCGGTTTGATGTTTCTGGTTTCTCTTGCTCATTGTGCAATGAGTCGACAAAAACATGCTTGTCGCCGGATGATGATCCATTCACCACGTTCATATTGACGCCTCCCGGCATAATGTTGGCAGCATCTCCGTCTTTCATGACTGACATCCTGCTCCCGTGATGCTTTATGGTACATTGAGCAACAGATCTGCCGGTGAGACTCGAAGAGGATCATCCTCTCTAGAAGAAGTATACCCTTAAGTCAGTAATAATGCCGTGAAATTACCTGTGAGAATTGTGAATTTGGTGTGAAGAAGGTAAATTCCTCCTGTAAGCGGTACTTACCCCTCATCGGTATCGTCTGATGGGACAAAATAGCCTACTCCCGGCTCATTACGCAGAAAGTGCGGTTCTGATGGATCGGGTTCTAGCTTGCGTCTCAAGTGCCGTACAAAGGTGCGGAGATAGGTATTTTCGCTGCTGTAATCAGGGCCCCAGACTCGTTGGAGAAGTTCACGATGCGTCAGAACTTTGCCCGCATTGCGGGTGAGTTCGCAAAGTAGATCGTACTCTGTGGGCGTAAGGTGGATGGTTTGGCCGCCAGAGCGTACAAGGCGGTGGGCATAATCGACTATCA
>DMFQ01000434.1 GCA_003450555.1 Ktedonobacter sp.
CACAACTCCTCATTAACAAATAAGCGGCGGCTGTGGTAAAATGACGTTGGTAGATTGAACCTGTCTTCGAAAAATTCGTAACTATTTCGCAGTACAGGTACGAAAAACAAGTGAATGAAAGCAAATTCATGCGAAGTCACACTATTTTAGACTTTTGAAAGGGGCTATCAAATGGGCGAGTATAAACTGCTTATCAATGGTGAACTCGTCAATAGCAGTTCAGGCAAAACCGTTGACGATATTGGTCCTGCTAGTGGTCAGTCGATTGCTCAAGTTCCTGAAAGTTCAGTAGAAGATGTTAACCGCGCTGTTGCTGCGGCACGCGCAGCCTTTGACGATGGGCGCTGGTCCAGCCTGCCTCATGGCGCTCGCGCTGCCACACTGGAGAAACTGGCATCACTTCTGGAAGCACATGCAGGAGAGTTGGCTGAACTGGATTCGCAGGATGCCGGGAAACCCATTAAACTGGCACGCGATAGCGACATTCCATTTGCCATTGACAACTTTCACTTCTTTGCTGGCGCTGCTCGCCACCTTGCTGGTACGGCTTCCAGCGAGTATTCTGGCGGCCATACCAGCATTATTCGTCGAGAGCCGATCGGCGTTGTTGCATCGCTGGCTCCCTGGAACTATCCATTCATGATGGCTGCCTGGAAGATTGGCCCTGCTCTCGCTGCCGGTAACACCGTTGTTCTCAAGCCATCAGTTGAAACTCCTCTCAGCACGCTGAAGCTCGGTGAATTGGCACTAGAGGCTGGCATCCCTGCTGGCGTACTCAATGTCATCACCAGCGGTCCTGGCGTGGCACAGGCTCTTGGCAGTCATCGCGATGTCAACATGGTCTCGGTCACAGGTAGTACCGAGAGCGGTAAGCATATTATGCGTGCTGGTGCTGACTCCATCAAGCGCGTGCACCTCGAACTCGGTGGCAAAGCTCCATTTATCGTCTATGAGGATGCAGATATCGATGCTGCTACCAGCGGGGCTGTTGTAGGTGGTTACGTCAATTGTGGCCAGGACTGTACTGCTGCCACTCGTATCTATGTGCAGGACAGCATCTATGACAAATTCATGTCGATGTTCTTGGGTAAAGTGAAGACGCTTCGTGTTGGCAACCCGGCAGACGAGAGCACCGATATGGGTCCGTTAATTTCCGCGACTCAACGTTCCAATGTCGAAGGCTTTGTAGAGCGTGCATTGCGGGCAGGTGCGAATATTGTTCTTGGTGGCAAGCGAACTACTATCACAGGTCTCGAAAAGGGTTTCTTCTTTGAACCAACCGTCATAGCAGAGGATCGCAATGATGCCGAGATTGTGCAGTGTGAAGTATTTGGTCCGGTCGTTGTCGTATGTCGCTTTAGCACCGAGCAAGAAGTGCTGAAGAAGGCCAATGATGTTGTCTTTGGACTGGCCTCTTCTGTGTGGACGCGCGACATTTACAAAGCCATGCGTGCCACAAATGCCCTTCAGTTTGGTACAGTGTGGGTTAACGACCACCTGCCACTCACCTCGGAAATGCCGCATGGTGGCTACAAAGAGAGCGGCATCGGCAAAGACATGTCCCTCTACTCCTTTGAAGAATATACTCAGATCAAGCACGTGATGATTGAGCTGAGCGGCGACGCTCGTAAAAGCTGGCATTACACCATTTTCGGTGACGCCGAGTAATCCCTTTTTCAGCAACGCGCGGACAAGCAAGAGAGCAAGCCTGCACTACACTAAAGGGCGGACTTGCTCTCTCGCTCTCTTGAACCTAAAAAGAGAGCCTTCATATCTGTAAACCAGGTGAAGGCCCACCTAGAAAGGCACCCACCGCCTTCCTCTGTTATGTATTACGTGATGTGGTTACACCAATTTGAGGGCATCATTATCAATGAGAAATATGCAATGATGAAAAAGGAAGAGAATTGCAACTATGGATGTTGTTTTGAATTGCTCAATAAACTTGGCAGAAGCTCATGCTCTCTGATATCATCACTATCCCTCCTGGCTCCCTCATCTCTCTTGTAGGGGCAGGTGGGAAGACAACCACGATGTATACACTTGCCTCTGAACTGGCGGCGCAAGGCAAGCGTGTCGTCACGACTACCACCACCAACATATATTTTCCCAAACGAGGGGAAACCGATACCTTAATCGTCTCCACGGAAACTCCTACACTCCTCAAAATGGTGAGTTCAGCCTGGAAGCAGCATCACCGCGTTACTGTCGCTGGAAGAGCCATCGGAGCGGGAAAAATAGCTGGCCTCAAACCCGACCAACCCTACGAATTGCTTATCAAAGGTGGCGCCGATGTCGTCATCGTAGAAGCCGATGGCGCCCGTCACAGTATGATTAAAGCGCCAGCCGAGCACGAGCCGCTTGTTCCACCTCAGACTACCATTGCTTTATTGCTAATAAGTGTCGAAGCATTGAATCAACCACTGAGCGCGGAGATAGCCCACCGACCGGAGCGTATCGCTGCTGTGCTGGGCATAAACCAGGGAGATATACTAACTCCACATGATGTTGCCAGGTTGATGATCAGTGATCAAGGAGCGATGAAGCATATTCCTGAAGCTGCAAGTGTCTATCTGTTGCTAACACATATTCTTGCAGAGCAAAAAGAGCTGATACATGAAGTAGTCGAACAGGTGCTACGTTCAGGTAGAGTGAAACGAGTCTTGTGCTCGTCACGACCCGGTGAGTGGTCTCCTGCAAATGTGCATGATAACTCGGCATAGATAGCTAGACCAATTTGCATCTTTCTGGTAGAGTCTTACTATAAAAGCAATTGGATGCTTTGCAAAACGCAATACAAATGCCCGCTTATTCTATAGAAGGATTCCCAATCGATGAGACTTGCTCTCTACTGGTCATACTCTACCCGATCACTTGTACGCGGTGGACAGCGCACCATCCTCGCTATCTTCTGTGTCGCTGTTGGTGTGATGGCGATCGTGGCGCTACAACTCGTCAGCCTCAGCGTCAATCAAGCGCTCATTGGCAATATTGTTGAGGCCAATGGCGGTGATATTCGCCTCAATGCAGACATAACGCCCCTGCGCCAGCGTGATTTGACTGTTCTTGATCAACTCAAGCAGCGTGGCCGTATCACAGATTATGCAACTACCTACGATGCTGGTGGAAGTATCACCCTTCCATCGGGAGATGAAGAAACCTTCAGCTTCATCGCTGCCTCTAAGAACTTTCCCCTCATCGGCCAGGCAAACTTCATCGCGCCATCCCAGAACTTGACCATCCAAGGTATCGTCAATGATAATAATGTTGCCATGAGTTCACTTGTTTTCCAGCATCTTGGCGCTCACATCGGTAGTACCTATCGCGTCAAAACACTTGATGGACGCCTTGTGCCTATCACGGTCGCGGCAGAATTTCAGGAGGGTGGGGCCTTCCTCGGCCCGCAGGTGATCATCTCACAAGCCTCCTTAAAAGCTATACCTGGCCCGAATGGTACGCTTTTGCCTGCCCAATACGGAACAGTCTACATGACTGTACCTGCCGCTAATCTCAATTCAGTCAAAACAGCAGTGGGGCAGGCTCTGCCATCCGTACGTGTCATTACCGCGAAGGACTTGCTCGCCCGGCGCCAAAGTCAAGTCAACCAGATCGAACTCTTTTTACGCATTGTTGGTTTGCTGGCTCTCTTCATCGGCGGTATAGGTATTATCAATACGATGCAAGTCCTGTTGCAGCGCCGCCAGGTTGAAATTGCCATGCTCAAAACTACGGGCTATCGGCAGGTCGATCTCTATACACTATTTGGGCTAGAGGCGCTTTTACTCGGTATCATCGGCGGCATTATCGGTACGTCTGCGGGCGTGGGTGCAAGTTATCTCGTCCGCACGGTCGTTGAAAACGCCTTCTTCCTGCACCTTTCCGTCGTGCTGGATCCTTTGACAATCGTATCAGGTCTGCTTATCGGGCTATCAACCGCTCTCATCTTCGGTTTGCTTCCAATCGTACAGGCTAGCCAGATACGCCCGCTAGCGGTATTGCGTGAGATCAGCGAAGGAACGAAAGCTTCCTCGCGCTTGACGACCTTTGGCTTGCTTGTCTTACTCTCGCTACTCTTTGTTATTCTCGCCTCGTCCATCCTTGGAGACTTGCTCACGGCAGCCGTGGCCGTTTATGGAGGCGCAGGCGTAGTTTTCTCCCTTGCCCTCGGATTTGGCTTACTTGTACTGGCAATCTCAAATTTGCCAGTCTACGAGCGTCCTCGACCGCGCATCCTGCTATGGATTCTGCTCGCACTTGGCATCGTCCTCCTATCAGCGCTGTTGTTTGCAGGTCTTACATTCCTGGGAGTGTTCGCCAATAACGTTGCCACAAGCCATGGCTACAGTGTTATTGGTACCTACATACTCGTCGTCCTGGGAGGATTGGGCATAATCTTGCTAGGTGGTTCGCTGGTGTACCTCTTAGCTACTATAGTCAACGGCTTCATCATGTTTACCCCGCGTTCATGGAAGACCGCTGTCATGTTTGCATATCGCAACATGGGGAGACAAAGAATACGCACAACTACCACCCTGACAGCCCTTTTTGTAGGGGTATTCGCGATAGGTCTCATATTGGTTTTGGGCCAGGGGATCAAGGACACCATCAATAATACATTGAGTACGCTCTTTACTCGCAATGTGTTCGTCATTGTTTCACCGGCCCAGAAACAGTCAGTTATAGACCAATTACCGTACTTGAAAGGTATTGATGCCAGTAAGACGCAGATCAATCCAGTAGTACCGCAGATGTATCCTTTACTTGTAGCCGGAAAAGATATCAATGCCATGCTGAAAAGTATCCGTAGCACAAATAAAATCGACAAAGAGGATATTCTCAATGACATAAGCAATCTGCAAGGCTTCAGATTAAACGCGGGCAAAAGTAATCTGCCTACTATCGTACTTAAAAATGGACGAAATCTTCGGGCTTCAGACTCCGGCACGAACCACGTCGTTTTGAGCTCTCAACTTGAAAACGCTCCGGTTCATCTGCATGTTGGAGATAGCATCATCGTGCAGAGTGTAGATGGAAATGTCACAAAAGTCCTCAATGTTGTTGGTTTCTATGACGCTGATTCGCAAACGGGCAACCCAAACTTTGCTAGCGTATTGGCTGATGCCACTATCACAGAGCAGCTCGGCGGCTCTCTTACTTTAGAAGTCTTCTCGTTGAAAGTGGATCCTGAACAGTTGCCCTCGTTCAAACAGCACCTGAACAAAACTGTCCCTACAGCTGTCATTTTCAGTGTGATCGATATTGATTCACTTATCAACCAGGTGCTCAACAATCTTATTATCATGCTGACAACGGTTGCCTCTCTCGCGATGGTTGCAGGTCTGATTATTATTGCTAATGCGGTGGCTCTGGCAATGCTGGAGAGAAGACGAGAAATAGGAATTTTGAAATCTGTTGGCCATACCAGTGGCTCGATACTCGCAACCGTCCTCATCGAAAATGGCCTGGTAGGTATACTTGGTTCACTGGTTGCAATGCTGCTAGTGGTTGGGGCAATAACTGCCTTGAGTTCATTTGTGTTTCATATAGCCATAGGATATGGTCCTGGTCTTGTTGGTTTGATTATAGGCTCAACTGCCCTCATTACCATGTTAGTAGCTGCCGTGGTCGCATGGGGAGCTGTGCGTGTACGACCTTTAGATGTTTTACGGTACGAGTGAGCTAGTATGTGTAGTTCTCAGAGCAAAAGAATAGTGCCATGCTAAGCTGGCACTATTCTTTTGCTCTGAGGTAACTTACTTGAGATAAACCTGCCTTATTTCAATTCATCCACCAGATGCCGGGCCATAGAAAGCCACTCTTCATCTGTATCATCAGGAACTGAACAGCCGTTGGCCAGGATCAGCCTCCGCCCTTTCGTCTGGCTGATTGCTGACATAATTTCATTGTCAAGTTCAGCCTGGCTGCCATGGGTAAGTGGTCCCCGCTCCCATAATCCGCCCATCAGGCACTTATCGGTCAATGTCAGCGCTTCGCTCAGGCTTGGCCCTGTGAGACGATCACTCCAACTCATCACCGACACAGGATAGTCAGTGAAGTCCTCAAAATAGATTTGATCCCCTTCCTGGGCTGGATCAGCGTGTACATGGACGATGTTGAGCCAGCCGTTTTTTGCACCTGCCAACGCTTCCAGGTCATAGGGACGGCCAATGTTCCGGTACTCCTCTCGTGTAAAATCTGTATTGGTCGCACCCATGCAGGAGAAGAATATACCGCTTGCGCCTGCCTCAATAGCAGCTTCCATTAAGCGTCGGAGGTTTGATGCAATGGTTCCTAATCCCTCTGCGAAGGGTTCAGGGTTTTTTCTTGCCTCTTCAAGCGCTTTTTGTTTACCCATGAAGCGTATTGCAAGTGTCAGCGGACTAAAAAGTGTCAAAATAAGAGGGTAGTCATTCCCTAGCTGCGAACGTAGAGTACGGATACACGTCAGTTGTTCCTGAAACATAGGAGTATCTAAGTCAAGACGAGGGAGAAAACGAAGCTGGTCTGACACTATAATCTGGTCCTGTGGCGCAGGATATGGTAAATCTGGCATTATCTTAACTATATCCAACTGAAATGTATCAACAAAGAAATCTTTTGTCTGTCTTGCCAAACGTTCTCCCGAGCCTTCTGGTTTGAAGTGATGCCAGAAACAAAATGGCACGCGATCCACTTGTTCCCCCGCGATTGCGGCATGAACACGTTCATTGGCGGTCATAGGTTTAGGTGATGTCGTCATTGTTTTTCCTCTTTCTCAATGTTTCCTCTTAAAGGATGGATACACACAGTATACGGCATTTTACGGCATTTGGCCTTCAATAATGTAGTAACGTATGATACAATAAATGGATGATACATAAGTTTCAACAATCATAGCATAACGCAATTCATTGCTTCCAAAGGGATCTTATATGCCAGATCGCACCATATATCTTGATCACGCTGCAACCACTGCTTTAGATGCGCGAGTGCTAGATGCAATGTTACCTTATCTCACGACAGAATATGGCAATGCCAGCAGTATCTACACCTTAGGGCGTCATGCCATGCAAGCCATCGATGGCGCTCGCGAAGAAGTAGCCGATATACTCGGTTGTCGCCCAACAGAAATTTCTTTTTCAGGGTGTGGCTCTGAAAGCGATAATCTCGCCATCAAAGGTATCGCCTTCTCCTCTCAGAAAAAAGGCAATCATATTGTTACTACACAAATAGAGCATCATGCTGTATTGCACACCTGTCAGTATCTGGAGCGTTTTGGCTTCAAAACGACCTATGTACCCGTTGACACGTATGCACAGGTAGATCCGGATGATGTGGGCCGCGCAATCACCGATCAGACAATTCTCGTCTCTGTCATGTATGCCAACAATGAAGTTGGTACTGTTGAACCTGTCGCGGAGATTGGCCGCATCTGTCGTGCCAGGAAGATACCTTTCCATGTTGATGCGGTGCAAGCAGGTGGCTCTCTGCCATTGGACGTTGCAGCTCTCAACGCTGATCTGCTGACACTTTCATCTCATAAATTTTATGGACCCAAAGGTGTAGGAATCCTCTATGCGCGTCAGGGTATGCGCCTGTTGCCACAGCTCCAGGGCGGTTCGCAGGAACGTGGACGTCGCGCTGGCACCGAAAATGTCGCGGGGATAGTGGGCGCAGCTACAGCACTACGCCTGGCTTACGAGGAACTACCTCGGGTACAGCCTCGCATTATTGCTTTGCGGGACCGTCTCATAAACGGTTTATTGACCATCCCTGGTAGCCAACTTACCGGCCATCCTACGCGTCGTTTGTCAAATAATGCTAGCTTCTGCTTTGAGGGCGTTGAAGGGGAATCGATCCTTCTCAATCTGGACCTGCTAGGGGTCGCAGCCTCCACTGGTTCTGCCTGTACCTCCGGTTCGGTTGATCCGTCGCATGTGCTCATTGCGATGGGACTACCTGTAGAAGTAGCGCATGGCAGTCTAAGGCTGACGCTTGGTAAGAACAATACCGATGCTGATGTAGAGGTCATCCTCTCTTCAGTACCTGGCATCGTCGAAAAGCTACGAGGTTTGCATGCGTGATGATGTGATCAATCTCGTCATTACCCAATCCCTTGTCGTCTCTGCTTTTATTCCTATTGCCGCCTGAACTAATGGCCCATTCATGATTCGTGGCACCATGAATCCAGTAAGAGGTCCATGTGCAAATACTCTTGCTGTGATCTCCTCAAACTCAAACAACTCCGGCGCACATAATGCCACAACCGTTAGGGTATCATGAATATAAGGCAAATCAGACTGCCAACGATGGTGGTGCCTCTTCCACACCCCCAGCAATTGGCTCAGAAATTGTGTTTCAGGAGAATATTCAGAGCGTAATCTCTGAAGATCACAGCCTCGTAGTTGACACCGAGTTGTAATGTTCCATCCTAGCAACTTCACAGGAATTCCAGCTCCCAGAACAATTTGTGCTGCCTTTGCATCGCTCCGCACATTCCACTCAGGGTAAGGTAAACCACTCGTTCCACCTACCATGATAATTTCGCTTATCGCCATGAATAAATCTGGCTGAATCATCAGGGCTGTTGCAACATTCGTGAGTGGCCCCAGGCAAAGTATCGTGAGATCACCGCGCTGAGCTAGCGCAGTCTCTACAATCAATTCTGGGCCAGAAAGCGTACTGATAGCAGGCGTAACGGCTCTACTGTCAATTACGGCTGCCTGGGGTACGCCAGAGGGCCGATGACGAGGTTGTAATGGCGTTCGTACTCCAGCTGCAATAGGGACATCTTCACGATCATAGGAGTGGAGCAGGTGTTGTGCCAGCCGTGCTCGTCGTTGGGTATCACCGAAAACGGTGGTAATTCCCCGTAAATCAATTTCTGGTGACCTCAAAATGAGAGCAAGTGCAAGCGCGTCATCGATATCGTCACCAATATCAGTATCAACAAGTACGCTATGTTTTGGTAGAATGGATTGGCTTCCTTCTGGACCGTGTTGATAAGGCGATTGGCGCATTGTCAACACGTCCTCTTTTATGTTACATTGGTTACGTGAGTGGTTAGCAAAGAGAGGCAAGACCAGCGCCTACTATACCACTCGATAAACAGACTACCATAGCGGGTAGGAATAGGCAACAACGAGCGTTGCTCTATGGTATCTCCTGCCTCTATGTTGAAAAGAAGGGGAAAGTGCTTTTATGGATACGCTCAAGCGGGAAGTGTTGTCACAGCGCGTGCGTCAGGTAAAGCCCTCTGGAATACGCAAATTTTTTGATATTATTAACACCATGCCAGATGTTATTTCGCTCGGTGTGGGAGAACCAGATTTTGTTACCCCAGTGCATATCCGCCAGGCCGGTATCCGCTCGATTGAGTTAGGTCATACTCGTTATACCTCGAATTTTGGCATGATTGAATTGCGCGAGGAACTGGCAGCTATGCTCCATCGTCGCTATGGCTTGACCTATGATCCTACGTCAGAACTTCTGGTAACTGTCGGTGTCAGCGAGGGTGTAGACCTTGCCATGCGAACTATCATTGACCCGGGCGATGAAGTGATTTCACCTGATCCAGGCTATGTTGCATACGAAGCTGATATTATCTTTGCTGGTGGTGTCCCTGTCCCTGTCCCAACCTATGCCCAGTACGAATTTGGTGTGCGAGCCTCCGAGATTGCAGCTGCAATCACGCCACGTACAAAAATGATTTTGCTCGGCAATCCCAATAACCCCACTGGCGCTGTCATTCCTCAGGTTGAACTGGAAGGTATTGCCAAACTCGCTATAGAACATGACTTAATTGTTGCCATTGACGAAGTATATAGTCGTCTTGTTTACGATCAAGAGCATAGAAGTATTGCTTCCCTACCTGGCATGCGTGAACGTACTATCCTGTTGGATGGCTTCTCAAAGGCGTATGCTATGACGGGTTGGCGCATCGGTTATGTTGCGGCACCAGCTCATATTCTAGAAGCAATGCTCAAGATTCACCAGTATACCATCATGTGTGCTGGTACCGCTCCCCAGGAAGCCGCAATACAGGCGCTGCGGCATGGTGAGAATGATGTGCGGAGGATGTATGAAGATTATTCTCGCCGCCGCCGCATGTTTGTCGATGGCCTGAATCGTATCGGCCTGAACTGCTGTGAACCACGAGGAGCCTTCTATGCTTTTCCTTACGTTGGAGCTTCAGGTATGACGGATGAGGATTTCGCTGAGAAGTTACTCTTTGAAGAGCATGTCGCCGTTGTTCCCGGCAGTGCATTTGGCTTAGCTGGTAAAGACTATGTGCGCTGTGCCTATTGTACCGCTTATGATCAGCTTGAAGAGGCGCTGGTGCGTATCGACCGCTTCCTGAAGAAATACTCAACGGGTAGCAGCACATAATTCTCTAATCTCTTCCAAATCATTGAAAAAAGGCATATGAACTTGTATACTCGTTTACAAGTTCATATGCCTTTTTTCGGCAATTCCTATCTCTTTAGCTTCATTTCGCTTCATAGGGAAGGAGGTGACTTTTCATTTGTGCGAGGCTTATCGTTCTCCGTTTATCCTTACTATGCCTCACAAAATGAATAATTTGTAACTGCCCTTTGGTCAATACCGATTTATCGTTCATGCCTATTCAGGTTAGATTGAAAGGAGCACATCTATGTCGCTCGCTGATAATCCGCAAAACACTTCTGAGGATCAGACCCTACAAAATTTTGGCTATCGTCAGGAATATAAGCGCGAACTAAAGCGCTTTGCCTCTTTCGCTGTCGGTTTTTCATTCATCTCCATCACCACAGGCATTTTTACCACATATGGGGCAGTTTTAAACTGGGGTGGACCGTTAGGAATCTGGACATGGCCTATTGTCATCATTGGCCAGGTATTCGTGGCATTGATCTTCGCCTCTCTGGCATCGCGTATGCCGCTGGCGGGCTATTCCTATCAATGGATGTCGCGCTTAGCGAATCCTAAAATAGGTTGGCTTGTTGGGTGGGTCTCCTTCACCTTCTTGATCGTCGATGTTGTCGCTGTTGATTATGCCGTGGCCGCGACGGTATTGCCTAGTCTTTTCAACTATACAGAGTCTAGCCTTAATGCCTGGCTTGCTACAGGCATAGTCATTGTTATCCAAATGGTGCTCATCATTTTTTCTACTTTTTGGTCAACCCGCATTAATAATACCGCCGTTGGGACAGAAATAGTCGGCATTGTCGGACTGACTCTCCTGCTGATAATTGTAGGAGCCATCCGTTCGTTGTTACACGCAGATCACCTCTTTAGCACAGGTATTGTGTCTCCAACGGGCTATTTTAACCCTGGAACACTTACTTCTACCGGTCCCTTCATGCTCTCCTTCTTACTTGGCGCTTTTACGATTGTTGGTTTCGAAGCCGCGGCCAACCTCGCTGAGGAGACTGAGGAAGCTCATAAAGTTGTTCCATTTGCTATGTGGTCTTCTGTTATACTAAGTGGAGTTGTAGGATTTGCCTTCCTCGTTGCACTCAATTTGGCCTCTGGAGATATCAAAGCTCTTTCTGCTTCATCCACACCTGTGGCTGATATCGTGACGCAGACACTTGGTACCATCGTTGGCGATGTCTTCCTGGTGTTGGTCACGTTCTCAATCTTTGCCTGCGGTCTAGTCATTTTCATTACGACTACTCGTATTGTTTGGGCGATGTCACGAGATCAGCGTTTCCCAGGTCATCAGTTGTTCAGTAGGGTAAATGCACGTACAGGCACGCCACTGGCCGCGACGGTGTTTTCGGGCCTACTCATTGAGGTGGTACTGGCAGTTTTTGCTGGCTTAGGTATCTTCGCTAATCAGACAAGTCCTCTCAATTATCTGTTTAGCGCAGCGACTCTATTGCCCGCTATTATCTACCTGGCGACTGTTATACTGTACGCCGGTGCACGTCGCAAACTTCCTCCATCGCAGGGTTTCAGCCTTGGTGTATTTGAGGTGCCGATTATCATATTGGCGATCGTGTGGTTGCTCTTCGAGCTAGCCATCTTCCGTGATACATCTTTTGCCGCACCCTGGCTGTATTCTCTCATCATGGTGGGCGTCGGCCTGATTTACTTCGTGTGGTTACTTGTGACGCATCCCGCTGTGTTGAGTACACCTCCACGAGGTGGAGAGGAACAGGAACCTGGCACAATTGCCACTCGTGGCTAAACGTTCATCCTTACTCACATTTTCTATGGAACAAACCAGAGCTGGCCATCTTTGAGAGCATACCCCACAACCTACAGCAGTCTGTGGGGTATGCTTACAACTCTCATCTTAACCAGCAACCTATATCCAACTCGTCCGTATAAAAATGGTACGCTTGGCATATTACCTGCTCTCCACATATGCAAAGTTGGATGCCTGGATACGGAAGGCCATTAACTTATGAGCAGTCATAGTGTATCAGAGGTGAATGACAATGGTAAAGAGGTACTGGCTCCTCGCACTGATACTCATTCTTGTGCTTGCCGCTGCACTCTTGACGGTTACAAACCTTTTTCATCAACCTGTAGCTGTAACAACTACAACACACCATGGTTGTAATGGACAGCAAACCAGTTCCGTTACAAATGCATCTCCCACGACCGATACATGTCAGCCGCGGCTCCTCGTCTTTTCGAAAACAGCCGGATTTCGCCATGCCTCCATTGTAGATGGCAAAATAGCGCTCGTTAAACTGGCTGCTGCACATAATTTTGCTATCGATTTTACGGAAGATGCGACGGTCTTCACCGATGTAAATCTAGCGCGCTACAACGCCGTTGTCTTTCTGTTAACTACCGGTGAAATCTTTGATGACAACCAGCAAGCAGCGTTTGAACGCTATATTCGTGCTGGCGGTGGCTACGTTGGTATTCACTCGGCCAGCGATACCGAGTACGACTGGTCCTGGTACGGTGGTCTTGTCGGTTCGTTCTTGAACCGCGTTAATAAACACTCAAAAGTTATGCAAGCAACCATTCATGTGGTTGATAGAACCCATCCTTCTACCAACATGCTCCCACCTCTCTGGATACGTACTGACGAGTGGTATAACTTTGCTACAAATCCTCGTGGTAAGGTTCATGTGCTGTTGACCGTAGACGAAAGTACCTACAAAGGAGGCACAATGGGCGTTGATCACCCCATTGCCTGGTATCACGAGTATGATGGTGGACGAGCCTGGTATACTTCCCTGGGTCATACTTCAGAGAGTTATTACGAACCTCTCTTTCTAGCCCATCTTTGGGGTGGTATCACCTATGCAGTCGGAACCGGGAAAAAAGTGGTAAGAAAAACTCTTGAGCTTGAGGTGAAGACACATGTATCTTTACCCCTGGCATGTTTTCAGGCAGTCTTACGGGATGGTGTGCTAATTCGGCTAAACCACGCTTGACATTCTTTACATAATGTTGTAAATATGTACTTTGAAACGATAGCTAATGAACGCGCAAGCGCCGAATGTTGCCAATAATACATTCACCATAGCGCCACACATCCTATGTCACGCGCTCGATCTCGTCAACTCATGCCAATGGAATTACCAGAATCTGTTGACCCATTTTCAAAATAACATATAATGGATTAAGCCTGGACAAAGAAACAGGGAATCTGAGGAGAAAAACTATGCAAGAACAAACGAAAATAAAACCGAGTTATGCAGGTATTTGCAAATTTTGCCGGGGCGAATTTGAGAAGGCTAAAATGTCACAGCATTTGAAAAATTGCAAAGAGCGCGCGCGCATGGAAGCCGAAACAGCAAAATCATCTAAGGGCAAAAAGTTTGTACAGACAAAACTGTTCCATATTGTGTTGGAAGGAAAATACAATCCACAATACTGGATGCATATTGAGATGCCCACCGATGCGCAGCTTATTGAGCTGGATGACTTTATCAGAGCCGTCTGGGTAGAATGCTGCGACCACTTGAGCGCCTTCCAAATTGGAGAGTTCTACTATGAGTCAGAGCCGCCATCTTTCGATTTCTCCAATATAGAAATCCTCAATCCTGATGAAGCGGCAAGTATGGAGGTGAATGGCACAACAAGCGAAGAGTCTGAGGACGATGAGGAAGACCTGGAGGACTCCGAGGATGAGGAGGACTATGACAAGTTTGACCTGGAAGAGGAATTTGAGCCTTTTTTGCTCGAAACGATTCCCGACGATATAGTGGCAAAGTTGCGACCAATTCACTCGAGAGATGATGCCTCTAAGTATCTGCGAGAGGAACTGAAAGTGAAGATAGCTGCGCCAAAGGATAAAGATCGTGAGTCGATAATGCAATACTTTCAACTTCGTGAGCGGCAAAGAACAGTAAAATTCCTTATTGAGATGATCGAGGATCATAGCTTATATGCGGAATTGGGGGAAGTGCTGAGCGTTGGGCAGAAGTTTTCCTATACGTATGACTTCGGTTCCTCCACTAATTTGAACTTGAGGATTGTTTCTGAGCGAGATGGGCTGATGAATCCTAAAGATTCAGTAAGGTTGCTTGCTCGCAACCTTGCTCCTGAGTTCAAATGCAGCGTGTGTGATGCACCAGCTACCCTCATATTCGGCGGGGCGTGGGGTGATGGAAATACGTATTGCAAGAAGCACGCGAAAAAGTTTGAAGGTGAAGGGTTGCTGTTGCCCATTGTCAATTCACCAAGAGTGGGAGAATGCGGCTATGATGGGCCTGGCAGCAAATATGGGCATGAATTTGACATTTAGAACGTTTCTTCACAAGAAGTGAAGGTCTCTAGACTTTCGGTACGCCCCATTAACTGGTAAAAAAGTCAGAAAGGCTTGAAAAAACCATGCATCCATTTGCGCTGACATGGACAGGGTG
>DMFQ01000132.1:0-7713 GCA_003450555.1 Ktedonobacter sp.
TGACCCTTGCGGTCAACCTAGGGATGGGGTGGTGTCTGGCCTGGCACTCACCCTCATCCTGAATGAGTATTGGGCGACTGCAAGGATCGCCCTAATCGCTCACTGTTGACGTCACCCCCCACAAATTCTTACACTTCCCACACCCTTACCGTCTTATCCCATGATCCTGAAGCAACGCGCCTTCCATCTGGCGACCAGGAGACGCTACTTACCCAGTCCTTGTGACCTGAATAGGTAAATATGGTGCTACCCGTAATGGCATTCCAAACCTGCACAGTTTCATCCAGGCTGCCAGAGGCGAGACGCGTTCCATCAGGAGACCAACTTATAGCGGTCACGCCGCCATTATGACCACTATAACTATAAGCCTTCCGACCCGTGACAGCGTCCCACAACTGTACCGTCCCATCATCACTCGCCGATGCGATATGTGTTCCTCCACGTGACCATGCTAACGCATTCACCTTAGCGTGGTGTGCATAGTAGACAAAGATATTGCTTCCCCGGGTTGCATCCCACACATGGACAGTCTTGTCTTCACTTCCAGAGGCGATATGCTGTCCATCAGGAGACCAAATCACTGCTTTTACCGCCGATGAATGGCCTCTGTACTTGCAAATAGTGCGCCCGGTCATCACGTTCCAGACCTGCACCGTCGCGTCTTCGCTCGCCGATGCGATTAGCTTGCCGTCGGGTGACCACGCTATCGCTAGCACTTGCTCCGTGTGGCCATTATAGTTGGCATGCCCTGTGCAGTTTCGTCCCGTCGCAGCATCCCAAATCTGCACTTTTTCAGACGATAGACCTCCGCTTGAGGCTATACATTCACCGTTGGGCGCCCAGGCAATAGCCAGTGCCTGTAGCGACTGACCTTGATAAGTAAGGACCTTCTCGCCCATCGCGGCGTCCCAAATGTGTACGGTCTCATCCAGGCTGCTTGAAGCAATGCGCTGTCCGTCAGGCGACCACAAGAGTGAAACTACCCTATCCGCGTGACCTGCATAGGCAAGCAGCGTCGCTTGAGACGGTGCATTCTCATCGGAGGACAGTGTTTTCGTTGGCAGGTATGATAAGGGGGAGAGAGGATTAGGCGTTGGTTGTTTCGCCTGAAAATCGGGCTGCTCCTGTCGGCTCGCGCGTTCGAGAGCCTTCGCGAATTCTTGAATGCTCTCGAAACGCTCATCTGGCTCTTTCGCCAGGGTTTTGAAAACGACTTGTTCAACAGCGTGTGAGATAGTTGGCATCCTTTTGCATAAAGATGGAGGAGGGCTTAATGTGTGCTGGCGCGCTATCTCTTCAACCGTGCCCTCAAAAGGCCAGTTTCCACAAAGCCACTCGTAAACGACAACTCCTAACGCGTATTGATCACTGGCTATACGCGGCCTTCCTCGTACCTGTTCAGGCGCCGCGTACAGGATGGTACCCTCGAAATCCTGTACCTTCTGCACGCGGTAGCCCATGCTCTGCGCGACAACGGCGATGCCAAAATCACTGAGCATCACTTCGTAATCCGCTCGCAGCAGCATATTATGTGGCTTTATATCTCGGTGTATTAAGCCCTGATCGTGCACATATTGTAGCGCCTCGGCAATTTGCTTGACATAAGATACAACCGTTGTGATTGGCAGACGCGTACCTCGCGGATGGCGTTGCCGCAGAGTGCCATGTGGAACATACTGCATTACCAGAAAAGGGCTCTCGCCCTCTACACCATATGACAGCACGCGTACAATACGTGGGTGATCCAGTTGCGAGATAGTTTCTGCCTGGGCGAGGAACTGCTCTACATCTTCTCTGGACAACTCAGTGTGCAGTACTTTGATGGCGACTTGCTGCCTTGAGGCATCTTCTCCCAGATACACATTAGCAAAGTTTCCCTGCCCCAATAGTCGGACGAGTAAATAGTCGCCAAACCGTTGTCCTATCCGCTCAACCATCAACTAGCCTCTCCTCTTCAATACTCATCCCGCAGGAATAGTCACCCTTCCCATCCCCGTGGGTGGCATATTCGGTCCACTCCCAACATACCGCACAGCCGTCCCGATAGCCGTCACCTCCATCCACTCGCCGTTATGCAGGTATTCTACGTTAATATCCACGCCGATTACCCCATCGGCTCCGAGTTGATCAGCCTCAAACTGCAAACGGCTCAATGCCAGTTCACGTGCCTGGTACATCAGCTGCGAATACTCCTTCAACTCGCCTTGGAAACTACCCTTGATACCCACTAACCAGTTTTTGATAGCACCCATCGAGTAGATACAGTTTCCCATAACCAGACCCATTGGCTGGAACCCCTTATCAACGACGAGCCAGAACTCCTGGCCAGTCAGGTCAGAGGTGAAGGCTCGCCCCCGATAACCCGGTTTAATATCCATTGCATTGCGCGGATCGCCCATAGTCCTTTGCTACCTCACTTTCATCATTTGGCTATTTTCAAAGTTGTCCTATTGTTTTCTAGCATAGGGTACTGCTCTTCTGCTGTCAACGTGTCATCTATCCTAATCTCTTGCCACTTTTTGACATCCCATACAGAATAGGGTATAAAAGTACATGTGTTTCAATTGAAAATAGGTATTCCAATCCTTATTTAAGAACGTGTCAGAGGGGAAGCGAGAAAGCCATATGTCAACGCCCGCGCGCAGGCAATATCTGCGCATGAAGAGTCAGTATCCCGATGCCATCCTCATGTATCAGGTGGGGGATTTCTACGAAACCTTTGACGGAGACGCGCGTATCGCTGCCCGTGAGCTACAGATTGTCCTTACTTCCCGCAGCTATGGCGAGGACGACAGGGTTCCCCTGGCAGGTATCCCTCTTCACGCCCTCGAAAATTATGTGGGCAAACTGGTTCATCGTGGCTATAAAGTGGCTATCTGTGACCAGGTGGGCGAAGTCGGTAGGGGCATCGTCGAGCGCGCGGTGACCCGCATTCTCACCTCGGGAACTCTCTCTGAACCCAACCTGCTTCCTACCCGGCAGAACAACTATCTAGTTGCCATCGCTCCCTCACGTTCGCAGACCGGGCTGGCCGCCGTCGATGTCAGCACCGGCGAATTTATCGTCACCTGGTTTGCTCCCTCTGAACTGCCTGCGGCCTTAGAAGCCGAATTGCAGCGTCTTGCTCCCTCTGAATGCCTCGTTGTCGAGGGAAGTCACCCTAATAGCCATCAGCTTCCGGCCTCGACCATGACGGTTACACCCTGCCCTCCTTATTTTTTTGAACACGAGGCGGCACGTATGCGACTATGCCGGTTGTTCGGCGTGCAGTCCCTGGATGCCTATGGTTGCGCGCACTCTCCACAGGCCATCGCCGCCGCGGGAGCCATCATCGCTTACCTCGAGAAGATGAATGTAGCCCTTCTCTCGCTCTTAACGGGCCTGCGCTCTTATCGCACGTCCAGCTATATGGTCCTGGATGCTCATACACAGCGCAACCTTGACCTGTTGCAAGGTTCGCGCAGTGGTACAACCCAGGGAAGCCTTCTGAGCGTCCTTGACCGCACGATTACTCCCATGGGTGCTCGTCAATTGCGTCGCACGCTCACGCAGCCGCTCCTCGACTTGAGCCAGCTAGAAGAGCGTTTCGAAAGCGTGGAAGAGCTTTACGAAAGCCCCGCTCTGCGCAGCCGTTTCGCCATCTGCTTGCAAAGCCTGGGCGATATGGAGCGTATCGTTGGCCGTGCTCGTCAAGGCAGCGCCGTTCCCAATGAAGTCGTTGCCCTGCGCGACTATTTGACCATTATCCCGCGCCTGCGTGAACTGTTGCAGGGTTGCGATACCCGACTCCTGGCGCAACTCGCGAACGAGCTTGACCCTTGCCCCCAGGTTGTTGAATTGATCGGCAAATCATTAGCCCGTGCACGCGCCGCTGGAGAGCCAGATGACGATGAGCGCCTGATTCGTGCCGGTTTTCATGCCGAACTGGATGAGCTGATCGCTTCAATTAGTGGATCTCGGCGTTGGATTGCTTCGCTGGAAGCTATTGAGCGTGAAAGAACAGGCATCAAATCCCTTAAAGTGGGCTTTAACAAGGTCTTCGGCTACTATATTGAGATCAGAAACGCGCACCTGAAATTCGCTCCCGCAGACTATATGCGCAAACAGACGCTGGTCAATGGCGAACGGTTTATTACCCCCGAACTGAAGGAGCATGAGGCGCGTATCCTCAGCGCGACCGAACGTATCGAAGAGATGGAGCGCAGCATTTATGCCGACGTGTTGCGCCAGCTAAGCGTCTACTATCCGCAACTGATGATGACGGCTGCTGCGGTTGCCAGGATTGATGTCTTATTATGCCTGGCGGAGGTGGCTGCTCACCAGGGCTACGTGCGTCCCACATTAGAGCAGGGTCTGGGCCTTGAGATCGTTGGCGGTCGTCATCCCGTGGTCGAATACACCCTTGATGGCGATGTCTTCATTCCCAACGATACCCGCTTACAGGCAGGTGAAGTCGAGCAGGGAGAGCGCATCGTGCTCTTGACCGGCCCGAACATGGCCGGCAAGTCGACCTACTTGCGCCAGGTGGCCTTGATTACACTCCTGGCCCAGATCGGCAGTTTTGTGCCCGCCCGTGTTGCCCGCTTAGGGCTGGTCGATCGCATTTTTACCCGTGTGGGCGCTGAGGATGACATTGCCTCGGGCAAAAGCACGTTCATGGTGGAGATGGAAGAGACCGCCACTATCCTCCACCATGCTACGCAACATAGCTTGATTATTCTGGATGAAATCGGCAGGGGTACCAGCACCTACGATGGCCTTGCCATCGCGCGTGCCGTGGTCGAACATCTGCATACCGTCACAGGTGCGCGTACGCTCTTTGCTACTCACTACCATGAGTTGGCCTCGATGGCGGGTGAGCTTCCCCATCTAAAAGTCTATACTATGCAGATAAGTGACGATATGCAGGGCGAAATCGTTTTCTTACACCGTGTGACGCCTGGCTGCATTGGCCGTAGTTATGGCGTGCATGTAGCAAAGTTGGCAGGCATGCCGCAAAGTATTGTGCGCCGCGCGGAAGAGGTGCTGCGTTTCCTCGAGACCGGCAAAGATCACGCGGGAGTTCAACTTGTTTTCGCGCAAAATGGACAGCCACTTGAACCTGCGCCGTACGGATTAACTCTCCGCAATGACGAAGGAAAATTGGTCGCTGAGGGCAACGGGCATTACACAGTAGGAGAAAATGGGCAACCCAATCTCGAAACTGCCTACAACGTTCCCTATAATGCCCAACTCATTGTGCCTATCGCTACCTCCTCCCAATCACGTTACGCGTGGCAAAGTGAAGAAGCTCGTTTCGTGGCACATGCCATCGAACAGAGCAATGGGCGCGAGTCGGACCTCGATGCCATTGATCTCTGTGCGATTACGCCACTTGATGCGCTCAACCTGTTATTCATGATCCAGAAGAAGAGAAACAAAAACTGATGGCTGAAGTGCTAACACGAACCCCTATTCATCTCTTACCCCAGGATGTCGCGGAACGTATCGCCGCCGGTGAAGTCATCGAACGCCCCGTATCGGTCGTTAAGGAACTGGTGGAGAATGCTCTTGATGCCGGATCACACGAGATACGTGTGGAGATACGCGGTGGTGGCTTACGACTAATACGCGTCACCGATGATGGCTACGGCATTCCAGAAGATGAGCTGGAGCGTGCCTGTGCGCGCCATACTACCAGCAAGATCAGCACTCTTGAAGACCTTAGCCGCTTGCATACCCTTGGCTTTCGCGGCGAAGCCCTGGCCAGTATCACTGCCGTATCCGAATTGACGCTGCTGAGCCGCCCCATCGAATCTACAAATCCCGGCGAGGAATCGGCTGCTGGGTTGCTGACCTTGCGTGGTGGCGAGGTGACACAACGCTCGCGGCGGGCGCGCCTACATGGTACAACAGTCTCCGTGCGCGACCTCTTCTACAATGTTCCCGCTCGCCTGAAGTTTATGCGCGGCGCGCGTACCGAGACCAACCATATCCTGCAACTCATGCGCCGCTATGCCGTCGGCTATCCAGCTATCCGTTTTAATCTGACCATTGAGGAAGCCGTCGCTCTGCAAACTGGTGGCGCTGGCAATCTCGCCACCACCCTCGCTGAGCTTTACCAACTCCCTCTGGCGGAGATGTTACATCCCGTCTCAGCCTCCTCTGAACACTATACTCTTCATGGTTACGTTGGCAACAGGGCGTTGGCACAAAGCAGCCGCCAGCACATAATGCTCTTTGTCAATGGCCGCTGGGTTCAAGCGCGCCCATTGCAGGACGCATTGGAGGCTGGTTATCGTGGTCTCTTGCCGAAGGGAAAACACCCTCTCCTCGTCTTTTACCTTGACCTTCCACCTGGAGATCTCGACGTGAATATCCATCCCGCCAAAACCGAGGTCAAGCTCCTGCATGAAGCAGAGGTAGCTGCGGCCCTGACGCAGGCCGTCAAGTCTGTTTTAGAACGAAGCCCTGCCCTGCCGTCCTCGTCACCATTTCCAGGCCCCGAACTCGTCTACCAGCGCCGCCTGCCAGGACCACGGCGCCGTGGATTGCACGTCGCCGATTCGGCGGAGGGCTATAAAGCGGAGTCTGCTCCTCCAGGAGCGGCTGAAATATTGGCGACGCTCCGTCCGCTTGCTCAACTGCAGCAAGCGGTTATCCTCGCCGAGGCACCTGATGGCAGCCTGTACCTCGTAGACCAGCACCGGGCGCATGAACGCGTGATTTATGAGCACCTGGCGCAGCAAACATGTCGGGGTACGGGTTGATGCGGAAGACGAGTGGACCGATTCACATCTTTTGTTGGAGCCTGTCGTCGTTGAATTGAAGCGCGCGCAGGCGGAGCTACTTGAGCAACGCTTGCCGGTACTGCGCGACCTTGGCCTGGAGTGCGAACGCTTTGGTGGGCGCAGTTTCCTCATTCGTTCTGTGCCCAGCGGTGTCGGGCAGGAACAACTGGCAGGACACTTGCCTGAACTGGCGGAGATTGCCTCCGAAGATAGTGCTGATTGGGAAGATCACTTACTGATTGGCCTGGCCTGCCGTTCAGCCCTGCGCCGAGGTCGCGTACTGGGGATAGATGAGCAGCGCACACTGCTGACAGCGTTATCCGCTGTCTCAGCCCCAGCTGTCTGCCCCCACGGCAGCCCAATTCTCCTGCACTACAGTCGTACCTTTCTCATCGATAAGTTCGACTGGTAATATCCTAACCTTCCCTTTTTTCCGTGGCTGGTGCATTGGTATATTCCGCTGGCGCGAAAGCAACCAGAATAGTCATGTCCTCGACAATGCTGTGAAAGCGATGTTCAACGTGTGCCCCCACAAATATCACAGAACCTGCTTGCACATCCCGATTCTCATTATAAACAAAGATAGAGCCACGACCACTGATCACATAATAGATTTCATCCTCGCTATGCGGCACCTGTCCATCGACTGCCCCTGTTGGCAACATATACAGTCCCACGCTGATTGTAGGCTTGCGGATGAATTCAAGATAGCGATCATTCCCCTTTCCGCACTTGGCGACCAGGGACGCAAGGTCAAAAGCTTCCATGCGTAAAAATCTCCTTATTATCTTCTCAACAGGCGCGCCAGCACCTCTGCCACGAGAAAGAAAACAAAGTCTATAGCGAGCAATACCAGCAAAGCGAAGTCAATGTGTGTGGCGATAGAGGAGGTAGTCTGTAGCGTAGCGTCGTTAAAGACCAGCAATTTGAATAACCAGAGCAG
>DMFQ01000132.1:7959-18468 GCA_003450555.1 Ktedonobacter sp.
CCAAAGAGGGGAGCGGTACCACTTAAACCATCCCCGACATAACTCATAATGCGGCCTTCAGTGCGTGCATACTGCACCTCTCCCAGTTGGAGCGGCTGTCTTCCAGTACTTCTCATGACGCGATTATCTCGTCCTCGCTGCTGCACCTGTTTAATGCGAAAAAGCGTAACGCTGGTGAGGCGGAATCCCCATGGCCAGAAAAGGAGCACAACAATCGCATGGCTCAGCTCGTGAATAATCACTCCCGGCGCATTTAGCCAGAACCAGATCAACAATCCCCTGTTCCCCATCAGCCGGTACCCAACCTCATCAATGCGCGAGCGCAACTGCCGCCGTGTCACTCGCAGTAGGATGAAAAGGACAAATACCCCCGCGATGATCAACCACGGTGCATATGGTTTTATTTGTGCTGCTTGTGCTGGATCCATAGTGTTCCTTGAGCTAACTCACTTTGATCTTATAGTTTTGACGGAAGCGTATCCGCCTCGGCCACCTTTTCACCCTCTTTTATCTCATCAAGCGGCTCATTAGGATACGTAATCGAATGTTTTCTCTCATAGTACAAACCCCAGGCTCCAAACGCGATCTCACAAATTGACATCAGGTACAACACATGATCAAGGCCAAAGAGGTCAGCGATACCACCGATAAACAGGATGATGGGGATGGCGAAGGTATTGTACAGCATAAGTTGTAGGGCAAAGACGCGCCCTTTAATCCAATCAGGCGTTTGTTCTTGCATAGCGGTTTGTGCGGGAATATTGATTAAAGCAAGGGCAACTCCCGCGACGGCCATCAATAACGCGACAATTATCAATATGAAAGGGTTCGCGTTCCAGCTAATCGGATCCAGTGTCTTTGCTGCCAGGGTTATAAGAGGCAGCAGCAGCGTGACAAGGGTAAGTGCAATCGTGCCAATGAAAACGGCACGTGATTTACCCAGGCGGGGCATAATGCGCGGCATGACAATTGAACCACCCACCAGGCCTATTCCTGCTGGTGCGAAGACAAACGCCATCTTGTTCGGCTCTAGCAACAGTAATTTCGTCACAATCGGCGTGGCCAGCTCACCGATCACCAGCAAGAGCACCCCCGCGAAAGAGAGCTGCACCACCGCTAAAAAGAGTCTTTTATTGCGCCTCACGAAGACCCAACCCTGGGACATCTCCGTCCACATATTGCTCACGATCTCAAGGTTTTGTGTACCTTTGCGATTTTGTGTACTACGATCAGCCCTGGCAAAGTCTTTGGCCGGAATCATTGCAATCAGACCAGCGCAGACTCCGTAGAGTACCGCGACGATTATGTATAAGCTATCAACAGGATTGATCACCAGCGATGTTATCGTGAAGGCTGGCAGCAGGCTCAAGATAATTGGCGCCAGGAGTATAAAGCCTAACGCCTGTGAGAGCATAAACGTGATATTAAAAAGTGAAAGCGCGGGAACCAATTCCTCCTCACTCACAAGCAATGGAATAGATGCTCCCTCTGCTGGTGTGAAGAATTGGCCGATGCTCGAAATCAGCAGGGTCAGCAGGTAAACCGGAACGAGTTGGTGGCGATTGATCAAGAGAGAAATAACGAAGATAAAAGTTGCAATGGCGCGCAAGAAATTACTAGTCCAGAGGACGCGGCGTTTATTCATGCGATCAACAAAAACTCCGGCAGGCGCCCCCAGAATCAATGCGGGAAGGCTAAAACAGATAATGGCGAGACCTACGAGCGTTGTCGAGCCAGTAAGCTCCTCGATCAATACAAGCAAAGCATAGTTTGAGGCGAAGAAGCAGGTCATGGAGATTAACTGTGACAGCCACAGGTATAGAAAGCTTCGCTTTCTCAGTAAGGTGAGATAGCCGTCATGTGGAGCGGTTACAGCCATGTAAAACTCCTCTGCGCCACCGAAAATTGCCGGGTAACGCTTTAATCCATTTCGAACTCAGCATCCGTTTCAGTTTTTGTTGCGCGCGGCAGCATTTGCTTAGTGCGCCGCTCGACCTCTGAACGCGGTAAGAGCACGCGTCGCCCGCATTTCTCGCAGCTTAACCCGATATCAGCCCCCAGTCGCACGACGACCCAATCATAGTTTCCGCACGGGTGTGGTTTACGCAGGCGTAATCGATCCCCTATCTCAAGATGCATGGGTGTCATGTTGCCGTTTTACCTTCCACTCTCTGTCCATAGAGTCGATGTTCGCTAATATAATGTTCAACCGCCTCCGGCGTCTGATATTTAATAGGTCTACCCTGCGCGATACGTTGGCGTAAGTCTGTTGCTGAGATCTCCAGTTGTGGCGCTGGCATCATCAGCAGGCGCTGCTTAAGTCCTGGCAGTCGTTCCTCCATCCGATCGCGATACCCGCGTACCTCTTTATATCCTGGACGATGGACAGCGACAAGATGGGTGACCTGTTCCAGTATCTCTTCTGGATTATACCATGTCGGCAATTCTTCCAGGCTGTCCCACCCTATGACAAAGTAGATTGCCGTCTGTTCTCCCCGTTGTTCGCGAAAAAGCCTGAGCGTATCCACTGTATACGATGGCCCCGGCCGTTCGACATCGATTGTAGAGATCGTGAAGTGTGGATTCGAAGCTATCGCCAGTTCCAACATAGCGAGTCGATGCCGTGCTTCTGTGACTATTCCCCCAATTTTATGTGGCGGATGACCGGCAGGCACAAAAACCATTTCATCCAGATCAAGGGCGGCCCGTACCTCTTCAGCAATGACGAGATGACCATAGTGAACCGGGTCAAACGTGCCTCCTATCAAGCCAATGCGCTGTACGTCTTGCTCTGATCTATAGCTTTGCAACGAAGTTTCTCTCCTGTAAGGAACACGCTGGTACTGTTGACTTATGAAAATTCGCCTGCTGATTCTACGAAAGACAGGTCTGCGGCGGGGAGAGCTGTACGCAGAGTATACATTACCTCTGAAATACTGGCAAACTTTTCGCTTTTCATCCAGAAACGCACCATAAGTATGACTTGCTGGCCTGTATAGCTGCTCACCACTACCGTCGGCTCAGGCTTATCTGCAACCATGTCGCACTCTTCAAGCGTCTTGTTGATCCGGGTGAACATTTCTTCCTTAACGAACTCTGCAATTGGCAGCGTAATGCTGATGGTAGCGCGTCTCTCGTTATAAAATGAGTTATTGATGACGATACCTCCAAAGACAAGTGCGTTGGGCACCGTTACCTGTTCGCCACTGGTGATACGCAGCTTGGTAGCTCGCAATTCAATGTTTTCTACCACTCCGGTATGGAGGGGAGCATAGGCGGCGTTGCCGATCGTGATCGAATCGCCAATGTGGAAGGGGCGCTCCATCAAAATATAGAAACCTGCCACCAGGTCCTTTAAGATGTCCTGGAAAGCAATCGTAAACGTTACCGTCAGTGCGCCGATGATCGTGACAGGAAAATCTATCGCTAATCCCCATATGGTGAATACCCAGAATGCATCGATAATCATTACGATAATAAAGAAGATGCGCCCAATTAATATGCGCAGATTGATATCGATGCGGTTGTTATTCAAGGCATGGATGATAACTCTCATCATCGTACGCCCTACGCCCACACCCAGGATAATAGCGAATAGTGTTAAGAAAGCTTCCCAGGCAAATCTTTTAATCTCTGGTAGCGAGAATGGTAAGGATGTCAGCACTACGATTATGATACTGTTCACCAGACTACTTCTCAAAAGCAAAGGTAGCGAAGAAACGGCAGCTATGAGTGGCAGCACGAACACGATCGCGCCCAGCAGTTGTACAAGCCACTTATCAAGGATTGTCCTTCTAAGACGACGTACCAGGAAATGCCGCAGCGTCAGGCCAATAGCTACTGCACACAGTGCAATCAATACGAGAAGGGTGATGTTCTCTGACCCAAACATAACGTTACTCTGCCTCCCCCTGTTGTACCTTACACCTTGTGGACCAGCGACAGCCCGCCCCTTCGCGTCCTTCTCCTGCGGGCCGTATCTCAAACCTGGCCAGTAAATTCACCAATGTACACAGGGGCAGGCCGACTACATTGAGGTAGCAGCCGTTGATGCGCTCGGTCAGCTGAAACTCCGGATGCTGGATGCCATATGCTCCCGCCTTGTCCAACGGGTCTCCAGTGGCTATATAGGCCGCGATCTCCTCTTCGCTATAGGGGCGCATCAACACGGGTGTGGCACAACTCGCGCTATAGATTTCCGGCTTTCCGTCACTCGATCTACTTACTGCGACTCCCGTCACGACGTGGTGCCAGCAGCCCCGCAGCGCGAGCAACAGTTCACGCGCATGGGCTTTGTCACGCGGCTTGCCCAGCGCTTCACCGTAGAGGAGCACTGTCGTATCAGCCGTGATCACGAGGTGATTATCTGCTTCCGCTAATGTCAGGGTTCCCAACGCTTTGTGTTCAGCGAGCCACTGCGCTAGTCCTGTGATCGGTCCATTATAGCGTTCTTGCACTGCCTCTTCATCGATGGGCGAGACACCCATCGTGTAAGGTAAACCAAGGAGGGAGAGTAACTGCCTGCGTCTTGGCGAGGCAGAGGCTAATAACAAGGGTAAGGTTGTCGTCATACGTTAATTGCGCTCCAAAATGGCGACGCTTTCGATATGCGCCGTCTGTGGAAACATATCGAGCGGTTGCACCGATTGTAAATAGTAGGCAGGGTGGAGGTGGCAGAGTATATGCAGATCGCGCGCCAATGTTGCCGGTTCGCACGAAACGTACACCACCCTCGATACTGGATTTCGCACCAGGGCATCCAGCACGACTTGCTGGCATCCAGCACGCGGAGGGTCTATCACCAGCCCATCTATCTGCTCGGCCAGCGGAGGCAGGATATCTTCTACCTTGCCTTTAAGGATTTCCACATTGTGTACCTCGCGTAGATTCCACTGGGCATCCTTGATGGCGCTGGCCGACTCCTCGATAGCGATCACTTTCTCGACATGCTTCGCCAGCACTAATGCGAACGTGCCCACCCCACAATACGCGTCTACCACTGTGCGCGCATTTTCCAATCCCTTCACCACCATCTGCACCATCTTTTCCGCCTGAGCTGTATTCGTTTGGAAGAATGAACTCGGGCGAATGCGAAATGTCTCACCAGCCAGCCTCTCCTCCAGCGTATCAGTACAGATACTGAGTCCGCTTACTGCCAGCTTTTCCATAACTTCCTGCTTCGGCTGCGGTTGAATCAGCATCTGACCGCTGGCGCTGCCGCAGCGTATCAAAAGTTGTGGCCGCTCGTTGGGCAACAGGTTGAGTACTTGCAGCGCGCGATTGATCCGTTCATCAGCTATGGGACAACACGTCAGCGGTAGCACGCGATGTGTTCCCCTGGCGGTCAGCCCAGGTTCCCCATTGCGGTTCACCGAGAAGCGCATGTGGTTGCGATAGTGCCATGGATCGTCACACGCGACTGTTTCCAGCAGCGGCGGACAATCAAATCCTCCGATCTCGCGCAGCAGTCGCTCAACGATAGAACGCTTCCAGGCCAGTTGCGCTTCGTACTGCATGTGCTGGAGCTGGCATCCGCCGCATGTGCCAAAGACTGGACAGGGCGCCTCTTTCCGTAGCTTCGAAGCCTCGTGTATCTCAGTAATCCACACGCGTGGCGGGCGAGGTTTCCAACGGCGGCTGCGTTTTCCTGGACGCCGCTTTGCGGCTGCCTCGACCGCAATCGTCACCCGCTCTCCCATAAGGCCAGCGGGTACGCGGACCGTCTGGGTCTGTTGCGTACCCTCTCCATCCAGCACGCTAATTTCAGCCGCCGCGTCACCCTCGCGTGTCAGCGCCCCAAGCGTTATGGTGTGATATGTAATGTTCTCTTCGTGTTCTATCATCTCTTCTTTGATTTTTTCTTACGAGCTGGCGGTAGATGTTTACTTATCGTGAGTACCTGCCGGTACATTCGTACTGATTCATCGAATGGATCGATTTTCTCTGCTTCACTCACCAGTTCCTCGGCTCCGCGTAAATCATTTTCTTTGATATATGTCGACGCGAGCAGCAGGCGTAATTCTATCGTGGAGGGTATAGCCTCTATCCCTTCTTCTAAGACCTCCCGCGCCATGGATACCTGGTTCGCGTCTAGATAGACACTGAACAATTCAGCATACGCATCTATAGCTTGAGGATCACTCTCGATGGCCTGTTTGAGGTTGGCTATTGCCTCCTCTGTTCTTCCCAACTTGTGTTGCGTGCTGCCAAGATTGTACTTTGTATCCCCATGAGCCGGATCGAGTTCTTCGACGCGTTGATAATGGCTGAGTGCAGCTTCGTACTCTTCTCGCTCAGTCGCGACACTGCCCAGGCGGCATTCGATGATCGCCAACTCTTCATTGTCGCTAGTTAAGGTCTGTGCATGATGCAGCTCGTCTTCAGCCTCGTCAAGCTTCTCATCGTCTCCAATATTCAGGAACAGATCGGCCAGGGCGATACGGCCCACAGTGCTATCCTCGATCGTCAATGACTCGCGCAATGTTGCCTCAGCAAGCTCCTGGAAGTGTTCTGTGCGTTCCTCTTCATCTTCTAGCTCGTCATACTTCTCGCTCAAGTCTACCTGTAGTTCGCCGATTTGTAGCAATGCCTCTCCCCGTTTTTCAGGGAATTGCCGCGCTAACTCTTCCAGGTACGCTATCCTGCGTTCCACATCTCGTAAAAGTACTGTTCGCCCAATGGCATCATAATAGGTCATGTCATCGTGTGGATCTTGTTTAATCAGCGCATCATCATAATAGAGGGCCAGCGCTGTGTGCAAGAGAACTTTTTCAATGTATTGGAGCGCGTCGGGATCTGTTGGGTTGTGCTTCCGTGTAATCTCTTCAATCTGCTTATTTTGATTCTTGATGCGATTCCGCAGCTCAGCCACGGCAATTGTTTGCGCGTTTTTCCCCTCGTCAACCATGTCGAGTATGCGCCACCCTCCAGGTTCGTCTACAAGCTTGTAACTGGTCCAGAACCAGTGACGTCCGGTTTCTTTATAGAAGATAGTTTCCTGGGGCAGTTCGGGCAGTTGGCCCTCCTCAATAGTATCAGCTAATTCGATTGACCAGCCGGCTTCGACCTCTTTTTCGGTGTTAGTGGCACCGCGGCTGAATGGATTGGGCAGCCAGATGCCAGATTTCTTGACTTCAAGCTCATGGATGAAAACCGGCTTCAAATCCTCGGGCTCAGCTTCATCTGCCCATTCCTCTCGCCGCTCCACCCATTCATCCTGGCTGAGTCCCTCACGTAACCTGCTGTCGCTGGCGAGATAGTTATAGGCCTTGTCATACTCTTCAGACGCCCATGCTTCAATAAAACCGGTTACAACTGCAAACGGCGCTAGTTGCGCGCTAATCTCATCGTCGTCAATTTCCTCCTCGAACTCTTCTTCCTCTTCCTCCTCGTCGGGGATATCGGGATTTTCCAGCACCAGTTTGTTCACTAACGAGAGCGAGAGGCGGAAATCCTTGTGGATAGGGGTGCCATATTTTTTGTTCACTGCCAGCGCTTCCTCGATTAAACGACGGCCCTTTGCAAGTGAACAGTCGACAAGGTCAGTGTTTGTACTTGTCTGTTCGACGAGCCTTTCGACACTGCGCTTGCTCTCGATTCTGGTAAAGAAATCTTTGACCCCATCGTGCCAGAATTCTAGGAGAAATCCGAGTATACGCACATCTTTATAATCTTTTCCCTGCTCCCACAACAGCATGAGCTGTACTTCGCCCACGTCACGACTATCAGTGACGTAACCCTTCCAGAAGCGAGCCGGGTAGCTTGCTTCCTCCATAATGGCCGCGCTTCGTATCTCATCGATAGGAGATAATCGTTCAACTGACGGCTCCCACTGCGGGTAAATCCTGACTTCTTCGAGCCGGATCAGCGAGCGACGCGCTTCCTTGTGGATGCTTTTCATTGGACTCAGCTCGTAAATTGCGTTCAAGACATCAGCCGCATCTGTGTGATGTTCTCTGGAGAGCGCCTTGAGCAGCGCCATTTGAGCTGCCTCTGTCAGGCTTGAAACAGTGGATAGCGCTGCTTTCTCCTGCTCCTGGTCTACGCTTGAACGCAGTTTCCCAGCTATCGTGTGGTATTGCTCAAGTACCGCTCGCGCCTGAGCCTCATCTTCCTGCGTAATAGTAACTTTCTGCTCTTTTTTCTTCTTAGTCATACTCACTTACCTCCTTGTCTCGTGCTGTTCGCATCTTCTCACAGTATCATTTCTTCTGTCGGCGGTTCAATTCTTCGCGTATGCTCTGTACAATCTCTAGCGTTGGTTCTATCTGTTCCGCTTCTGCTAATGTCGCCTGCGCTCGACGCAGATCGCCGCTCTCTAAATAGACCGATGAGAGTAGCGCCAGTAAATGCGCCGACCTGGGAATATTGCGCAGACCGCGCTCCACGATCTCACGAGCCTTCCCTAACTCTCGCTCATTCAAATAGATAGCACACAGTTCGGAATAAGGCGGCATCTCTTGTGGCTCTCGCTCGATGGCGTGTAAGTAGGTTGCCTTGGCCTCTTCAAAGCGCTGCAGGTTGCGCTGCATAAAGCCAATTCTGAACCAGATGCCCTCGAAATTTGGCTCGATCTCTGCCACACGCTGGTAATGTCGCAGGGCATCCTCAAGGTCCCTGCGCTCGACAGCGATATTTCCCATGTCACTCTCGATCATCGCCTCTTCTTCGCTGGTCGTCGCCAATTCCCTTGCCAGTTGTAACTCGCTCTCCGCCTCGTCGAGCTTCTCCCCATGCCTCATCAGCAACTCGGCCAGCACCGCGTGTCCCGCGACATCATTTTGCAGGGCTAGCGCTTCGCGAATGCTTGTCTCGGCAAGTGCCTCAAACTGCTCGCCTCGCGCTTCCATGCCCCGCTCGCGGTAATCCACTGCGAGCGATTGCTGCGTGATCGACAGTAGCCGGAGTAGTTCGCCCCGCTGCTCCGCGAAGTTGCGCGCCAATCGTTCCAGATAGACCTCTCCTCGCTCAATTGCACCGATTCCAATCGAGCGGTTATAAGCATCTCCAAGGAACGTTCGGTCCAGCGGGAAGTGCACTATCAGCGCGTCATCATAGTGGATGGTCTGTGTTATCCGCCAGACAAGCTCTTCGCTGAGCTGGCGCTTCTGATCATCGCCTGGATTCTGTTGCAGTATCCCATTGATGTGATCATCGTGTTCTTTGATACGCTGCTGTAATTCAGTGGCTGGTAGTCCCTGCGCCCTGGCCCCTTCATCCATCATCTGCCGAATATGCCATCTCTCCTGCTTGCGTACCAGCGTATAGCTTGTCCAGAACCAGTATCTTCCCGTTTCCTTGTTGACCACGGTGCCCATTGGCATCTCTTTTAAAGTGCCGCTCAACTGTGATTCGCTCAGTTCAAGTGACCAGCCAATTTCAACCTCTTTTAGCGAACTTCCACTTCTTCCACTCACAGATGATGGCAGCCACAGCGCCGGTTTACTGACCTCGCGATCGCGTACAAAACTGAGATCGAAGCGTGAGGGTCGCGCTTCAGTAGCCCAGTTATGATGCCGTTCAATCCATTCCTCGCGTTCAAGTCCATCGCGCAGCTGGCTGTCGCTCGCGAGCAGGTCATAGCTTAACCCAAAATCTCCCAGTGACCAGGCACTCACAAAAGTAGCTGCCACTTCATCTATCTCTAAATCGGGGTTAATGAAGCTGAGACCGCGATCTTCTCCCACCTCCTTGGCATTGGTCACCAGTTGTTTGAAGAGAGGGAGATAATGCCGGTATTCTTTATGTGGTGCCGTTCCCCGCCACGCGTTCACCGCGAGTGCCTCTTCCAGTAAACGGCGTCCCTCCGCGAGTGTACAATCCACTATCGTGATATCTTTTAACTGCGTCCTCAAATGCTGAATCTGGGTATCCACACTGCGCTTGTTGGTAGTGTCGTTAATAAATTCTTTGAGGCCCTGCTCCCAGAAGTCGAGTATGAAAATAAACATGCGCACATCGCTGTAATCGATTCCCTGCTCCCAACATAGAATAAGTTGTATCTCGCCTTCTTCGCGTGACTGCGTGACATAGCCTCGCCAGAAGCGCGACTGATGAGCAACAGGAAGACTGACGACCGGTGTATGCACCACTGGTGGCTTCCATTGCGGAGACACCTTTGCTTCTTCCAACCGGAACAGCGAGCGGCGGGCCTCTTTCCGCACGCTTTTGTTGGGGCTGAGTTCGTTGAGGGCGAGGGCAATATCGGCAGCATCGCTTTCATGTTCTTTAGAGAGTGCCTTGAGCAGCGCAACCTGCGCTGCTTCCGCCAGGTTATTGATCTCACTTAAAGCGCCCTTCGCCTCTTCCTCGTTCGTACTGGCATGAAGTTTATTGGCGATCCCGTGAAGTTGCTCAAGCAAATACTGTACTTGCGCGTTCTCTTCCTGAGAAAGAGGGGATATATCTTCTTTTTTTCGTGTCATGATCTATTCTTTTCCTCGTAACAATATTTCTTGTTCTGTCGTTGTGGATTGTAACACGAAGGGGAAAAAGAGTCGAGACAGTATC
>DMFQ01000132.1:18629-21304 GCA_003450555.1 Ktedonobacter sp.
GCCAGCGGCCTATCATTCTTGCCAAAAGCAAAACCAACACTGCTGCTCTGGTTTTCAACTGTACGCGGCTTCTTACTGAAAGGCCTCTTCGCAGCCATCAGGATAAACATCGGGTAGGCCGCACAGTAAAAGTACGATGCTAAACTGCGCCAGGCAAAGAAGAGCGGCAGAACAGCCAGCAGCATCGCCGCCTCGGGAATCTTTTTACAGATACGCCAGTACCACACCAACGATCCCAGCATTGCCATACCTTCCATGACCGTATACACCCATTTGGGGAAGAAAGGCAACAGGTGAGCAACGCTGAGGTTGACCAGCCCCACGCCCATTGGGAACATTGGATCGGCGACAGGAGCCAGTACTCCCGCAACCCATGCCTGCGGATTCCACAGGATAAAGGGCAGGTTAAAGGCCAGGCCGACGGTAGCAGAGATAGCGAGCCGGTAAATGCACTCTTTCAGACCGTAGTGACGCAGCACCATGATCAAGTAGAAAGGTATGAAGAACCACGCGATCTGTTTGCTCGCCAGTGCCAGGCCCAGAAAGAGAGCGGAGCTCCAGCGTTTATCGCGTAAGAGCCACACCAGCACAATGAGTAGCGTATAGAAGATATCAAGGTTGGCGCCTGCCGTGGAGGACCACATAGAAACGTTCGCCATACCGAATAGCAGCGCCCAGATCCGCATCTCTGGCCGCACCACCTTCCATGCTATATAGATAAGCAGCAGGTAGCTCAACAGGTAGAACGGCACCACATTCATATCGTTAAAGTAAGCAAACGGTACCAGCGTCAGAAACGAAAGCGCGGGATAACTCACCTTCGACTCAAATTCGGGCGCTGTCCCCTTTTTTAAGTCGGTATTGAGAACCCTCTGCAAATCGACCATGCTCGGATACTCTACCCGATTGGCGAATTGTCCCTTCTGCAGTGGCGTCGTCCAGTTAGGCTGGATCGAGAAATGCCGTGCCACGTCGAGCATATTGGAATCTGTATACGGGTTTCGCCCCTGCAGCAGCAGGATCGCTGCATTTGTATCGAGCGAGGTCCCATCGTTTGAGAATTCAGGCGGCAGGAAGCCCAGGATTATGCAATAGATGAAATAGATACAGCCAATGATCGTCACAAACAGCATCATTATGAGCATAATACGCTGCCAACGGCGCGGATGGCCGCGCAGGGTCTGTTGTTTCAAGCTAGTGGGCCGAAATGCCATCGCCATTGCAATAAAACTTCCTGCAATCAAGGCGAAGGGGATCAGCGAACCAAAGGGATTTAAATACGGCAGATAGCGGTCATGAGGTATTTCATTTGCTGCCTGTAATATGAGCGCCAGACCGATCCAAATGGCCCTTCGTTGTAGTTTAATAATTGGATAATTGTCAGGCGACACATCATTGGTAAAGAAGCGATTCATCCATCGGTATCTGGTTGTGGTGTGATCTTCCTTTGGTTGAGTAGTCTGCGTAAATACAGAGCGCTGTGCCATAGTTGTGCGCGTTACTATTCCTTACTTCAAAACAAACTGGCGTTGTATGAGCACACCGTACCAGAACGTTGTTTCAGGATTGAGCGCATGTACCTCCCCAACAAAGTACCGAGCTGATCATCTTCTTCTAACCATCAAATAACCAAAAAGGGTCTTCTCGGCCTGACACTTAGAACGAAGCGGTACTCTGTTGCGTCACAAAAAAGGTTACCCCACCAATCACAACCGCAAGATCATATCCTCAAAGAGACAATCGGAAATACAGCTCCCGGTGCTGCAATTCAAAACCGAGCGATTCATAGAGTCGTACCGCCGCCACATTATCCTCCCACACGTGTAGATCAATCGCATTGATCTGCTGCTCCGTATGCGCAAACGTGATGATGTGCTGCATCAATTGGCGTGCCAGCCCCTGCTTACGAAAATCCGGGTGGACCACGACCCGCTTGACATAGCCAAAGCTTGGAGTAGTATCGAGCATGCCCTGTGGAGGAAGCATAAGTTCAGCCTTCGCAGCCACGACACCTGCCACTTCACCCAGGAAGATGAGCGTTCTCTCGTGGGTAGAGGGGTCCACCGAGCCAAAGTACTTCTCCATATCCCGGTGGATATCGCGCGTGGGTGATGAACTCAAGCTGTCAAGCACTTCAATCTGAGAGATGTCTTCGGGGGTAGCCAGGCGTACAACCAACGGCGTCGTTGGCAATTCATCAATCATACAATCTTCCTACTGCACTAATTAACCAATATGATCATGGCTGATTTTTTCGTGGCAGCAGCAGAATAGAGACTCCTGCGTAACCGGCACAACCGAGCAGCAGCAGCGCAAAGATTTTCGTTTCAGCGTCGCTCGGGAAGAAGAGCCACGCCACCCCCCACCACAAAAAACCAATAAAGACAGAAAATAACAATATCGTGCTTAAGACCTTCTTGTTCATATAATGAAATCCTTTGCCTTCTCCTGCATGTTCCTCGCGAAGTTCTCTTTCCACAGAAAAGCTCGCGCCAGCATCTCCTCGGCGCTCTTCATCGAATATTCCGTCACGTTGCCGCCCATAATGTGAGCGATCTCGCGCACGCGCTGCTCTGGTCGCAGCTCGTTGACAATCGTTACCGTGCGCTCATCAAAGATCTGCTTACTCACATTATAGTGGGTATCGGCAAACGCCGCGATCTGCGGCAGGTGCG
>DMFQ01000132.1:21456-22622 GCA_003450555.1 Ktedonobacter sp.
TCGCCGGGATTCGGCGCAATCAGAAACTGCACGCGGTCGATCCCGGTCAAATCGCAGGCGTAGTACTGCTCCGGCTCGCCATTCACACTGGCGAGTACCCCTTGCTCATCGGGCACCTGCTCAATCTCCACCGCGAAGCGCGCCCGTCTCATGTTCAGGTCGTTCAACTGCGCTTCCATTGCCACGGATAAGCGCTGCGCCGCCTCCTGCCTGCGTGCCGAGAGTTGCTGGGCGATCTGACCGATCTCACGCCGGTACTCGCTATCCTGCTGCTGCAACTTCGCGATGATCTCGTCGCGGTTCGTGATCGTCTCCAGTTCGGCCTCGTCCTCGGCGGCCCGCTGCAAAATCTCCTCGATCGATGCCGCCCCGTACTTGCGCTTCAAGCGTGCGATCTGGTCCAGTCTCTCTTCAATTTCCGAGAGATGCCGCGGATTATCCTCTATATCACTTTCGTAACTGCTGATACTCGCGGCCACGTCCTCCAGTCGATAGACAGCCTCCGCCAGGTTATCGGCGTACTCTTGCAGGCTCTTGTCCATGCGTGACAACTCGCCCAAGCTGCGCTGCGCGACACGCAGTTGGTCAAGCGCGGGCTTGAATTCATCGCTGCCCACGTCCGCGCCTTTGATTGCCCCGTACACTAGCTCGCAGTGTTCGCGCAGGTGCTCCGCATTGCTCAACACCTTGCGCTCCTCCTCCAGTTCCTCAACCTCACCGGGTCGCAATTCGGCCTTCTCGATCTCCTCGATCTCAAAGCGCAGGAACTCCGCACGTCGGCTCTGGTCTCGATCGGTCTGCTGCATCACCTGCAGCGTCTTGCGCGCGTTGCGCCACTCCGTCACCTTCGCGCCCAACTCTGACCGCAGCGGCAGCAGATCCGCGTAGCGATCCAGGAAATTCACGTGCTGGTCCGGGCGCAGCAGGCTCATATGCTCGCTCTGGCCGTGGATATCCACCAGCCAACTCGCCACCTGTTGCAGTATCTGTTGCGAGAGCGCGCGCCCATTAATGCGTGCCACCGTGCGCCCCGAGGAGCGGAAAATATCGCGCGAAAGGATCAGTTGACCATCCTCGGGCGTGATATCGTATTCATGCAGCAGTGCGGCGAGTGCAATGCTCGCATCGGCGCTGGCCGCATCCACTTGCAGCCTTTGTAAACTACT
>DMFQ01000132.1:22718-24218 GCA_003450555.1 Ktedonobacter sp.
GCCTGCAGCGTCTGCCACTCGTCAGAAATAGCTGGTAATGACCCGATGGAGAAGACACCTTCAACGGTGGCCCGTTCGCAGCCCGCGCGCACATACTCCGCGCCGATTTTACCGCCCAGCAGCGCATTAACGGCGTCAATAATGATCGACTTACCCGCGCCCGTCTCTCCCGTAAAAACGTTGAACAACCGGTGCAGTCGCAGGTGTAGATTGTCGATGATTGCAAAATCTTTGATGGTTAGCTCTAATAACATACTCTTTACTGATTGGTTGACTCGTCATGCTCGCTTTTCAGCTTGTCGTTGATAATCTGGTAAAACTGTGTCGGCTTCCTACGTCTAAGAAACTGCGTTACATAAGGACTCTTGCGCACGGTAATCGTGGCGCCATTTTTTATCTCGCGGTTCATCTGCCCATCGGCGGAGAAAACCCCGTCCTGTGAGCCGGTGAAAATCTGCAATCTGATAGTGGCCTCCGGTGGTAAGATCAGCGAACGGTTCGAGGCGAGATGCGGCGCGATCGGCGTGATCACCGTGCTCAACACCTGTGGGTGCAGCAGCGGCCCGCCAACCGCCAGGTTATAAGCGGTCGAACCTGTCGCGGTCGAAACAATCACGCCGTCGGCGTACGTCGTATTGTAATAGTAATCATCGATCCAGATGCGCACCTGCACTACGCGTGGCCACGTCCCGCGCGCAAGCACAATATCGTTAAGGGCAAGGAACTCTTCGCTCTTTCCGTTCTGTTGCAGCGTTGCGTGCAGCATCGCGCGCGTATCCAGCCAGACCGACGTATCCCTGTTCACATAATAGGGCAAATGCGTCTCTAATTCACCTGGTTCCAGCTCGGACAGAAATCCCACGCGCCCAAAGTTGACGCCCAGGATTGGAATCCCCGCGAATGCACATAGCCGCGCGGCATGTAAAATAGTGCCATCGCCACCTAACACAAGGGCCAGTTCATACCCTTTCAGTGATGGATCGGGCATATCTTCCCCCTGGTACCTGGTATCGACGACACGTACTTCAAGCCCCTTTTGCTGCAAAATTGGGATGAGCCGGTCAGCAACTTCAGAGGTGGCTTCTTTGCGTCCCTGGTAAAAGATCGCGATTGCCTTCAAAAATATTCTCTCCAATGGTGTCGTCGGGATTAGCTCTCCTGGTGGGTACTTCCGGCCTTAGCCCGCTATTCTGCAATGTTGATCCGCTCTCTAACCCCTGTAATGGTACGTCATGAGCGTGCGGATGTCAACTCTCCTTGCAGGATAGCCATCACCTGGGGGAACGCCACTGCCGCCCGTTCGGCCAACTCCTGTTCACTCACACGGCCAATTGGATGCAGAATTTCCGCGAAAGGGAAGCCCGCCATGCCAAAGGTCTGCGCTGTCATACGCGCCGAGCTAGCAAATTGTTCGGTACATATCACCGCTGCAGGCTTGCCGCGTTGCTCGATCATCAATCCGTCGTACACACTGCACGAAGAGCATGACCCTCAATCACC
>DMFQ01000132.1:24319-25361 GCA_003450555.1 Ktedonobacter sp.
GGTCGATAGGCCCCCGGCTTGCGGTAATACCTGATCTCCACGCCAGGATAGGCCTCTGCCATCTTATGCGCCACCAGCTTCAGCAGTTGCTCCGAATTGGTCTTCCCGTTATCCAGCAGCCCGATCCTGCCAACCTGGTTCGCGCGCGCCGCCCGTTCCACTCGCGCCACTTCCACCTCTAATGTCGGATCAAGCACAACAAAAGGTTCAGCCATCTCCATCTCCTCTCGATGCTAGTATACTGTAATTTTCTGACACGCTTGTACATTTGCGGAAATCTATGCCCTACCACGCTTAACCATCATTACCATGTCTAACAATCGATACACAGGCCGACCGCTCTCGTCACTGCGCGCGAATCCGCCCCTGCTGCCCATGGAGGAATCACAGCCGAGAAACCGCCCGCCTTCCCGCCTGCCGTCACAATCAACAAATCATCAGGCGTCGCTACATTGTGGTACATTATCTCCTCCTCCTGCTCCGCGATCGCGCTATCAGGAAAACCTGCGAGCCGTTTGAATTCGGCCACGGGGCGTATTGCCCGTGTATACACCGCCTTGCGAATCTGCGCCTTCGACCAACCTTCCTGCTTAAAGATCGTCACATGTTCAGGACACAGCACCACCACCCAGTTGCCACCCATATAGGTCATTCCCAGCATCGTATTGGCAATCGCCCCCACCAGCCGTTCGCCCGTTCCGCCAAGCTGGCTGATGACATAATGCGGAGCCTCGCCCGCAAAGACTGTTACCGCGCTCACATCTGGCGGCATGCCACGCTCGACGCTCAAAGGCTCCCAGGGATTGCCCTCCTCGTCTTCCGCGATGCAATAGCTGTACTTCCCGGGATGTCCCAGGCAACTCTTATCCAGCACTCCAGGAATAGCGCCGCCCACATTCATCAAAATGAGCCTGATCGCCCGTCCAATCGTGGCATTCGCGCGCACCCCTGGCCCAAAGCAATTGACGCCGCTATTGATATTGAGCTGCTGCACCGCCGGGCCATTCACGATCAATAGGGGAGCGGTCCCGCCCGTCGACGC
>DMFQ01000048.1:0-371 GCA_003450555.1 Ktedonobacter sp.
TTGATTCAACAAGTTCTCAGTTTTCAGGCGATAGTCACACAATTTTTTATTACTCTTCCGGATCAGTTCAAATCCCTGAATGATTTCATGGTACAAAGAGGTATTTCACAGACGAGCATTAACGATGCAATCAATCAGGTCAAAGGGCAATTACTCGGCATCGCTCAGACGGCGGCTACCAATGTAGTGAATGTAGCCTTTATTGTAACGAACGCTTTCATCGATATCCTGTTAATACTCGTCTTGAGCTTCTACTTTACGCTTGATGGAAGGAATATTCGTAAGAACTTGAGAAGTATTGTACCGGAACAGTCTCTCAAAACGGTTGGAGTGTTTGAAGACGCCCTCAATCGCGTTGTCGGCAACTATAT
>DMFQ01000048.1:600-835 GCA_003450555.1 Ktedonobacter sp.
GGATTGAGCGGTTACGCGATCATTATTGCCTTTTTAGGGTTTCTCTTCGAGACGATCCCGATGGTTGGTCCGGCACTGGCCACTATTCCCGCTGTACTCATATCGTTAATATTGCCCGACCCGTTTCCACGCACGATCTGGATTATCGTCTACTTCATTTTTGTACAGCTGCTAGAGAGTAATATCCTGGGGCCTCGCATCGTAGGGCACGCGGTTGGATTGCACCCCATCGCAG
>DMFQ01000048.1:1051-2622 GCA_003450555.1 Ktedonobacter sp.
ATAGTGGCGGCTGCCTGGGTGGTCATCGTCAGTCTCTATAATTCGGCAAAGGGCAAGACGGCCGACCAGATGCTTGAACATAAACGTAAACCTCTGGTTATTCGGTCTCCAGGCGCACTTTTGCACAGACATAAGAAGATTGATGCTAAGCCAGTTGACCAGAATGGGTTGCATATTCGAGAAGCTGAGGCAGGTGACTACAAAAAAACATTGACCCCTTCAGTTAAAGGAACCTCAATCCATCAGGAGCATATTAATCTGTTGCGTCCTGTACCGGATGCGCCAGGTGCCGAAGAGCCGCACTCGGAAACAGGGGAGCAGTAACAAAAAGAGTGCTTTGCCGCCATTCACTGGTGGTAAAGCACTCTTGCTTTATAAAGTTAGCGCGTCGCGCCCAATGCATCGCGCAGCGCATCTTCACCTTCGCGATTGACCAGTGCATAGACCTCGTCGTGAGCAAGAATCTTTGTGTCAGCAACCGGCACAATATGTTCGTTGTCCCGTATGATCAGAGCGATATTGCCACTTCGCGGGAGCTTGATTGCGCTTAACGTTCTCCCCACAATTGGCGAATCCTCGGGCACGCGTACCTCTATGATGCCTAATCCCGCTCTTTTGAGTGTCATAAGCGTCACAAATGTAGAGCCTGGTAGCTCTGCTTCAATCAGCGAGAGAATGGATCTTGTGGGACTGACGGTGATATCAATACCTAGCTTTTGAAAAAGCAGTTCGTTCTTAGGATTATTGATCCGGGCGATAGTGCGGGCAACTTTGAAGCGTTCCTTTGCCATCTGGCAGATGACCAGGTTATCGTCGTCCTCACCTGTAACAGAAATTACAACGTCGGCACGGTTTACACCAACCTCTTCCATTGTTCGTGCTTCGCAAGCATCACCACGAACAACTGATTGACCGAGTTCTTCGGCGAGTGACAGGTAACGAGTCGCTCCTTTTTCCAGCAGGAGAACCTCGTGTCCCTGGCTTAACAAGCTCTTTGTGAGGTAGTAGCCGACGTCGCCGCCGCCACCGATAATAATATACATACTGTTTCTCTTGCTCCTCTTGTTCCTCTATCCTCTTTCAGCTTTTTTCTTCTGCTTGTCGCTAGAGAGGGCATCAAACAGCGCTTGCGCTCCAATTATTGTGGGGCAATATGTCTCAAGGCCAAGTTCATTATACGTACTCTCTCGTATTGGATCGTAAATGCGACAGACGACCTTCTTGATATTGAAGATCTCTTTAGCAATTTGACTGGCCATGATATTCCGGTTATCGCCGTTGGTAACGGCGGCAAAGGCATCCGCCTCTTTGATACCAGCGCGGATAAGAATTTCTTCGTCGACGCCGTTGCCAATAATCGTAGTGCCACTAAAATCAGGTTCCAGCCGACGAAAAGCTTCACTACTATAGTCGATAACCGAGACTGTATGTCCTTCACGCTCCATCATAGTAGCCAGTCTTGCGCCAACACGGCCACAACCAAGGATCACAATATTCACCACGTGCCTCCTGTTGGTCAAAAGGACCAACATATTATTTGTTCTTGTGATATATCTCAATAAAATTACCGG
>DMFQ01000048.1:2861-4146 GCA_003450555.1 Ktedonobacter sp.
GCGGGAGTTACTGTATGTTGCTACACCGCTACGTCTTGCGTAGTGTACCTGATTCTGAGTGGAAGAAGTGGGATCAATTCATAGATGGACATCCAGGCGGGCATTTCCTGCAAAGCTGGGGCTGGGGAGAACTCAAGGCTAGCGCTGGATGGAAACCTTTACGCCTCTCACTTTGGGATGAAGAGCAACAGAAGGTGGTTGCGGCGGCACAGGTCTTGTGCCGCACTGCTCCTCATCTCCCCTTCTGGGCAGGCCATCTTGCCCTATATTCCAAAGGGACCGGCGATCAACTGGTCAGATCCCTTTTTGTGCCAGGCATTCTTTACTCAACTGAACACGTATCTTTGCAGAAGGGGCGCTCTGGCATTACGTATGGAGCCAAATAGAGTGGTAACTGCGGTTCTATTGTCTCGCTCGGGAGAGCATCCATTGTTTTCGCCCACAACAGAAGATACCTATCCCGTGGTCGAGGCAACGCTGGTTCCCCTGCCAATGCTCTTGTTTCCTGCTCCCCCTATACAGCCTGTACGCAGTATCGTACTGAATATTACGCCAGATGAGCCAACCTTATTGGCGGGAATGAAAGAGAAATGGCGCTACAATCTGCGTTTGGCTCAGCGCAAAGGTGTCACCATACGGGTAGCACAAACGGTTGAAGACGTACAGGCATGGTATGCACTGATGCAAACGACCGGGGAGCGTGACCAGTTTGGGATACATACATTTGATTATTACCTGAAAGCCTGGCACCTTTTTGCTTCTCGACAACAGGCTCGTCTCCTTTTAGCAGAATTTGCTGGGCACCTCCTGGCCGGCATCTTTGTGGTTCTCCTATCAAAACAAGCTATCTATCTCTACGGCGCGTCGAGTAATGAACACCGCAACTTGATGCCCAATTACCTGCTGCAATGGGAGGCTATCCGCTGGGCCAAAAGCCAGGGCGCAATCCAGTACGATTTCTGGGGGATTCCTGAAACAGAGGGGGAGGAAGAAGCTATGGCAGGAGTATACCGCTTCAAACGTGGCTGGGGTGGTGACATAGTCCGTTTCGTCGGCTGCTATGAGCACGCCTATCACGCCCTCGCGATGCGGGTGGCAAAGAGATTTTTCCTTATCTGAATGATGAATGATTTGCAACATAAGCTATAACTGACACGTAAATGAGGCAGTGAAGTGAAATACAATTACAATAGCGTTCTCTAGCCGGACCTGTTTGCTTTTGTGAACGGTTTGGGTTCGATGCCTTAGTATAAGGAGACTTTCAATGTCAGGCAATCGTGGCTGT
>DMFQ01000048.1:4411-4690 GCA_003450555.1 Ktedonobacter sp.
TCCCCGGTTGGTACGATACTCTGGCTATTGGTCATCTGGTCAACGCCTGTCCTTGGCCCTCTGCTGTACCTGCTCTTTGGGCAGCATGGTCGGCGTGGGCGAGTGATGTTTGGTCAACCAAGTCAGGCATTCTAAAAGCTGGCTGAACGCGCTGAATATTGCACAAACATGCGAATGGGCGCTCCATTGAAAGCGCCCATTCGCATGTTTGTGCATAATGAAACTTTTTCTTTGCGATTTCCCTTGACATTCCTTGAGATTCTTCTGTATACTTACTAA
>DMFQ01000048.1:4930-6926 GCA_003450555.1 Ktedonobacter sp.
GGCTGCACATTGTGTACTTTACCACTTAAGTTAACAATAAAAACTATGAAGAGGACGAGTAAACGGCGTGGACGGCTACAGAGAATTGACGATGATGAGAAGTCAGTGCCGCACCAACGTTGAAAATGACCTCCGAGTTGCAGGCTGAATCTCCTTAGAGGAGGTAGGCTGAGCCGGTTGAACCCGTTACATTCTAGAGTGTCGCTGGATGAATGTGCCCAGCACACTTACCGAGGTTGATACCGTGAGGTATCAGCAAATCAGGGTGGTACCGCGAANNAAACAAGTGAAACAAGTGAAACATTTGCAACAAGTGCGACAAGTGCGACAAATATACCCACGTCCATTGAGATTTCTCCAGCACTTATTGAGGCTGATACCGTGAGGTATCGGCAAATCAGGGTGGTACCGCGAAACTGTTTACCCCTCGCCCCTGTCAGGGTCGAGGTTTTTTATACTCAATTTTAGGAAAGGAGGGTGCGATGGTGGCACAGCGTGAACTACCTGTTGAAGAAAGGAAGCAGCTTACTTCTGCAGACCAATTGTTCACCTATACCCTCGATTCATTGCCACTGCAGCATGGTGGGCAGCTTGGCCCCGTCACGCTGGCATATGAAACCTGGGGCAGCCTCAATGCGCAGGGTGATAACGCCATCTTAATAACTCATGCGCTGACAGGGAATTCACATGCCCATGATGTCCAATATCCTGATGACCCGAAACGAGCATGGTGGAACCTGTTAATTGGCCCAGGACGGCCCTTCGACACCTCGCGATACTTCGTTGTCTGCTCAAATGTCCTTGGCGGTTGCTATGGCAGTACTGGTCCATCATCAATAGATCCGACCACTAAAGAGCCTTATAGTTTGCGTTTTCCTGTAGTGACTATCCGAGATATGGTGAGCGCGCAACGGGTTCTGCTTGAGCACCTGGGTGTGCGCCAATTAGCTATGGTTGCCGGAGGCTCGATTGGTGGGCAACAGGCGCTGGAATGGGGAGTCACCTATCCAGAACTGGTGCAGAAGGTTATTGTGGTAGCAGCCACAGCGGCTCTGACTGCCCAGGCTATCGCCTTCAGCGAAGTAGGGCGGCAGGCTATTATGGTGGATCCACTCTGGCAGGGAGGAAATTACGCGCCTGGTCATGGGCCAGCTGCTGGCCTTTCGATAGCACGGATGCTGGCTATGGTTACTTACCAGAGCGAGGAAGCCATGGAGATGCGCTTTGCCAGGCAGCAAGCTCGCAACAAGGCTCTACCTACTCCGAGTCGCACGGCTGATCTTGCTGAGCGTTTTGAGGTGGAAAGCTATCTCTACTATCAAGGTGAATCCCTGGCGAAGCGCTTCGACGCCAACAGCTATCTATACATTAGTAAAGCAATGGATTTGTATGATGTCAGTGAAGGCTATTCTTCGCTGGAGGCCGCGCTTCGTCGTTTACGGAGCAAAGCCCTCTTTATCGGTATTCGTTCCGATTTTCTCTTTCCAGCGGCTCGTGTTCGCTGGTTGGCCGAGCAAGTGAGGACACTTGGCGGCAATTCCACATACGTGGAACTTGACTCACCGCATGGTCATGACGCTTTCCTCAAGGAATGGGGGCAGATGACCGACGCGCTCAATATGTAGTGGCATGAAATGTTATGCCCAATTCACAGGTACTTGAAGGAGTAAACAGAAAGTATGGCACTCAACAGCAATCGCAGCTACGGATTTGAAACACTATCTCTTCATGCCGGTCAAGAGACGGCAGATAGTGCGACCAATGCTCGCGCCGTTCCCATTTATCAAACTAGCTCGTATGTCTTTGATAGCCCGGAACATGCCGCGAACCTCTTTGGTTTAAAGCAGTTTGGCAATATCTATACGCGCATTATGAATCCCACCCAGGATGCCTTTGAGCGCCGCATAGCGGCTCTCGAGGGAGGCGTTGGCGCGTTAGCAACTGCCTCGGGCCAGGCCGCTGAAACGCTGGCGATTTTGAATGTCGCCGAAGCAGG
>DMFQ01000048.1:7005-9088 GCA_003450555.1 Ktedonobacter sp.
GTGGATAGCCGTAACCCTGAAAACTTCCGTGCTGCCATCAATGATCGGACTAAAGCTGTCTATGCTGAAACCGTCGGCAATCCACGTCTTGATACCCTGGATATTCGCGCCACCGCTGATATCGCTCACGAGTATGGGGTACCACTGATACTGGACAATACATTTCCTACACCATACCTGGTACAGCCATTCAAGCATGGCGCTGATGTCGTTGTTCACTCGACCACCAAGTTCATCGGCGGACATGGCACATCCATCGGCGGCGTCATCGTCGATAGCGGAAAGTTTGATTGGACGAACGGGCGTTTCCCATCATTTACCGAGCCTGATCCCTCCTATCATGGCCTGCGTTACGTTGAAGCGCTTGGCCCGCTGGCCTATATCATTAAGGCACGTGTACAACTGCTGCGCGACCTCGGTCCTGCCACAACACCCTTTAATTCCTGGCTATTCCTCCAGGGACTGGAGACGCTGCCGCTGCGTATGGAGCGCCATAGCAAGAACGCCCTACAAATTGCGGAGTTCTTAGAGAGCCATCCTGCTGTTAGCTGGGTAATCTACCCGGGACTGGCAAGCCATCCTCAACACGACTTAGCGGCAAAGTATCACACGAATGGCTACGGAGCTATTCTTGGTTTTGGTATCAAGGGTGGTTTAGAGGCTGGCAAACAGTTGATTCGCCACATCGAACTGTTCTCACACCTGGCGAATGTCGGTGACGCCAAGTCATTGATCATTCATCCAGCCAGCACTACTCATTCACAGTTGACGCCTGATGAGCAGTTTGAGACTGGCGTAACTCCTGATTTCGTGCGCCTCTCCGTTGGCCTTGAAACGGTGGAAGACTTGATCGATGATCTTGACCATGCGTTGAAAGCATCAGTTATTGAAGCTGGCGAACCAGCAAACGCATAACGAACCGGTCTTCTTTTAGGAGATGTTGCATAGGGGCGTACGCCCATTCATAGTAGTAGTGCGTCTCTATGCAATATTGGAGCGGAATATGTGGGCCTGAGGTCCATTGTTCCAATGATATTCTTTGGTGACTTATGAAAACTCACGTACAAGTTCTAAAATTTGGCGGAACCTCCGTCGGCAATGGTGAACGTATTCGTCGTGTGGCACAGATTATTGCTCGCACGTTTCACGATCCAGAGGAAGCTTTTCCCGTCGTGGTTGTCTCGGCCATGGCAAAAGTAACCGATCAATTATTACGAATCGCTGCTTTTGTTTATACCAATGAACTGGAAGCATATCAACAAGAACTCAAAGCATTAAAGCAGAAGCATTTCGAGGCCGCGGAGAAGGCTGTTCATGATAGCGAAGGACGCGGTTCCTTACTTAAAGAGCTTGAGAAGGCATTTATTTCCCTGGAATATGACATTGCCAATTTACAGCAGATAGTGGAAGCGTCGTCTCTACAACATGTCCATCCTGAGACAGCGTCTATGATTCCCTTTGCTACAGCCGCCGTAGCTGCCTGGGGCGAACGCCTCTCTGTATTGCTTGTTGCAGCATCCGTGTCCGATGTTGGGTTGCCGGCTGCACCTGTGCGCGAGGAAGTTATTATTACCAATCATCCTACGCTTTCTGGCACTCAGCAGGCATTGGGCGTTGCGGTGGGTGCCGATCCTTTGACTGAAGAGACACGAAAAAATGCGCAGGCAATTATCTCTCCTTTGATCGAGCGACAGATTGTACCGGTTGTGGCTGGATTTATTGGCCATTCAACGTCAGGATATGTGACGACCCTCGGTCGTAATGGTTCGGACTACTCCGCCAGCGTCATAGGTGCGGCCCTTGATTGCATAGAAATTTCCATCTATACCGATGTGGATGGGGTGCTAACGGCCGATCCCCGCCTGGTAATGAATACACGTTTGCTGTCGGCGCTCTCTTACGCTGAGGCAGCGCGCCTCTCGTGGTTTGGTGCAAAAGTGTTGCATCCCCGAACCCTCATCCCCATTGCCCATCGCAACATTCCGGTGCGAGTGCGCAATACCTTTCGCCCAACTCTACGCGGTACCGTCGTTGGACCAGAGGGGCGGCAAAAGAGTGGGGCCTCGGCAATCACCGTGCACCG
>DMFQ01000048.1:9278-9652 GCA_003450555.1 Ktedonobacter sp.
GTTGAGGAAGATGCCGCTGCTTCGGTTGTGGCGCTGTTACAGCATGATATGGGTGATATGGGTGCCTGGTACGTCCGATCACGCAATGGTCTGGCTGCCTGCGCGTGTATTGGTTCTGGCTTCACGGCTGATCCAATGAGTCCAGCACGAGCAATTACCGCTCTTGCCCGCGAGCGTATTCCTATAATTACCCAGGGAGCATCAGAATTGGGTATTACGCTGATCGTAGAAGATGCAGATAGTGAACGCGCCTTGCGCAGCTTGCACCGCGATTTGATAGCGCCCGTCATTCCATTGGTACGCCACGATGCCACTGTCCACGAAAAGAAGCGCGGTGCAATCAAGCTGTAGCCTGAAACACTTGAAACACTTGA
>DMFQ01000189.1:0-10887 GCA_003450555.1 Ktedonobacter sp.
CGATGGTATTACCGTCACCAAGGTTTGCTTGTTGCACCTGCTGCTGATTTACGATCAGCGTATTCTGTGGTGAGAGCTTCTCGATACTCCACTGGTTGCTATTCCAAATAATGCGGGCATGTGACCTGGAAACTTTCTGATCACCTTTAATCACGATGTCATTGGTTGCTTCTCGCCCAATGGTCGTAATTGGCTTATTGATGGGAAATATTTTACCTGCGAGTGGACCTGTGAGAAATTTGATTGAGCCTGATAATGGCGGTTTATTTGCTGCGTTCACACTCTATCTCCTGTCTACCTGCTAGGGCTAGACTGCTTGAAGTAAGGTTAAAATTGTAACCTCTAGCATCTCGCGTACAATTATATGCTAGCTTTGAATAACTTGCAATGCCTCAAAAGTAATCAAGCAAGACTCTCTCTTTTTTTATCTGGCCAATTTATGTAAGCCCTTCTCACAAACAACCTGTGATTGACCAATACGGCGTCCAACCAGGCCAACGAGGTGGCACGCGGTTAAAATGACTGCCAGTTGGAGAAAAAAACGTAGCAATAGGTCAAAGTAAGACATAGTCGAGTCTCCAAACTACGGTACTAAGTACAGCCAATCATACGTTTGTTCTGAGTACTATAACAGACGTGAGATGAGAGATGTAGTAGACTGCCAGCAACTGAAATGATGTCTGGGTAGCCTTTACTACGTTGTCATGACCTGTTCATTTTTTTCCAACGCTAACCCTAATCTTGGTTTCGTTGTCACATACATACCCTCGATAGCGGTTTCAGCAGAGATAGAGGAGCGGAAAAACACCTTGTTGTAGACGTTGTACATGGCGACTGCCCGTTCGGTTTCTTCGGTTGGGAGATGGCTTGTCAAATCAGTTACAGGCAATTCCTGTGGAGTATCTTCGATGTCTTTCTGATCTTCCATGCCGGTGACGACGTATAGGAACGCCTCATCGAGCGCAGCAGAGTCGCTGTAATCATTATGGGTAAGTTGCTGAGCCTGCCAAAAGTAGGAATTTTTGCCGTTATATTGCTGGTAGAGGCCCGAGACGATGACCATCAGGCGGAGGTAGGCATGACGATAGCTATGTTCATAGAACTGCCGAGCCTCTTCCGCTGTAACTTCGCCACGGAACATACTGGCAATACTTGCCGCTGCCAACAATGAACCATGAGTAGCCAGGTGGACACCGGTTGAAAGGAGAGGATCTATAAAGCAGGCGGCATCTCCTGTCAAGAAGTAGCCAGGCCCTGAAATGCTTTCAGCCATGTAAGAGTAATCTTGTTCTGTTTTTAGCTGTTCGGAGATGAGGGTGGCTGATGTGAGGAGATCTCCTATGAGAGGACACTCGTTGATAGCATCCATGTAGATTTGCTCTGCTGTATGGCCTTGCTGCCTTTTCTCTTTGAAGGTAGTTCTGTGAAGCACCAGCCCTACACTCATAGTACCATTATGGAGAGGGATACCCCAGAGCCAGCCATCGGGAACGGAACCAACTGCGATAGCTCCACTAGGCGCAAAGGCCATACTACTAGCCCCTTGCCAGTATCCCCAGATGGCGACATTCTGGAAGGATTCGTGATAGTGTCTATTCTTCAAGTAGCGCATGGCCATAATGCCTGCTCGACCAGTGGCATCTACGAGAAAGTCGAAGGTTATTTCACCTGTTTTTTTATCCCCATCTAGCTGTGCCCAGCTAGCACTTTTAGGCCTGTCGCCATCGAAGGTGAATTTTCGAATCTCAGTTCCCTCGTAGACCTTTACGCCCTGGCTTTTTGCGTGCTCTAAGAGCAGATGGTCAAACTCGGAGCGCACAACCTGAAAGCTGTATGGGTGGCGCAATTTCGTGAAATCCAATCCCCACCTTTCACTACCCCAGGCGAAGAATCCTCCTTCTTTACGTACAAAACCGTATTTTTCGATGATGTCTCGTGCGTCAATCAGGTCAAGAATCTCTAAACATGAGGGGAGGAGTGACTCGCCAATATGATAGCGTGGGAACACTTCTTTCTCCATGAGTGTGACATCGAAACCTTCACGCGCCAACAAGGTGGCAGTGGTTGAACCCGCTGGCCCCCCGCCGATTACGAGAATCTGGGTAGTCGTTTTCATGTTTTCTCCTTCTCAAATATCGCGAACTATCGCGAGGACACCTCGTCCTTACTGACTATAGAATACCATATGAATGGCACAGTTTCCGTTACTTCAATCACAATTAGGTAGTAATGCTAGTCACAGTGATGCAGTATCTCTCGCAAGAAACTGCTCAATCAGCTGCGTAACGACTTCAGCTTGTGAATACATAAAAAACCGTTCTCCACCTGAAACGAGGCGGTAACCGGCGCAATTGGGCAGGTGCTGCGATAGCCAGTACGTTTTTGCTGCGGGAGAAAGGGCATCGTCATAGCGATTGATCAGCAGGATGGGCATTGTCAGCGCATCCAGGCGATTCCGCATGTTGAAGTAGTGGATGACAGGCAGTACCGAGAATTTATACACAAAAGGCCACAGCTGTATCTTGCAAAACTGCTCCTCGATCAGGTGACGAGGGAGACTGGGCGTTACTGTGGGAGTCGCCAGCCCCGGAGCCATGATATAGTTAACAACGGTGCGGCGCAGGAACCAGGCTGGGAGAAAATGTTCAACCGGCAAGCGTACGAAGAGTTCGTGCAATAGCCAGATAAAAGGGTGCGGCGCGATCTCGTAATCCGCGCCTTGTGCGATGATCACGAGCGAGCGGCAGCGCTGTGGGTAGCGTACAGCAAATTCGAAGAGCACCATGGCCGCGTCTCCATGTGCAACGAAATCAACAGCCTCCAACCCTATATAATCCAGCACCTCGCGAAGCTCCTCGGCTCGTTCCACCAGGCCAACAGGGTGTGTGTAGGTCTCGTGGCGTCGATACATGATGACGCGCCGTGATTGGCTGAAAGAGCGTACCTGGCGCGCGTAGACAAATTCGAGGTGTTCGAGAATAGGCACAAAGACGAGCGGCGCACCATGGCCTATATCTATCAACGGCACATCCGTTGCACCGATAGCCTTCCTTTGCCAGAGCCTTTCTATATACTGGATATCAGCATGAAATGCGTCTTCGTCGATGTATGGTGTGGTACTGGTAGTGCTTATTGTGCTCAACGTGGCCTCCCGTGACATCTGCGCCCGATAATTGAAAATCAGCTACATCTTATGGCACAGTATATAATATAACCACGCCCTTTTGAAGGGCTATTGCCAAACTGCTAGTATTGCTATCAATGTAAATGTGAGGAACAATCATGCCTAGACAGGAAAACGAAAACCGGGTGAGCTTGCATCGTACGCTGGTCAATCGATGGATAGAAGCTTTTAATGGGCACAATGTGCAGGCCATAGTCTCATTGTACGCTGATAACGCTGAGTTGTATGACTCTGGTATGAAACATCCAAGACGAGGGCGGGCTGAAATAGAACAATGGTTTACCACCCGTTTTCGCACTATGCCCTCAATTACTTATACACCGGCAAGCCAACTCTTCACAGAAACTCAGGCCGCCGTTACCTGGACGGTTCGCGGGCGTGGTCCGCGCCTGTTAGGCCAGTCCTGGCTAGTACGCCCTTTTCAAGTTGACGGTGTCAGCATCTTTGCCCTGGAAGATGGGCGTATCCAGCGGCAACGCGGCTACTATGACCACCTCGCGACGCTGGAGCAGATTCTCCCTCCGTTGAAATGGCTTCTGCCTCCGCGCTTGTAACATGTTTGGCAGGTCTCGGCCCAAAAAGTGCCAACGCTACCTCTTGCTCTCTTTGAAATAGCTAATACAGCGCGATTACAGTTATCCTTGAGGCCGCAACACAATACACGTCGTCGTCCCATGCGCATACAGTTTTCCATCGGCGTCGGTAATCCGTCCCTCGGCGGTAGCCACTCGTCCACCCAGGTGAATAATTTTGCCCTCACTGTACACCACGCCGGTCTTGCTTGTCATCGAGCGCAGGTAGTTTACCTTAATTTCTAGAGTGGTATACCCTGTACCAGCAGGAAGCATAGATTGCACCGCGCAACCCATTGCCGAGTCGAGCAGCGTTGCAGCCACACCACCGTGTACCGTGCCGAGCGGGTTATATTGATACTCCGCCGGTTCCGCGGCAAAAACGATACGCCCTTCGCTCACCTCGGTAATCCACATGCCCATCAGTTCAGCTATCGGTGGCGCGGGCAGTTCCCCCGCTTGCAATGCCTTCAAATACTGGATGCCGCTCATCGTTTTACTTTTCTGAACGGCGTNNGGCGGCGCGGTGAAGTTCCGCGTTTTCTTTTTGTGAATTCCAAAGGTAACGTTCTGAAATGATCAGCGTATTTTTCTTCTCTGCCTGTCTATTTCGTATAGCATGATCGAGGTCGCGCAGGCCACGTTCAGAGAAGAAGCAGAACCGTGGATGGGTATTTTAACAGTAACATCACAGAGTTCCTGGTAACTTGCGCTGAGGCCCCACGTCTCGTTACCAACAAGCAATACCGTAGGAGGAGTAAAATCGTGTGCTGAGATTTCCTTTTCAGCTTTCTCACTACTTCCAACTATCTGCACGGCACCGAGCCTGGTTTGCATCATTTCAAACCAGGGCAACAGCTCTTTATGCGAAGGCATTCTGATGACTGGCAGGGCAAATAAAGAACCTGTGGTGGCACTGATGGTTTCTGGGTCATACAGGTCTACGGCGTGACCCGTGATGATCATACCAGCCACTTTTAATGCGTCGCAGGAACGAATGATTGTCCCCAGATTCCCAGGGCTGGCGGGTCTATCAAAAACCACGACGAGCATGTCTTCGCCGATGGGGATACGTGACAGGATATCTTCGGGCATAGCAACAAGCGCGAGGAGTTCCGACGGTTCTGCTTTGTTACTCAGCTTTTCCAATAGTGGCAGAGGTACTTCAAAATGGGTTTTTGCCGGAGCACGCGCAAGAATATTTTTGGCCCAATCTGATAACTCCTTATCTCTCGCATAGACAAAAGCATTGATGGTCCAATTGTACTGGATGGCCTGGTTGATCGGGCGCACCCCTTCGATAAAGAACTCTTTCTGCTTTTGCCGCTTTTCTCGTTTCCTGCGCAGGGTTTCAATGTACTGGAAATCATTGTTTTCTGAGTAAATTCTGACAACTTTCGGCTTCATCTACCATGAATCTCCGCTCGCAGACTTTTCGTTGGTATCTGCTGGAAGGCGAGGAGCGGTCCACTGTGATTGTTCGGCATGTGGCCGCGGATGCGGGTACCGTTTGCCTCGTAACTTTCTTCTTCAATTGTGCCAAACTGGTGGAATTGTGCCACCAACTCACCTCGATCGTAGGGGATCAGTACGTCGAGCGCGACAAACTGCAACATGAGATTGTCACTGATACAGCGCAGCAGTTCATCGATACCTATCCCTTTCAGGGCAGATACGCGTACTTTTGGTAGTTCCGCGGCAATGCCCGTTAACTGTGTGATATCCGTGGAGAGCAGGTCTGCTTTATTCAGAGCTACGACCACCGGGCGACCACCAGCGCCAATCTCTTCCAATACCTGCTCGACGGCCTTAACCTGGTTGAGCATGTGGGGACTCGATGCATCGACGACGTGGACAAGCAGGTCTGCCTCGGCAACTTCTTCAAGTGTGGCACGAAAGGCCGCCACCAGGACGGTAGGCAGGCGTTGTACAAACCCTACAGTATCGGTCAGGAGAAATTCCTGGCCGCCAGTCAGCCGTACGCGCCGCGTCATCGGGTCAAGTGTGGCGAACAGCTTATTCTCAGACAGGCTGTTTGAACTGGCAAGGCGATTGAGTAATGTGGATTTGCCCGCGTTGGTATAGCCAACCAGCGCCACTACTGGCGCTCCTACGTCTTTGCGCCGGTCGCGGTGGAGCTGCCGCTGCGTGCGCACCTGCTCCAACTCTTCCTGGAAGCTGTTCTTTCTCACGTCGTAATATGCGCCGGTCTACCTCGATCTGCTTTTCACCTTCACCGCGCTGCTGCACGCTACCTTTCTGACGTGATAGGTGCGACCATTGGCGTGCTATGCGCGGCAGATCATACTCGATCTGCGCCATCTCAACCTGCAAACGGCCCTCTTTCGTCTGTGCACGCTGGCCAAAAATGATCAGGATCAACGCGGTACGATCGAGTACCTGCGTCTCCATCTCTCGCTCCAGTGTGCGATGCTGTCCCGGCGTCAGCTCAAGATCAAAGATTACACCGTCGCAATCGTGAAAGCGCAGCAGTTCCGCGATTTCCTGGACTTTGCCGGAGCCTAGCAGTGTTCCTGAGTGGGGGCGGGTCAATTTTTGCGTTACACGATCGACGCAGACAACACCCGCAGTTGCTGCCAACTGTGCCAATTCATCCAATGATTCTTCAACCGGCCAGTCAGTTCCAGGCATATCGACTCCGACCAGGATAGCACGCTGAGGCGCTCGGGAAAGGAGGGTATTCGATTGATTGTCAACACCCGTGGCGCGTATGGATTGTTCGGACATAATGTACTCCAATTCTTCGTTGTCTTGAGTAATGGGATTCTTAGGGATGCCAGGCTATCTGGCAAAGCTGCAAGCCGAAGACTGGATGAAGGCCGATCCGCAATCGTGGGGAAGATGTTGAGCAGATACCATAATCTACTGTAGTCAACAACAATGGAAAGACCTTCACCGTCATCTACCATTCGCGTCGAACATCGTACAGCAAGAGCCGCTATTCAAATATGTAGCGTCTTGATGTAACTGGATGCGTTCCGCGAATTGAGTAAAATTAGATAAAGGTTATCACTGTATGTTTTCTCCTATGGATTTCCTGGTACTACCCAAAGGTACACCAGGCGCTTCAAAAAGTCAAGAGTAAATCTCTCTCCACATTTGCAAATTGAGCAACTCAGCAACTCAATCTGCAAACTTAGTAAAGATTACGCTCTCTTCAAGAGTTCGTCATGCTCCGTCTTATAGGCCATGATGCGACCTTCCGGCATCAATAGCAGCGTATCGGGTTGCAGGTAGCGCACAAAGTCGATATCATGCGTCACCGCGATAATCGTGCCGTTGTAATCGCCTAGCGCCTCGCCAATAATAGTGCGCGATAGCACATCGAGGTGGGTGGTTGGCTCGTCGAGCACGAGCAAGTTGGGGCCATCCAGCACCATTTTTGCCAGCGCCAACCGTGTCTTCTCACCGCCACTGAGCGTGCCTATCTGCTGGAACACCCTGCTGCCACTGAATAAGAAGCGTCCCAATATGCTGCGTACCCGTTTGGGGTCTGCTGGCAACACCTCTGTTGCCTCGCTTAAAAGGGTGTTGTCATAGCCAAGCCCCTCGTTTTCCTGGGCGTAATATCCCAAACGAACGCGGTCACCCATCGTTACCCTCCCAGCGTCTAAGGTTGTGATGTCCAGCAGCGTACGCAAGAGCGTTGTTTTTCCCGCACCGTTCAACCCGACAACTACGAGACGCTGTCCCCGTTCGATCTGAAAACTAATGTTGCGAAAGATTTCCTTTGTGCCGTAACGCTTAGCCAGGCGCTCAGCGCGAAGGACGATCTGCGCGCTCTGCTGGCGTACCGGAAAGTCGATCTTGATCCGTCGACTGGCCTGCGGTAGATTGGGTTTGCTCGCCTCAAGTGTGGCGATGCGCTTGTCCACATTAATACGCTGGCTCACACGCGTTGCGCCATACCCTCGTAGTTTCTCGGAAGTCTTGCGCAGCCGCGCGATTTCGCGTTCCTGCTGTGACTTTGTGCGCTCCATCAGGGCAAGGGCGTCTCCCGCCAGAGTGAGGTAGCTGCTGTAGTTCCCCCGGTATTCTTCCAGTTTATGGGTAAATTCGTTGAGACGCAGCACTTTGTTGATACTGCGGTCAAGCAGGTCCATATCGTGCGATATGATCAGCAGCGCACCGCTATATTTGGCCAGGAAGTCCATCAGCCATTCTGTCGCATCAACATCAAGGAAGTTGGTCGGCTCGTCAAGCAGCAGGAGATCGGGGGCCTGGAAGAGCAAACGCGCCAGCGCTAACTTCGTCTTTTGACCACCGCTCAATGTCTGTACCAGCCGCTCGAGCGTCACGCCTCCCAGCTTCAAGCCAGCCACCAACTGCTCCGCGCGCGCGTCGGCATCGTAGTAGCCCAGGCGGTCAAGCGCGTCCTGTGCTTGCTCAAAGTGCTTTAATAGTATTGGCAAATGGGCATTATTGGTCGTTTGGGCGGCTTCCGCGATCTTATTGGTCAGTGTCTCATACGCTTCGATAGCCGTATCAAGTCCGATGCTATTAAAGATGAAATCGCGGACAGTCGTGCCATCGGCCACTGATGTTTCGTGCGCTACATCCTGTGAGAGGTATCCATAGGTGCGCGGTAACATGACCTTTCCGCCGTCAGCTTCCTGAATACCCGCAACTATCTTGAGCAGCGAGCTTTTGCCCGCGCCATTGACCCCAATCAGCCCGGCCTTTTCTCCAGGTGCTACCGTAAACGATACATTATCCAGCACAAGTCGTGGCCCATATGAAAGTGAAATGCTATTAACCTGTAACATAGCTAGCTTATCCTTCGATCCTTGTCGTTTATTTCTTGTTTTCTGCTTCCAATGAAGCAATGTTGCTAAACCGCGCCTGGTTGCTCATGCCAGTAGTGTATAAAAAAGCAGGCGCGCTAATTGGGTGTCGGACGGTAGTGGGCACACTCTCATGCATAAATGAAGTGGTCTATGCGATGCCTGAAGGCTGTGCGCGCGTTATGCATGAGCAATCAGCAGTGAGGTGCCCGTGCGATACACGCCAGTAGGTGAGAGTTGAGGAAGGAAGGAAACAACGTTTTTTGTTCTCTTGAAGAGGCTACCCTGACTTTTAGGGGCGCCCAAACGAAACGAACATAAAATTACTCACTCAGCTTCTCGTGAGCTGCCAGTGAGCAAGATGCTTCGTCAGGGTTAAAGACATTTGTCTCTACCCTGTGCCACTTCCTGCCGCATAAGCCCGGCGTTATCGCTCATGCGGCAGGGTTGATCATCTGGATGCTAATACCTATAAACATTGTCGTGAAGTTCCTACTATCCACTAATCTGTATTGCTACTTCTGTATGTCATACTATCATGCTATCAGGGTACTGTCAAATAAGCTCACCGTTTGCCTCCATTCTCTATTCACTTTTCTTGTAGAGCATGCGGAACAGGTTCACAATTTCCTCTAGCGAAAGATCGAGGGTGGCCTCTCCCACCACAAACTCAAATTTCTGATAAGTTGGTAGGAAGGTAGGCATAAGCCTATAAAAGAGCCATACCCCTGTTTCCTCCGCGACTTCGAGCGCTGCCGCCTCGAGCCTGTCGCGTTCTCCTTGCAGGAACAAGTGCATCATATTGGTCTGTGGTGGATCTGGCACAATCTCAATCTGTGGAAACGCTGTGAGCGCTGCTGCAATCTCTTTAGCTCTGTTCCAGTAGGTATTCATGCGCCCCAGATACTGATCCAAACCTTTTTGGGCAGAAAGCACATAGGGATACAGATGCACAAGGTTTCCTCCATGCCTGCGTTGCCAGATGCGCGCCTCGGCAATGACATCTACTGGCCCGGCTAGAATTGCCCCTGCGATACCATTGAGCACCTTATAAAAGGAGACATACACGGTATCGAACGGCGCGGCTATCTCCGCGTATTCACGCTTATAAAAGGGCTGGCATTCCCACAGTCGCGCGCCATCCAGGTGTGTCGCTACGCCGCGTTCACGCGCCCAGCCAACAATTGCGGTTAACTCTTCCCACGTGGGCAACTGTCCGCCTATTTCTCGTTGTGGCAACTCTAACAACAATGCAGCCAGCGGTTCCGCCACGTGCTTCAAGTCATTCAAAGTCATCAAGTGGTCAGGAGAACCAACCAGAATGCCGGAGAGGCCATGCAAGCGCTGGTAGCCGTGATGCTCGTGGATTTCCAGGTGGCACTGCGGATGAAAGGCTACATTATTCTGGCCGCGTCTCTCCGCCCAGATGCGCAATGCTATCTGCTGGCACATTGTCCCACTGGGCATAAAGACCGCCGCCTCTTTTCCCAGCAACGCGGCAACCTTTTGCTCGAAACCGCTGATAAGCTCGCCCTGACCGTAACGATCTTCATCCAGTTCCGGATCGATGCTCGCTGCTAGCTCGCTCAATACCTGTTGTAGGCTCTGGCGGTGGTGATGGGTGAGAAAACGTGTGCAGGACTTTAAAACACGTTCTTTAGCGACTGTCTCCATATCGTTACCCTCTACTCTCTCTCAATGCTTCTATCGATCTTTCCCCCATTTGTCAGCAAAATAGCGCGGGCACGCGACTTGCGCGTCACATTTTCAGCATCAGGTAAACGCACCGCCACTACTGTCTTCTCCTCTTGCCCAGTTTTTTTACTGACTGTATTAACCTTCGCCATATCCTGCCCAATAGCTCCTCGCACTGGTCCGCGTCGCAACAGTCCTATTGTAGCTCCCAGAATGATGCCAACCACAATCCCTGCCACTACGCCTGACAACTCCGGTATAGCAGTAAAGGCAAAGTGCGCCACCAGCATCAGTCCTCCCAGTACCAATCCAAAGATGACCGCGAGCAGGACGACGAGGACGGGGTTGGGACCCGAGCGCGTCGTTTGCAAGAACACTGAAGCGCGATCCCTGTTCGGCCCATGTTCGCGAAACTCCCCGTTGGCGATCACATCAGACGCCAGTCGAAAGACTTCTTCCTCGCTAAATCCCTCTTTATGCAGTTTTGTCTCTGCTGTCGCCGCCTTCGCTTCATCACTGAAAACCGCCAGAAGGTCAAAGTCAGAGTATTGTTGTCGCTGTTGTTGCATGAAAAAAAGCTCCTTTTCTCAATCTATATGTACGGGCAGAGCTTGCCTCTGCCCTGTTTTAC
>DMFQ01000189.1:11029-12299 GCA_003450555.1 Ktedonobacter sp.
AACATCTCCAGCAGCCTCGCGATTTCGCGGCGCGTCTGATCATTATTCTTCATTTCGGTTTGCACTTTCTCCCAGCCATGAATGATGGTCGTGTGGTCGCGACCGCCCAGCGCCCCGCCGATTTGCAGCAGCGAAGCGCCTGTCTCCTCGCGCATCACATACATCGCTACCTGGCGCGGCCACGCAATTTCGCGGTCGCGCTGTTTCCCTCGCAGGCGTTCGGCCTCAACATTATAGTAACGGCAAACTCCTTCAATGATCTCCTCAATGGTCAACACTGAGATTTGCTTGCTCGAGGTATACAGGTGTTCGAGCGCCCTGGCTGCCAGGCTGACCGAGAGTGGAGCATCATTCAGTGTAGCGTAGGCGATGACGCGATTGAGCGAACCCTCAAGCTCTCGTACGTTGCTGCACTCTGGACGCGCAATATACTCGATTACCGATGCCGGAATGAACGAAGCGCATCAATTCGGCCTTGGAACGTAGGATCGCCAGGCGATGCTCGTACTCCGGCGGCTGCACATCCGCCAGGAGCCCCCACTCGAAGCGCGACCGCAGGCGATCCTGTAAACTGTGAATGGCTTTGGGTGGTCGATCACTGGTGACGACGATCTGCTTATTGGCATCATAGAGCGTATTGAACGTGTGAAAAAATTCTTCCTCGGTGGCTTCTTTGCCAGCAATAAACTGGATATCATCGACGAGCAGAATATCAATCTGGCGGTATTTCATGCGAAATTCGGCAGTTTTCTGTGAGCGAATCGCGTTTATGATCTCATTCGTGAATTTTTCTGATGTCACATACAGCACATTCAGCCCGGCCAATTCACCCATGTGACCGACCGCGTGCAACAGGTGCGTCTTGCCCAGACCAACGCCGCCATAGAAGAATAGTGGATTGTAGATACGTCCTGGATTTTCTGCCACCGCCATTGATGCTGCGTGAGCCAGTTGATTGGATTTGCCCACGATAAATGCATCGAAAGTATAGCGAGGAATTAACAATCCCTCCCCGTTTCGTGGGGGCGATACTGGCTCTGGTCTTCTCTGACCCTGTCCTGGCGTTTCAGTGTAGCTCTGAAATCTCTCTGGACTCGGGTCAAAGCTATCCGCACTCCGATGTGCATTTGGGCGGGTAGGGGTTGGCGCGACAGAGTTCATCACAATAGGTGAAATCACTGTGTCTTCTAGTCCGCTAATGATCGAACTATATTTGTCCTGCTTCAACTTGACAGGGCGATTTTTGGGCAGGCGATATGGCTTTTTGCCT
>DMFQ01000324.1:0-229 GCA_003450555.1 Ktedonobacter sp.
ACTTTACATCACTGCGCTGAGCAAAGCCTTGGATACAATGCCTGATGATGCCAACAAGGGCGCGACTCAATCAGGTACGATTGGCATTCCTGCATCTCCCGCTAATCGCGCCCCAGGACAGACAATTCAAGCAGTAAACTGGAGTCTGGAATATTGGCAGCGAGCGGTGACGCAAATGTGCATCCCTGTCCCACCTTCTGGAACGGTACAGCCGTTACTTACTCCGATG
>DMFQ01000324.1:324-721 GCA_003450555.1 Ktedonobacter sp.
CCCACCTTCTGGAACGGTAAAGCCGTTACTCACTCCGATGCCAGCGAAGGGTGAAACCGTTACTCACTGCAACGCGGACGACCTCTACTCCTCCAATTGGCAATACTGGACCTCAGCCAGAGGCTTCTACTCCTCAAACTGGCAATGACCATCCGCTAATACCCTCTGTACTGGGGAGACTCGGCTCAAGCACTGCGCCTGGCATTGATCAAACAGGCAGATGTGTGGCGAGCATTACTATTGGGAGAGCGCGATTTGCAAGCCTTCAACACAATCAAAGTTACCCAGAACATTTTAAACGATTTCATGCATGAATTAGAGGTCGCTACCAATAATGAGTTTCAGCGAGTGCGCCAGCGCGGTCTCTCTTCATTCAGGACCATTCTATTTATTAGTC
>DMFQ01000324.1:754-8567 GCA_003450555.1 Ktedonobacter sp.
ATACTAGCCAGTGCAATAGGTGCCGCCTTCGTACCACAAGTCCGTGAGCTGATTAGCGCTCAGATAGCCAATCCTCTGACGCTGATAGTCCTTCTCTGGGGAGGTGTCGCCGCCTTCATAAGCAGTATCATGGGCAAGCTGGCAGATGCCTTAACCAGATTTGGCCCTGCTGGCGCAACGGCTGTCGAATCATTTGAACATGGCTATGAGCGTGTCCTGCTCGAGTTTGAATCCCTCAATCATAATGTCGCCATCACCTATCCCCTGATTGAGGTTTTTGTCCTGGGGCACGTCAAGTTGTTGGACAAGGATGCTAAAGGAGAGAAAGTCGCAATTAAAGATGGCTATGATTTTCTTACCAAAGTGTTCTGGACCAACAAAGATCGTCAAGCTGAGATACAACAGGTTGTGCGTGCCGCATTTGGTCCCATAGGAGCATTCGTAGGTACGGAGCTGCTCCAAAGGGATAGTAGTTTACAAGCAGGAAAAATACCAGGCACGTTTTTAAACTACTTCAAGGGTAAAGGCTAAGCTCTATTGCTGTTGTTCCTGTAGGATTGTGACGGGCAAAGCCACTCTAGTTCCTGGCTTCAAAGTAGGCGAGCGGTATAACCACAAATAGAATCTGCCGTGAGTCGAAACGTCGTCACATAACCTTGTAGTGCGTTATTTATAGACACGAATATGCGAGGGCGAGGACAAAAACACTTTTGCTTGCTGAATGTCCTAACGACCAACGAGTAGGTTTGACACCTACTTTTCCATGCCCTAACTCATTGTAAGCTCTATATTGTTCTCAAGAACAGATAAGGAAAATGAAATGGCTGAACAACCGGTACCAGGCAAAAGCTATACTGTACAATCTGGCGATACCCTCTGGGGAATTGCACAGCGTGCCTACAACGATGCTGAGGATTGGGATACAATCTACTCTGACACTGGAAACAGACGCGTGATCGGAAACAACCCTAACCTCATCAAACCCGGCCAGGTACTGCATATCCCGCAACAATCAGACCCGTCTATACGAAAACCACCGGCCACATCCAACACCAATGCCGACGCCACATCCGACACCAACACCAACACCAACGCCACCGCCGACACCGACACCATATCCGACGCCACCGCCGACACCGGCACAACCACCAGACGACGAGAATTTCTTTGACAAGTATATCGAAGACCCTATCGAGAAGGAGCTTAAAGAGAAGAAAGAAGACTGATCGGTTACTCACCAGGCTTGTAATGATGGATTGAAGCTGTTTAGCGGAAAATGTACCGAAAGACAGCGCAAGAGAGCGCCCCTTAGCTAGAAGTAAGCAGCGGCCACTCTCTTGCTTCTACTGTTACGTAGCTCATTTCACAGGATTCGCCCAATAGAATGGAACCTGGCACCAATTGCGCTTGCAAATTACTATGAAGCCAACGGCAACCTCACCATAAAAACACTTCCCTTCCCAGGAGTACTTTCAACCTCGATCGTCCCCCCATGTTCGTACACAATACCTTGCACGATAGCCAGCCCCAGTCCGCTGCCCCCTCGTTCGCGGGAGCGAGTGCGATCTGCCCTATAAAACCGCTCGAAAATATGCGGCACATCTTCCGGGGCAATTCCTATGCCAGTATCGCTCACTTTGACAATGGCGGAGTGCTCATCCGTAGTCAACGATAGCGAGACAGATCCCTCATAGGGCGTATATTTGAGTGCATTGTCTAAGAGCGCAACCAGTACCTGCTTCAGTTGATCTGCATCTCCATACACCCTGGCCGGTGCAATGTGTTGGAGCAGCACTCTTGGTCTCTTTAGTGAATGATCATCAATACCGTTATCTCTAGCGGGTTGATACTGGCGGAACACCTCGAGTAGGAGGCTATCCAGGTCAACTTGCTGCTTTTCTTCATTTAACTTCTTATAGCCATTGGATACGACGATATCTATTGATTGCTTCACTTGCCGGGCTGAATCTGAACGGGCAAGGGTCAGGAGATCACCTACAAGGCGGCCCATGCGATTGGCCTCCGTCTGAGCATCGGCCAGGGCTGCGCGCGCCTCTTCCTCGGGAAGATCGGGCGCTTTCGCCAGCAGGTCGAGGTTGCAGCAAATGGAAGTGATCGGAGCGCGCAGCTCGTGTGAGGCATCGGCGACAAAGCGCTGCTGTTGCTGGTAAAGTGCCTCCAGGTTAGCAAGCATCTCGTTAAAGGTGGCGGCAAGATTAGACAGTTCATCCCGCCCAAACCAGGATTTCTCAGGTACGCGCTGCTGGAAGTCGCCGGAGGTACTGATGCTCCGGGCTGTCCTGGTCATGCGTCGTACTGTCGACAAAACTCCCCAGGTAATAAACCACCCTCCCACAAGCGCGCATGCCAGCATCAGAGCGCTCCCTCGCACGAGTAAGGAGCGGAGGTCACTCAATGATTGTTCGATGTCTTGCTCTGACCGCGCTGTCTGAATAACATGCGCCGTGCTAAAGTCATTATTCACAAGGGTGTAGACTCGGACGCGATGGCCATTGTAGGTGACGGTGCTGAAGAAGCCATTTTGTGAGCTGCTATCCTGTAATGCAGAACGAGCAGCCCTGGTATCCCATGGAACGGGGCTGCTATAGGGAAAACCTACAAATGTTTGCGTACCATCCTTTAAGGCTCCTGACGTTGTTGCCAGTAGAGAAAGCTTCTCGTCCATGACTTCAATAGAGACGCCCCCCGTACCCAGACTGTCAACACTGGGTAGGATAAGGGGCAACGAGTTGGGATTACTTACGAAAAGGTCTTTGCCCAGCCTCACGCTGGCGGCCCGGCTGCTGAGGTTTGTGTCAAGATCGCTGTAGGCGCGCTGCTCTGCCTGCATATAGACGGTTTGTCCAAAAAACCAGAGTGCCACGCCCAATACAAGCGTATAAAAAAGCGTCAGGCGCAGTTGCAGGGGAATATACATCGCCATTCCTCCCTAATCGGCAGCACGGAGAACGTAGCCAGCGCCACGCACCGTTTGAAGCAGCCGTTTTTCACCGCGCTGTTCGAGCTTGGTGCGCAGGTGCCCGATATAGACCTCGAGGACATTCGGACCACCCTCGAAATCGCTGCCCCAGATACGGTCCATCAATACCGCACGCGTCAGCACGATGCGCGGATTGCGTAAGAATAATGCCAACAATTCATATTCGGTTGTGCTCAGTTCAATCGTATGATCGCCGCGTCGAGCTTGCCGCGTCGCGGTATCCAGTTCAAGAATCTGCGAAACAGAGTATCTCGCGCTGTACATCTGGCGGGCTGCTCCTGCGCAGCAGCGCTTTTACGCGCGCCAAAAGTTCCTCGAGGGCAAACGGCTTGACGAGGTAGTCATCCGCCCCTGTCTCCAGGCCAGCAACGCGGTCGGCCACCGCGTCACGGGCGGTGAGCATGAGCACCGCGATTCCATCACCGGCGGTCCGCAAGCGACGGCAGACTTCTAGCCCATCGATACCGGGCAACATGAGATCAAGGATGACCAGGTCTGGCGACTTGGTGCGCGCGATAGTCAATGCCCCTTCACCGTCCAATGCTGAGGAGACCTGGTAGCCCTCGTAGGCCAGCGTGCGACGCAAGGCACTCGTCACGCGGCTATCATCATCGACAATCAGTATATGCGCTCCCATACAGCAAACATCTTTCCAGCCTCAATTCAATGGTTATGGGAGCAACCACACTGCGATGGTCGCTCCCGTATACTCGTCTCAATGAGTGATCCATTCTATGCCCCAGGGAGTATGTGCTGGTCCCTGGATGACCTTTTGTGTCTGACCGGTGCTAGCGCTAAGCAGCGTAATGCCGTTTGCCGGATCAACAGCGTACAACGTCTGGTTATCACCACTGAGGGCAACTCCTGTGAATGCCTGTCGCGTGAGGTAATGACCTCGCATACTGAGATCGGACGTATTCACCATCCATATGCCCTTGGTGCCCGCGAAGTACAGGGTTTTCTGATCGGATGAGAGCGCCGATCCGTTATAGAGCATCCTTCCCTGGTCACCATTGCTGGTACTCGCATTTCCAGGGTTAAAATGGGTGGTCTTCACAATTTTGTCGTTGAAGATGCCCAGGGGATCGCCATTCGTGATACTGATGCTGCTAACCACCCCAAGCGCGCCGTTTGCCGCGTAGAGGGTACCGCCATCGGCGGAGAGGGAAAGGGTATAGTATTTCAATAGATCAGCAGACTTGCCCACGGGCAGGTCGATGCAGCGCGCAATTGGTGGGTTGATCTGATCATTGAGCGGTAGTTCGTGAACAAAGGCGATATTGTGGCGGGTGTCGATGTAGAGCGTATAGGCGAATGTCCCGCCGTTTGACACCTGGCGCGCCAGTCCAACGCCTGTCATATTGGGATCACCATTGGGATTCAGAGCAGTTTTGTCGACGATGGGTGACTGGACAAGGGTGTTTCCGCTTACATCATAAACACGAACGTAGTAGTGTCCAGGTGTGTCGTTGAGCTTCTGAAGCAGATAGAGCGCATTGCCGCCGGGGGAGATGGCATCGAGCGTGTATTCTCCATTCAAAGGAATCGTTCTGATCAGCTTCCCCGCCTGGGTATCAACAATCGCAATGGTTGTCTCAGTTGCACTCTGTCCTAACCGGCGCAGGGCTAACCATTGCCCGCTCGCTGAGAGTACCGCGCTATCATAGCCTGTCCCGTTGATGGAATAGGCGCCAGGGATAACGAATGTACGCGTGCGGGACCCGCTCTGCGTATTGATAACGCTAATCGTCGTTTGTCCGTTCGCTGGTGCCGCCGTATAGAGTCTCCGGTGATCCTGCGAACTCAATCCGGCGGGCAAAGAGACGAACTCTGTCGGCTTGGCGCTCGCCGGGTGAAATGCCACGATTTGCTGTCCATATGATGTGCCTCCCACGGGGGAATAGCCGTCAAGCACATAGATATTCTCTCCTGGGGGAACGGTTGGGGCAACCGATGTTGTAGTATTGCTCGTTGTTGTGCTCGTGCCGCACGCGGCCAGCAGTGTCAGTAACGCACTCAATGTTCCTATGAGCCATAGGGTCGATTTTTTCCGCATGGCGTATCGCCTCCTTCGGTCAAGCGATCTCCTGAGCACATACAACCTACTTGCACGCGCTCATCATCAGACCTCCGCCTCTTTCCTCCCCCTGTCTGGAAGGACAGGGGGAGGAAAGAGGCATTCCTTTTCTGGGCTTGGGTGGAGTGGTTCACCTTGCCCATAGCTATAGCCATCACATGTATGCAGGGCGGTACAATACCGATGGCTAATCCCCTGAATGGTTCCCTGCTTCGTCGTGATATTGAATGAGCCAGTGGCGCGTACTGCGACACGTCCGACATACGTCCCGATCTTCGTGCCTCTCGTGACGATGGCACACACCATATCACCTGTCTGGAAGCCCTGGACGTGTTTGGCTTGCTTGGGTCCAGTGCGAGGAAACCCATGCTTGTCCATCAGACACATTTGCCTACTTCCGTGTCCATCAGCGGTGATGAGCAAGGGCACCACCCCACTCAGGTGAAGGTGTTCAGGCGTACTTGCACCCACACAGGCCGCATCACACCAGTGGGCTTTCTCTATCCCTCGTGTGACACGATTGTACTTGGTTCTCCCCCCTGTCCCACATTCCAGCGGTATCCCCAAGGCCTTCAATCGCTCGTAGAGCGCCCAACGTGTTGTATTGACTGCCGCTGCATCCTTGAGAGGCGCTTGCGCTTGTGCGAGGATGCGCCTGAGCACATCAGGCTTCGTTGCCAGGAACGCCCGTACATCCTGAGTCCCCTTCTTGCTATTGCACGCCTCACACGCCAGCGTCACATTGCTGAGACGATCAGAGCCACCTTTAGCGCGCGGATGGATATGCTCGATCTGCAATGGGATATCCTTCGCGCTACAATAGGCGCACATCCGGTTCCACTTCTCAAGCAAATATTCGCGTGTCTCATAGCCTTGCAAGGTGCCTTGCTGGTACTCGATGCCCTTGATCTCGGCCTGCTCCATAGCTTGCATGTCGAACTTGACCAGTTCTTGTGACATGGCGACGATGGGACAGACGCGCATGAGCCGTTGCACCCATGTCACAACGTTGCATACCCTGCTCTCGAGAGAGGGCGCTATCCAGCCTCTTTGCTTGTTGTGTCGGTTCTCGAAGCGCGGCTTTCTGTAGCGGGTATGACGCTGCCGCCTGGAACGTCTGACGCCACGACGACGTTCCAGACGCTTCTTGATCTCTTGCCCACGATGGGAGAGTTCAGCAGCAAACACCACCTCCCCCGACGTGTCGTTGACGATGGCAATGCCTGTGGTCTTACTGCCAGGGTCAATCTTGATACGCAGGGGCGCTACTTGTGGCTGTTCTCCCCTCCCTTTCAAGATGAGTGTGAATGGGTATCTTTTGAACACAGCTGCCTTCCCTGACGAGAGCAGCATGCGGGCTCTCCCAGGATGCACCGGATTCAACGGCTGCTTCTGCGTATCAAGCACAAAAACCTTGCTCACAAGGAGCCTCCTATTGCTAGGGTAATGGTGGCCTCGACAAGGTTAGTGAGCGGTTTGGCGTATGCAGCACTGAGTGACCCCTTCTCCCTCTGTTTAACCACATACCGTAGAGGTCAGGACTGGCCTCGCATCCTGACGTACCTATTTCGCTCCTAACGTAGCTACTGCTAGCTGAGTCTGGTCAGGTGAGGCTTGCAAAAATCCGTTGCCGGATTCCTCCAAGCCCCCGCCCTTTCAGGCGCGGGGTTCCTGACATCATATTTCCTCGCCTGATTAGGTTATAAACCAGGGAACTGAAATAGACCTGAATCGAGGAACATTATGATCCGTAGGGCGACCTTCAGCTCTCCAGCAGGGCAGCCCATACATTTCCTCTGTCGGCGGTGTTAAAATGTACGGGCTTGCCCCTGCCCTGCATGCCTCTGCCCTGCGCCCCCCACCACCTACCCCGTAATCGCAATCACCCTCAACGGGCTGCCGGACCCATGAACAATCTTCAGTGGCGCGGCAATTACAATCGCTCCCGTGGGTGGCAGCTGATCGAGGTTGATCAGGCTGGTAATCCCAAATCTGCCCGCGCCGTGCATAAAGGTGTGACTGGGAAAGGGCGGATCGAAGCCGCCAGCCAGGCCTGCATCGGTACCTACCGTCTCTACGCCGACTCCCAGGATGTCTCGCTCTTTCGCCAGGAAAGCCGAGCACGAGGGATGAAAACCGGGGGAGTGTGCACCATCCGCCTGCGCATTCAGAAATGCTTCGCGCCCTGTGCGCTTGCTCCAGCCTGTGTGGATCAGTACCCACGCACCATCGGGAATGCGGCCATGGCTGGCTTCCCACTGTTCAACGCGTTCGATGGTCAGCAAGAAATCCGCGTTCTGCTGTACATCGGCGGTGACATCGATCACGCATGCCGGGCCGATGAACTTGCTCGGCTGGATGGTATCTGTGGCGTTATTGGGCAGGTCTTTACCGGTGACCCAGTGGATTGGCGCGTCAAAATGAGTGCCAGTATGTTCGCCCAAATTGAGCACATTCCAGTACCATGCCGGGCCGCGACTATCGTAGTGGGAGATCTCCGTCAGCGTCAGACCTGGTGAGGGGGCGAACATGGGCGGCAGATCGATCACCGCCGTCTCCGGACTCAGCGGCGTGGTCAGGTCAACGATCTTCAGGCGACCAGAGGCAAGTTCCTCGAGCAATTGTGCTAAAACGTCCATATGTAGCTCCTTTTATTTATTGTTTCGTTTGCTTTTGCAGCGCTTGCAGATGGCGCATGAACTGGAAGCGGTTCTCCAATAAGGGCAGATCCATGT
>DMFQ01000262.1:0-1802 GCA_003450555.1 Ktedonobacter sp.
CACCTGTTGACCTTTTATGCGTTTCCTGAGACGATGCACCGGCATATTCAGACGACCAATGCGATTGAGAGTCTGGAAAGTCAATGTGCGCCAACGCACCGATCAGATCGACGTGTTCACGACCGAAACCAGTTGCCTGACGATTGTGTGGGCTACCATCCAGGATATCCGTTTGCACAAACTCTCTGTGATGTAGCAGAACCTTGACCATCGAGGGCACATGCATAACCAGCCATGAAGGGTGGTTTTAGGAGGAGATGTTTTCTCATCCTCTTTGAGATGCGCACGCTGTGACCTCCATAAACTCGCTCGCCTATGCCACAGCAGGCTGCTTCGCCTCTTCTTTTGAGACGCCCCGCCCTAGCCGGAAGAGCTGTCGGGCAATCAGGATGTCCCATATCGCCGAAGGCACGATCACGATGGATGATAGGACAAGACCTATCGTGCCCACGGTAGGCAAAGGCGGTACCAGCAACATCACGCCCATCAGGATTCCCACATAAGCCGTCGTCTTGCTGAAGACACCACTCCGCAGCATGACCGCCGCGATGATCAAATAGGCAACACCACTGAGGACGAAAAACAGGCCGAACGCGGTGCCGTTATAGTTGGCCCACAGCGCCTCTCCGGCAGCCAGGAACGCGGCTCTCTGCGCATCTGTTGTCGCTGCCGCGTATTGATCGCTTATGTAAAGCATCGAGAAGGTCGGATTCACAGCGAAGAAGAGCACTATCCCTCCCAGGCCAAGCGTCAGAGCGATGGTCATGAGGGATGGACTGGCTCGTCTGAGAGCAGTGTAGAGGGCGAGCAGGATCAGGACCGAGAAGGCTTCACCCAGGATCAGCATGAGATCGAGGTCGAGGAGTCCGAGAAGCTTGTTGCTCTGGAACTGCGTGAGGTGGCCCATCACGGTGGTCGGTTGCGGATAAAGGATGAAGATGGGGGCCTGGATCACGATTATGGCGATCTCGGCCAGAGCCGCCACTCCACCAACTTTGTAGAGAGACTTCCAGGCGGAGTCTGCAATTTTGGCATGAGACTCATCCATGCGCCCTTGGCTTGCGGACGGGGATTCTATATTGGACGTTATCATTTCAATGCTCCTTGCGAACAGGATGCTTCAGCATTTCCCTTTGAGGAAATCGTACACTACGCACGTCACACCTGCCTCACTTTGGTCAGCTCTGGTATCTCACTCTCATCTCAATCCGTTTCTGCATCAGGATACTGACGCCAGGGCCGAGTGCCAAGAGGTGTTGACCATCCTCTGAGCTAGTGGGCGACGCAAGGAGTCTTTTTTCTCACCTCACTCCTTTTTCTGGGCACGACTTCTGCAGGCTTGGAGGCCATTTTCGGCCTTCTCCGATCCGCTGGACAGACCACGCCTCTCTCGCATCTCTGCTCACTTGTTTACTCTCCACCTTTACACAAACATCGGGATGGCATCTATAAATGTATCTCTAGGTCTCTTCTTGCTAAGAAGAGTAATTGTTGCTTTTCACACCACCAATCAAGTAAGTCTTTCCACAGTAAACCCCGCTCTAAAATAGGTTTGTCATAGACAAGGCAATACTCTTCGTTCTTGACAATTTGAATATCATTGCTCACAGAGTCTATTAAAACAATTTCTGGTTTGAAGCCATTCGCAGCAAAGATCAGGTTTTTAACATTGCTATGGACACCGCCTCGCAATCCCGTTGCCTTGTATACAGGTTTGCCAGAAATGCGTGTTATTTCCCGTAGCACGAAGCCATCATGCTTCAACATATCATTAAATGCTGAAAGCAGTTCGCTTGCTTCAT
>DMFQ01000262.1:1891-4846 GCA_003450555.1 Ktedonobacter sp.
TTCATCCAATTTGCCAGAAAATGGTTTTTCTCTCGTGATCAGATAATCGATAATGTCTCTTCGCGCCACTTGAGAGATATTCATACTCTACCCCTTATGACTTAATCATCAGTTTGGTAAGCATCTTAAACCTTGTAGCCTATATCGTCAATTATAGTTTCGAGAAAACTGAGTGAGAGATTGCAAAAAGAAACACATCTCTTTTGCTAATCAATAACCTCATCACTGGTAGCTGAGGTTATTCCCGCAGATTTTTTGCTTTGCACTCCAATCGTCACGAAACCTTATTCCTGCTATAATCTTGTTATGTCACACACACCAGGATCAATTATTCTGCTTACAGGTACACCTGGCGCAGGAAAAACGACGATAGCAGAGGCACTAAGCAGAACGTTTGCTCAATCAGCACATGTTCCAGTTGATTTTTTTAGAAAGTTGATTAAATCAGGTTATGCGTCACCACACAATTGGAACGAGGAGATTGAGAGGCAATATCGCTTAGCCCGCAAGAGTGCCGCACAGACGGCAAGAAACATTGGACAAGAGGGCTTTACCGTTATTATTGATGACATCGTAAGGCAACATTGGGTAGAGGAATGGAGAAACTACCTGGAAGGGTTTACTCTGCATTATGTTTTGCTACTGCCTTCACTCGTTGTTGCAAAGCAGAGAAACCGTGCCAGAGAAATATGGACAGTAAACGAGGAGATTATCGCATCGCTCCATGAGCTTCTTGCAAACGAGAACACGAAAGAGCATGGTTGGTTGGTGATAGATAACTCCTACCTCACAATCGAGGAGACAGTAGATGCAATCAGGAAGGCTCTTAGCTAGCTCTATAGACGGAGCATTACTATGACGAAAATCCATTTGGATACAGACATTGGCGGCGATATGGACGATGTGTGCGCGCTCGCGATGCTTTTGAAGTGGCCCGACCTCGACATTACAGGCGTGACCACTGTGTCCGACGAACAAGGGAGACGGGCGGGCTATGCGCACTACGTGCTGAGCCTGGTGGGGCGTGCGGATATTCCATGTGCAGCCGGGGCCGATGTCGCTGGAGGCTACTATCGGTACGAACTGGGGTATCCTCCTGACGAAGAAAACTGGCCGGAACCCGTGACGCCTCGGCCAGGTGCGCCAGACGAGGCTGTATCACTTCTCAAGCGCAGTATCGAGCAGGGTGCAGTCATCGTCGCGGCCGGGCCATATACCAACTTGATGCTGTTGGAAAAAAAGTATCCTGGCATTTTGAAGCAAGCCGACCTGCTTCTGATGGGCGGCCATGTGTTTGACATTCCGGCTGGGTATCCGCGGTGGGGCAATGAGATGGACTACAACATCCAGGTTGATATGCTCTCGGCGCACTCTGTCCTGAAACATGCCAACCCAACACTTGTCCCTATAGCGGTTACGTGTCAGACTGCCTTAAGACGGGCGTATCTGCCAAGACTTGCCCAGGCAGGTCGCTTAGGCGAACTCATCGTACTGCAAGCTGAACTCTGCGCGAGGAGTGAGCACCACGAACAAATCTATGGTGAAACATGTCCAGGGCTGCCCAATGACATCATCAATTTCCTACATGATCCTTTGGCATGTGCCATTGCCCTCGGTTGGCACGAGGGCGTTGAGATTGAAACGGTACCCCTCAAACTTGAAATAAGAGAGAGCTGGCTTTATGAGGTTCCCGACAGCGATGGGGTTCCCACACGCCTTGTCACGAAAATTGACGGCAACGCATTTAATGAGTATTGGTGTGATATGCTCTGTCGTTAGGAAGGGAATCTGATTGCCTGACCTGAGTCACGTCCATACTAATACCCATCATCCCTAGCGGTTTGCCAGCTTCATCGTAGAGAACCTGACCCTGGATCCTCGCCCAGCGTAGGGTGCCATCTGCATTCATCATACGAAATTCAATGGTGTAGTCAATTCCCTCTTCAAGAGCGCGTTTGATCTCCTGGTCAACGAGAGTGCGGTCCTGGGGGTGAACCAGTTCCAAGAAGGTTTCATAGCTCGCACTGAAGCTGCCCTGGACAAGACCAGAAGCCACTTCAGGGTTCGCAGACCACCGGATGGTGTTGGACGCAATATCCCAATCCCAGGAGTCCATATGGCCGACTTCCAGGGCGACGCGCAGCTTTTCCTCACTTATCCAGAGTGCCTCTTTTGCCCTTTTTTGCTCTGTCATATCACGGACAATAGAAAGCATAGCTATTCGTTGGCCCTGGTCTGTAAGAAAGGTATACCTCGATTCAATAAAGCGCTCGGTCCCATCGGCTCTGCGAATAGGGCCTTCTACTGATGGGCTAATCGTTGGGCTTTGGAAAAAGTAGCCGTACATCTCTTGAGCCAATGTGCGATTTTCCTCGGGAAAGATGATGGAAAAGTTTTTTCCAATAACGTCTTCTGATGAATAGCCATAGAGGTGAAAATACGCCGGGTTGGCGGCAAAGACGGTTCCATCGGATGTGGAGAGGGCCATCGCATCCGATGCATGTTCCCAGACTGCTCGAAAGAGTCGCTCACTATCTTGTAAGATTTCATCAGCGTGTTGTAATGCTCGCTGTTTTTCTGATGCAGCATCTGACATACAAAAGTTCCATCCTCTCGGCGCTACAAATCTTCCTGGCCTGTTTCTCATGCTAAAATGACGGCATTTTGGGTATCGTCAGGGTTACATACTAGTATATGCCATTCGTCAAATAGTGTGATGGAATATCGATGGTATTGTCCGAAAAGAAGTCTGGTTGGGGAAAGTCCCCCATTGGTTTTGCTTTGTGCTATGTGCGGTTTACCCGTCTCTAACCGGCTTTCACAGGTAGGTTTCTTGTGATGGAGCCTCGGAAGCGGATGGGGAGGGACGCTTGCGTCGCATGAGGGGAGGGTCTCAGGTGTGAACTGGACGAGGGCGACGCAAGCGTCCCCTCCCATCGACCACGCCACGCCCGC
>DMFQ01000262.1:4944-6625 GCA_003450555.1 Ktedonobacter sp.
ACGAGACGAGCAGGCTTCTCAAGTGGCTTTCCATATCCCTTTAGCTTGACGCCTATTGGGCGCAAATGAATTGCGCCCATGCGGGTAACGGGTAAGATGGATATTGTCTTAGCAGGGCTAGCGGCCAGACAGAGCAAGCTCTAGACGTCTCAGGAAGAGATAGGAGATGCCGGCAAAGATGAGGCCAAGCTCGAAGCCGATGTCCATGCCGTAGGGGGGATTGAATAGACCGGCGATGGGACCAACAAAGAGCACCTGGGCAGCGCCAAGGTAGACGCCCAGCAGGCCAAGGGCTATAGACACTATTGCGGCCCAACCGATGGGGAGTTTTTCTGGAGTATTCCAATCGTCAACGTTGTAGTGGCCGCGCCTGAAAATGAAGTGCTCCTCTACGAGGATAATGCCCCAGGGACCAAGCCAGTAGGCAATAATCAGCAGGAAGTCGGTCAGGGTTGAGTCGAAATTGGAGACGGCCGGAATAGCGATCAGCATGTAAAACACAGCTCCGTAGAGCGTCCACATGATACGGTTGACGCGCTGGAAGGACCTGCCAAGCACCTGCATGGAGAGTCCGAGGCTGTAGGCATTGGGGATATTGTTGGCCACAATACTCAGCGCGAGCAGGACCAGCAGGAAGCTTCCGAAGCCACCTAAAGGCTTGAGCACTGCCGCCAGTAGATCGCCGCCGCTCGCTTTATAGGCAGTGGTAAGGCCCATACCGAATATCTCCAGGAGAATGCAGGGGAGGGCAATACCCAGGTAGGTAAGCCAGAAGATACGGCCAGACGGTGTCTCCGCGGGCTGCTTGACGTTGTAGTCAGCCGCATATGAGGACCACCCGGTGGCGAAACCGTAGACGGCACCTCCAAAGGAGATGAAGGAAGCGATCTCAGCGATGCCAAGAGCAGGTGTGGGAATGATTGACATTTTTGGCCCTGCAATGAGCAACATGATCAAGAAAATGACCGCTGCGGGTATCCAGGCGTAGCGGGCATAGCTATGGATGTGCCTGTACCCAAGGATGCCGACTATCGTGGTTAATACAGCAATGGCAAGAATCGCCACTGGTCGGCCAATCGTCCCTCCGCTCAGCGCTGCTACTAACTGACCGCCCACGATCGCGTTGACGGCAGACCAACCGGTGCATGCCGCAACATTGAAGAGTGACATGATAATCGCACCAGTCCAACCAAACGAGAAACGCGAAATGGTCATCTGGCGCAGACCCAGTTTGGGACCCATGGTCGAGAAGAAGGCTACCGGGAGAGAGCCAAGAATATTGAAGAGAATGATAGCACCAACGCTGTCCCAAAATCCAAGGCCAAAAACGGGCACGGCTAACGCGCCAAGGGCAACAGTAGAAATCACCAGATTTGCTGATAACCAGATGGTGAAGTTATCGAGGACGCGCATGTGTGACCTGGATACCGACGAAACACGCTCAATACCGTGGATCTCAATGCCTTGTTCACGTTCTGGGATGAGGATGGTATCAGTAGCCATCGAATGAATTCTCCTTGTACGACAGAATTTTGCGCAATGCGGCTGGTACGGGGTCCACCTCCGGCCTTATGCCAACAAGCCATACGCAATCAGTCCGCTGATATCTATTTCGTTGTGTGCGAAAACTAGTTTGTCAGTGATGCAAACAGCAGCATGTTGTCTGACCGTTGCAGGACAA
>DMFQ01000262.1:6811-9752 GCA_003450555.1 Ktedonobacter sp.
TGGCTACTTGGAATCAGTTGTGGTATCGGTGAATAAGATAGGGTGACAATGATAGCCAGCACGCAGGCAAGAGGCGCAACGATCATGCAAGCCGACAGGACAGGCATGGGGAAGATGCGCCGCGCGTGAAAGCCTTGCCGATCACGCAAGTAGAGCGCCAGCAGATCGATGAACAGAAAAGAACTGGAGATGGCCCATACCATGCTGTGTGCATAGAGACTCACTGTGAACAGCTCTTTGGCAAGATTCACGGGATTGCCAAACGTGATGAGGTAGGGTAACAGAAAGACAATCGCTGCGAACAGCACGGCAATGGTAGTCTGGAATAGAATGGCGTAAAGAGGAACGCGATTTTCATCGAGCTTCCCGAGACCGATCGGCAGGCGTCGATCAAGAGCTGCTACCAGCAGCAGGCGGGCAAAGATGCTGTTGAGGAGCGCGGTGAAGATGATAAAAAAGGCGATCACACAGGCACATGCGATGCTGCCAGTGAACTTGCCAAACACCTGATCAATGGTGCTGATGACCGAGAAAGGACCTATCATTGCGGCATGTGGTCCCTGGACTATGAGCAGAGCGAGGGTAACGATCAGATAACTGGCGAGAACGAGTATGCCGCCGCGGAAGAGGTGACGTGTAACCACTTTGCGGTCGGTGATCTCGCTGCCCATCGTCATTGAAACGTTCGCACCTAAATACGCAAGGATGACCGTACTAAAAAGGACGTAGTTTCCTGGTTGAATGGCCAGGTCGCTGGCGCGTGTGAAGCTTGTGGCCACATGATGGCCGGTCAACGGCCAGATGAATGCTGCCAGCCCGAGGAGCGCAATCACGAAGAGCATCAGGAGCGTGGTCATGTTGACAAGGAACTGCAACATGCGAAACCGCTGCAGGGACAATATCGCGGAGAGAATCAGAATGAAAACGATAAACACGCCCTGGAGTCGGGCTTCTGCAAGCCAGGTGCTGTTAAGTCCCTGGAGAAACGTAACGGCGATTCCTGCACTCCCGACCATCCCCAGGATACCGGCAACCCAGAAAGAGACGCCGACAAAGAAGCTCCAGAAGCTGCCAAGCGCTTTCTGCGTCCAGTTGTAGAGAGAACCTTCATGGGGAAACGTTGTGCCCAACTGAGCTGTTGCGATGATACAGGGAAGAAAGAAGGCGAGCGCACCGATAATCCAATAGGTAAAAGCGGCAACTCCTGCTCCGACAGTTGCAACCGGATTGTTGATGAAGAACATCACCATCAGGAAGGTCATCGTCATGGCGAATGTTCCCAGCCTGTGTGGCATAGCCTTTGGCACATAGTCCTCCGATGGAAGGACTTTTTCTCTTCTGTGCTGCCTTTGAAGGACCGTACTGGCCATCACCATTGCTCCTTAAATGCTCCAGCGTTAAAACGTATTTGTACCGCCATGAATGCAGAGTACAGCAGACACGTAGAAGTAGCAAATGCCTCACACTTCTGTCTAGTACTAATGGGTTGTCTCAACATAGATACCCTCAGCGCTTCATGCTTATACTCCTATATAGGGCATTTCTATGGTATTTTCAGGAAATTCCGACCCACTTTTAATACGTCTTCTCGAAAACAGGCTCGTTATTAGAGTCCGATGGCAGCAAGTCTGTGTCTAGCGCACTTAGCGACAAAGTATTGCGTCGGACGTCAATGCGATCAGTACCATGCCAAGGCAGAGCAGGGCCACACCTGGCCAGCCTGCCCAAAGGAGAGCCAGTCCGGGTAAGACTGCTCCGAAGCTGCCATCGAAGTAATAGAGTGAAAGGTACAGGGAGGCAGCGGTTCCCTTGGCTGTGGCGGCCTGTTCACCCAGGTACAGGTTTACCGCGGGTACGGTCGAGAACATCCCCAATGCTAGCAGACCAAGGCCAAATAACACAACCGGTAATAGAGGAATGAGCGTGATGAGCAGCGCAAGCTTGAACGGTATATGTTATACAGTGCGCCTCATTTTTGTCCCCACGTTGCCAGGCTTTTCACCTGGCGAATCGTCGCGATGCGCTGTTCGGCAAGGACATCGGCGGCGCGATATGTCGGAATGCCCTGTTCTTTTGAAATAGCGATGACGTTGCCCATAGTTTTGTAGATATGGGACACCGTCTCCAACGCTCGCTGGCGGTTGAAACCACCAGGCTGAAGGCTATCCATGCCGCTGATTACGCCGCCGGAACTGACGACATAATCCGGGGCATAAAGTATGCCGCGCCGTGCCAGGAGCTCGCCGTCCTGTTCCGTGGCCAACTGATTATTGGCTGAACCACAGACGATCTTACAGCCCAGTTCTGGAATGCTCTGTTCGTTGAGCACCGCTCCCATAGCGCAGGGGCTGTACACATCGACATCGAGCGTATGAATCTTGTCGGGGGATACATCATTGACTTTGTACTCTGAGGCCAGGGCAGCAACCTTTTCCTGATCAATGTCGGCGACCGTGACGAGCGCACCTGCCTCTACCAGATATTTGACCAGGTCTTTGCCTACCGCGCCGATACCCTGGACGGCAATGGTGCGGCCCTGCGGCAATGGACTGCCGTAGATCTCTTTGAGACAGGCGCGAATACCCTGAAAGACACCAAAGGAGGTGGCAACTGCGCTGTTGCCGGGACCACCGAGAGACTCAGGCAGGGTGACAACATAGGGAGTTTCCATATGCATCAGCTCCATATCCTGCAGGGTGGTGCCAACGTCTATGCCGGTAAGGAAGAGACCGCCGAGGCGGTGGATAAAGCGAGCCAATACGCGCAGCATGCCCTCTGTTTTATCCTTTTTGGGGTCGCCGATGATAACACACTTGCCGCCGCCAAAGGGCAGGCCCGCTGCTGCATTCTTATACGTCATGCCGCGAGCCAGTCTTACTGCGTCTTTGACGGCATCCTCGTTCGTTTTGATATGGATACATGCGAATGCCGCCCGCGGCGG
>DMFQ01000306.1:0-245 GCA_003450555.1 Ktedonobacter sp.
TCGGTGACCATCCAGAGTTATGTACATCTCTTCAGTGATCATGTCCAGGCTGCCCTGCAAGCCGGGTTATCTCTACGCGAGATGCACGAGGGTCTCATTGACGAGGAATGGATTGCGCAGAAACCCCATTGGAGTCGCTACCTGAACCGCCCCGTGAGTTTCGCGATGGTGTGGCAGCAAGAACACCGATAGAAGAGGCTCTTATCCTGCTCGCCTTATTGGTGCAGAGGCAAGCTGTGGCTCCT
>DMFQ01000306.1:327-1058 GCA_003450555.1 Ktedonobacter sp.
AGAGGCAAGCTGTGGCTCCTGCACCACCTCCGCTCCCGCTGAAGACCAAGTAGACAGCCGTTTCTGCGGGGCTTCCGCATCCAAACGTCCTGCCTCCACTCATCCCTGGCGCAAGCGTTTGCTTCCTCTTAAACAGACGAGCTAAACTGTTCGCAAAACTTTGGGTCGTACCCCGTAGTGTGGGTGCACCTTGACAAGCATACAACATGTTTATTACCCTACGAGTAATGGAAAGTTATACAGATATCAGAGGGGAGATTCCCGCAAGGAGGTTATACGATGCGCTATATCATCCGTGAGAAGTTCTTTCATATCGGTGAAGACTCGACTATTCTGAACGAAGCTGGCCAGCCCGTCCTTGAGGTCGATGGCAAGGTTTTGAGCCTGCATGACCGGCTTATCGTCCGCGATATGGCAGGGAACGAGGTGGTTACTATCCATCGGCGGCTCCTCGCCTTGCGCCCGACCTACGAAATCAGCCGGGGCGGAGACACACTTGCCACATTCCGCAAACGCTTCTTCAGCCCTTTCGTCGATCGCTTTACGGTGGACATCCCCGGCCCGGATGACCTGGAAATGACAGGGTCGCTTTTCGAGCATGAGTATACGATCAGCCGTGGAGGCCAGGTCGTCGCTGCCGTGTCAAGGCGCTGGTTCAGCCTGACGGATACCTATGGCGTCGATATTGCTCCGGGACAAGATGATCCGCTCATCCTTGCATGCGTGCTTGC
>DMFQ01000306.1:1226-2473 GCA_003450555.1 Ktedonobacter sp.
CTGCTCAACCTCTCACTTTGCCCCGCGTCTCCATCCAGATATAGAGGAGGGGGCTTGCGACCAACAGGAAGAGGATGATCGCGAGGAAGATCCACGTCAACGGATTCGCTTGATTGAAGTTGCTCCACGAGAAGATCATTGCCAGGCCTATCGCGACAATTCCGATCATCTGGCTCTGGAGCGCGATGCGCACTGCACTCCAGCGCACATCGAGCGCGATGGCGAGTTCACCAACTCCTGTGAGGGCAAATAACGCTCCCATGACACGCGCGGTGAGGGGAGTCAAGTGCCACGGCCACGTGCTGATCATGAGGCCAGGTTGCAGGAAGAGAAAAATGCTGGTGAGCACTGTCAAGCCACCCACGATGCCAATCACCAGGCGCACGCTGCGCGGCACGCGGAGTTCGAGGGATGTGCCAGGGCCAGGATCCGTGGATCGATTGCGTAGCCAGAGCAGGATAACAATGAACGGCGTCGTGAAGTACAATGCTACCCAGGCAAAGAAAGAGATATAGCTGTGATTGAAGCGATCCCAGTGCAGGATGGTCGCTATCCCCATCAACGTGGCAAAGGTAGTGACGGGCAGAAAACCGACCTTGACCCAGTGCCAGGGCGCATTGGCAGCAGCACGCACAAAGAAATAGGCTCCGCCAATATAGGCCGCCCCCAGCATCATTGCGCTCATGCGTGGCTGGATGCCCCAGGCAAATAAATCCTGCGTGCGATCGGGGAACAGGTAGAGGATTGCGAAGGCGGCCACTAAAAAAGGGACGATGATCGCCGAGATCCATCGTGTCTCTGGCAGGGTGCGGTCGTTGCGCACACGGGTTCCTCGAACGTTTCCAGAGCTTTCCATAACAACCCTCCTATCGCGAAGGTGCATTCCACTCATACTTGCAAACGTCATGACTGCTCAGGTATTGTAGCAGAAGCTCGGGTAGATGTACAGGTTAGCAGCGTGGTCCAAAGCGTGGTCTTTCGGGTGGAAGCTAATAAAGGCTTCTAAAAACATTGATCAGGTTGTATAATTCTACCAGAGGCATGCTGCGTTTCAGCACCAGTCGAGCGATCTCCTCTCTGCTGTCAAACGCATTCTTCGAAAAAGTGCCAGCTATTTTTTGAAAGTGAGGCCAATCTATGCGCTTCTCCTCCCGCTCCATGGGAAGCATTCCAATGCGAGTCTTTGCTCTTGTCGGCGTATTTCTACTCGGTGGAGTATTCCTTCTCGCAGCCCCTCCTGCCCATGC
>DMFQ01000306.1:2570-3989 GCA_003450555.1 Ktedonobacter sp.
GGCCCTACGGCAGCAGGCTTGCAATTGGCAGGGGATGCCGGTGCGCTGCTCCAAAACTTTAATGGTACCAGCAGCCTTGACAGCGAGAAAACCAACTTCGGCGCTGAATTTGAGCCGCCCGACCAGGGTCTATGCGTTGGCAACGGTTTTGTCGTAGAGCCGGTGAACTCGGCCTACACTATCTACCGCACCAATGGCACCAGGATCGCCGGTCCATTCAACGTCAACCGCCTGTTCAATGATGGCTTCAAGCAGTTTACCAGCGATCCACGCTGCTTCTTTGACAAAACAACCAACACCTGGTTTGCCATCATCCTCTTCATTAGCAGCAATAACAAGGTTGGGCGTATCGACCTGTCGGTGAACCCCACTGGCGACCCGACGACGCCCTGGACAACCTACCGTATCAACGCAACCGACCTCGGTAATCGTGGCTGCCCCTGCTTCGGCGACCAGCCGCTGCTCGGCATCGACCAGGACAACATCTACGTCAGCACCAATGAGTTCTCGATCCTTGGACCTCAATTCAATGGTGCCCAGATCTACGCCATCTCCAAGTCTGAGCTTGTCGCCTTAGCCAAATCGGTTCACTTCGTCCATTTCGGCGATCTCCGCGTCGGCGGCGCCATTGCCGCATCCGTCCAACCCGCCATCTCCTTTGGCCAGCCGGATGCCGAGTACTTTATGAACTCGTTGGACCCTAACGGCACCTTTGACAACCGGATCGGCGTCTGGGCCATAACCAACCGTCAGGCCGTCAGCCAGGGGGGCACCCCAACCCTCTCCAACCTCGTCATCACCTCTGAGCCCTATGGCGTGCCGCCTCCGGCTGTGCAGATGGGTTCGAGCAGCAGACTGGATGCGGGGGATGACCGTATGCAACAAGTGCAGTACATCAACGGTAATCTCTGGAGTGAACTGGGCACGGCAGTGACCATCCCTCACGATAACGCGGAGCGCGCAGGAGCGGCATGGTTCGAGGTGAACCCACACCTGAACGGTCAAGTGATCGGTGGCGCTGCCATCCTGAAACAGGGCTATGTCACCTTGCAGGGCAACTACTTGATCTATCCGGCAATCCAGGCCAGCCCCACAGGCACAGCCGCCATGATCATGACACTCTCCGGTAAAAACTTCTTCCCCAGCGTCGTCTACACCGTGCTGCAAACAGGGCAGCCAACCTTTGGTCCCCTCCACGTCGCTGCCTTTGGAACAGGTCCTTATTTCCACAGGTCGACGCGTTGGGGTGATTACTCGTGGGCAACCCTCGATCCCAACGGGAACAGCTTCTGGATGGCCACCGAGTACATCCCACCCCTGTCAAGCCAGACCACCGACGGGAAGCAAAACTGGGGCACCCGCGTCATTGAGGTAAGCGCATCGGCATAGCACGTCGTTGCAAGCTCATTCTCTTCTTCT
>DMFQ01000306.1:4058-7187 GCA_003450555.1 Ktedonobacter sp.
TACACCCCTTCAGAAACCTGCTCTTTCCTTTTGTTCGCCTCGTTGGAGGCCTGTTATGAGTGGATGTCAGAAGATGCGCTCTTTTCTCCCTGATTACTTGACCGATGCTCCAGCTGAAGTTGTGGGTCAGCCGAGAAAACTCATTTGGATCTTCACGTGAGGCGATCATGTATAGTCTTAAAACAGGAACAATCTATACGCTCGATTAATTACCACTTCGACACGCCATACCATTTTTCTCCTTCGCCATAGCAATTTGGGTTCATGGAAAATTGAATATTTTATGTCCAACAGATACATAGCAGATGCCTATTGGATGAGCCTGGCGGTCATCCTGATGTGGACAGGACGATGGCGACGCAAGCATCCCCATCCCACTTCCTCTCCTCTCCCACCCCTACGGGTTACTGGTAGATGGAGTACTTGAGGGGAGAGCGGATTGACAACCTGGCTAAGCGCGAATATGATTGCTAGAGAAAGTCAACATGATTGAGTAGAAGCTGGAATTAGTTAGAAGGATATGGCCATATGGGAGAACATTTAGGCAGGCGTTATCATCGACTGTTTGGTCCGGATAAGCGATCGGTTATTGTAGCGATGGATCATGGTAGTACCGAGGGTGTCATGAAAGGGTTTGAAGACCCAGGAAAGCTGTTAGAGCAGGTTGTTGCAGGTGGAGCTGATGTCATATTGACAACAGTTGGTATCGCGCGCCACTTCAGCAAAGAACTCAGTACCATTAGTGTCATGATACGCTGTGATGGCGCAACATCTCCTTTGCTGGAGCGTCCAAGGGAACTCATTGTAGACGCTGAGACTGTCCTTTCACTTGGAGCCGAAGCAGCGGCAGCCATGTATTTTCCAGGTACTGCCAATGGCCACGGCTCGACGATCTATTTTCCCCAGTTGGTAGCAGAAGCGCATCGTTGGAACCTGCCAGTTATGGCCGAGGCCCTGCCGTACGGTTTCGAGTCGCATAAAGACTCGCATGAGACACACGCGGTAGCAGCTACCTGTCGTATGGCCGCGGAAAATGGCGCCGACATCGTGAAGACCTTCTATACAGGAGACCGCGAGAGCTTCAGACAAGTGGTCAGTTCATGCTATGTACCGGTACTTGCACTGGGCGGCCCACGTACTCACCAGGACGCCGATTTCCTTGCAATGATTCGCGGCGCAATGGATGGCGGCGCGGCCGGTGTTGTGATTGGGCGCAATGTCTGGCAAGCAGCTCATCCCACAGCGATGACGCGCGCATTGGTAGCGCTCGTTCATCATGACGCCAGTGTTGCCGACGCTCTGCAGATCTTGCATGACGTGGCATAAATCTCATTGATCTTTATGCTGAAGGAAGTTGATGATCAGGTAAAGGAAGGATAGGCCGACAAGCCTCGCAGACAGCTCTGGTTTTCAATCTGCATCAGGACGGAGGGGACGCTGCTATGTACCTGGCCGGTATTGACGTTGGTACCACAAACACCAAAGCTATCATCTTCGATGTGGAAGCCGGAAAAGTGCTCTCCGTGGGGACTTGCCGCACGATCACGCAGCATCCAACAGTGGAATGGAGCCAGTACGAAGCAGACGATCTATGGAGTTCGGTGGTGCAAAGCCTGCGCCAGGCCATAGCACAGTGTGATCGACCGGAACGTATTCGCGGCATCTCGGTCGCCAGTATGGGAGAGGCCGGCCTACCACTTGACGCCGAAGGCAATGTACTGCATCCGGCCATCGCATGGCATGACAGGCGCACGACAACACAGGCCCAATGGTGGGAAGATACCTTTGGCGTCAAACAAGTGTATGTGATTACAGGCCAGGTTCTACACCCTATGTTTGGTATCAACAAGCTGCTCTGGCTGCGCAGTCATGCACCAATGGTGTTTCAGCGCATTGATAGATGGCTGAGTATTGAAGATTTTGTGTTGTGGAAACTGAGTGGGACTATAGCTACTGACTACAGCATCGCTTCAAGAACAATGGTATTTGACCAGCGCACACTCACCTGGTCGGAGACACTGCTCAAGCATGCCGGGATACCTGTCGAGTGGTTCCCACCTGCCTTTCCGGCGGGTACGCCTATCGGCACAGTGCTAAAAGATATCGCAGAGGTAACAGGACTGCCACAGCATACAGAGGTCGTCACAGGTGGACACGATCACCTCTGCGGAGCATTGGCAGCTGGAGTGATACGTCCGGGGCAACTGCTCGACTCAACTGGAACAGCGAGCGCTATTTTTGCGTTGAGCCCCACATTTCAGCCCAGCGATGAACTCTTTGCTTCCGGCTTTACCAGCTACGCTTACGTCAAGCGCGCTACCTACGTCACGCTTGGCTCGTTGAACTTTGCCGGTGGTGCGCTCGAATGGCTCGTACATCTGCTCTACGGACAAGACTCTCAGAGCACCATGAGCGGAGAAACATTTGCGCAAATACTAGGCGAGGTGGCCAATGTACCAAGAGGTTCACGCGGGGCTGTAATCCTGCCTTATTTCCTTGGCAGCGGCACTCCATCCAGGCAGGAATCAGCGCTTGCAGCCATGCTGGGATTGGCGCCATCACACGGACGCAAGGAACTGCTACGCGCGTTGATGGAGGGATTAAGTTTCTGGCTGCGCGATAACCTGGAGGCATTGTACAAACATGGGATTGTGCTGCCTTATCCCGAGATCATCGCAATTGGCGGCGTCACTAAGGCGACTGAATTGATGCAGATTAAAGCGGAAGTGACGGGATGTCGCATCAGAGTGCCACACATCTCAGAGGCAGCGGCCACGGGGGCGGCACTCCTGGCGGGAGTGGGTGTGGGAGCATTTCGTTCAAGTGAGGAAGCCGCGGCAGCGCTCCATCATACAGAGACGACATATGAGCCTGCTGACGAGGCACGTGCGACTTATGACGACATCTATCACAAGATATATCTCCCCGCGCGACACTCAGTTCTCGGTACTAAGGACGCAACTGAGGGCGCAACTATTGACGAAAGGAGGGGTTCAGCCCAAACGTAGGGTTAGAGCAATTCTACCCATAAGCTAGGGTGCTAACAGCGCGATGTAAACAAAACAGAGCTATCAACCTTCTCTTTTACCATGAAGTGCATGGCACCCAGGTATTGTGGTCTGAATGGCG
>DMFQ01000306.1:7356-13475 GCA_003450555.1 Ktedonobacter sp.
TTAAACCGTCGACAATTCCTAATTGGCTCGGCAGCAGTGGCAGGTAGCATATTTCTCGCGTCATGCGGTGGCCAGAGCACAACTACAGGCTCAGGCACGAGCACAACCACGAAGAAGTATACGATTGCGCTCGTGCAGGGCGTGAAAGGTGATCCTTTTTACGTGACTATGCAGAAAGGGGCGCAAGCCGAGGCAGACAAATTAGGAGCGACGCTGATCGTCGACGGCCCGGCACAGTTCGATGCCACATTGCAAACACCGATCGTAGATGCACTCATCGCGCGTAAAGTCGATGCAATGATCATTGCTGCCTGCGATAAGCAAGCAATGATTGCCCCGCTGCAGCGAGCTAATGACGCCGGTATTAAAGTGATCTCCGTCGATACCTTCATCGGGAATGGCGACTACACCAGTGGCCCCGTCACGTTCCCGCTCTCCTACATCGGTTCTGACAATGTACAGGGCGGAATGATCGCTGGCCAGTCAATCATCAAAGCGATAGGAGGCAAAGGCAAAATCTATATTCAGAACGTCAAGCCTGGCATCAGCACAACCGATCAGCGCGAGCAGGGCTGCAAGGCAGCCATTCAAGCGACCAACGGCGCCGTGACCCTGGTGGGTGTGAACTACAACAATGACAGTGCAGCTACAGCCGCCGAGCAAACGTCGGCATTGCTGCGACGCGTTCCCGATCTATCAGGTATTTTCGGTACGAACCTGTTCAGTGCAGAGGGCGCGGCACAGGCGGTCAAGAACGCCAATAAACAAGGCACGATCAAGATCGCCAACTTCGACGCTCCAGTGCAGTCAATTACTGACTTGCGGAATAAAGTGGTCGACATCGTGATCGCACAATTGCCGGGTGAGATGGGCAAGACCGCGGTGGACTATGCCGTGCAGGCGCTCAATGGCAATACCAGTGGTCTCAAGAAGCGCGTACCTACCGGCTACGTGGTGATCGACAGAACCAACGTAGATACTCCTGAAGCACAGAACGCGATTTACAAGAGCAGTTAAACAGGTCATTGACAGATGGGACACGGGGTTGTAAGCTAACCCCGCGACCCATCTGTCCTGGCCTGGAAAGTGGCAACATGAAAGCTACAAAAATCATTGCAAGTCGCAGCCGCGACCGGAGCAAAATGCTCGGCCCACTGATCGGTACCCTCAGTAATTTCTGGGCCTGGATATTTTTGTTGATCCTGGTGGCATTTTTCTCTATTTCTGGTCCGGGCTTCTTCGACATCTTCAACTTCCAGAGTATCGGCGCGGACATGTCGCTTGTACTGATCATGGCTTTAGGCCAGACCTTCGTCATTATTGCGGGTGGCATCGACCTCTCCACCGGGTACGTGATGGGCCTGGCATCGGTGGCAGCCTCGGTTGCGATGACGCACTTAAGCCCTGGGACGCCCTTAGCAGTGGTTGTGCTGGTGGGACTGGTCGTTGGTGTATTTGCGGGCCTTATCCCTGGTCTTCTTAATGGTATACTCATTGCTCGCCTGCGCGTCCCGCCTTTCATTGTCACGCTGGGCATGCTCGGCATCGCGCGTGGCGCGGGTTTCATCCTCTCTGGCGGCCAACCGGTGAGCGTTAATATCGAGGGTCTCGGCCAGCTCGGCAATGGCTACCTGGCCTACTATCTTCCCAACGTTGGGCTGAGCTTTTTCAACCTGCCGCAAAACCTGCAAGGGGTGCGACTACGCGATATCGTCGGCATTCTGCCACATCCCCTCACCATCATGGTGCTGCTGGTGTTTATCTGCCACTGGCTGCTGACGCAGACGCGCTTTGGCCAGCATGCCTATGCCATTGGGGGCAACCGCGAGGCATCGCTGCGCGCCGGCATTTCCGTTGTGCGCCATACCATCGCAGTCTACCTGCTCTCAGCACTCCTGGCCTCAATCGCGGGGGTCCTCTACACCCTACGTTTCTCGAACGGCGCGGCCAATGCTGGTGATGCCCTGTTGCTCGATTCCATCGCGGCAGTGGTCATTGGCGGTGCGTCGCTCTTTGGCGGCGAGGGGACAATTGTTGGCACGCTCATCGGCGCACTCATCATTGCGGTTATCCAGAACGGCCTTGTCATCATCGCCGTCGATCCTTTCTGGCAATTTATCGTTGTAGGTTCCGTAATCATCCTGGCGGTCCTGATCGATCAGGCCAGAGCGCAGGTAATCAGTAGGTGATCGGCACCAACCCACACTGCCAACGACGCTGGCGCGTCTACCTTCGATCAGGCAGCGTGCAAGGCAAAGGATATATATATGGCAGACGCTCAACCCATTCTACAGGTCAAGGATATCTCCAAGCGCTTCGGTGGCCTGGTGGCCGTTGACCAGGTAAGCCTGGAGGTTCACAGTGGCGAGGTCGTCGGGCTGCTCGGTGATAATGGCGCGGGCAAATCGACGTTAATCAAAATGATTTCTGGTGTGTACCAGCCCGATGGCGGAGAGGTCTTCTTCAATGGGTCCGTGGTACACTTCTCCACACCTCTGGAGGCTCGCACGCTGGGCATCGAGACGATCTACCAGGACCTGGCATTATGCGAGAACCTCGACGCCACTGCAAATATCTTTCTGGGGCGCGAACCAATGCGCCGCAGGCTTGGCATATTCAGAACGATTGATCGTGGTCTGATGCTAACAGAATCGCGCCAGGTACTGGAACAGCTCGATATAGAAATACCGAACCTGCGCCGTCCCATCCGCCAGATGTCTGGCGGTCAGCGCCAGGCAGTCTCGATTGCTCGCGCCGTTTACTGGAATGCACACTTAATGATCATGGACGAACCTACTGCCGCGTTATCATTACCCGAGCAGTTCAAGGTACTGGATCTCGTCCGCGCCCTGCGCGAACGCGGCGTGCCCGTCCTCATTATCAGCCATAATTTGCAGGAAGTGTTCGCGGTAGCCGATCGCATCGTCGTGATGCGGCGCGGTCGTAAGGTAGGCGAGCGCGCAAAAAGTGAGACCAACGATAATGAGATAGTCAGCATGATAGTTGGAGCCGAGGAGATAAAGCAGGTCTGACGGCCACGAACCTCGCTAACCTCGCTAAGACAAGTCATAAGCTAGTTGATACATGCGGTGAATATACATAAAGTCGGAAGGAGGCCGCTGCAATGTTAACGCACAGCCTGGTACAACAAACACAAAAACGTACAACGGAGATGCTTGCCAACCTCGGCATTGTGTTGACACCTCAAGAACGGGACAACATCGAGATCGCGGAACTGGGGCTGGGCGAATTAGAACGGACCGGATTGCAAATTGTGGTGTACGTCAACACAGATCGTTACTGCGCCAAGGAATTGGTGTTGTTCCCACGGCAGACGTGCCCACAACACAAGCATCCTCCTATAGGGAATGAGCAGGGGAAGATGGAGACCTTTCGCTGCCGCTGGGGCAAGGTGTGGCTGTACGTTGAAGGTGAGCGAGGTGCGACCCTGCATGCTCATGTACCCGTGGGAAGCGAGCCGTATTATACGGTATTTCATGAAATCGAGCTGAATCCTGGCGAACAATACACGATCCCACCAGATACATGGCATTGGTTCCAGGCCGACGCAGAAGGAGCAGTAGTGTCGGAGTTCTCAAGCACGAGCCGGGACGAATTTGATATTTTCATTGACCCACGGATTAAGCGGATACAGGAGGTGGTGGAGGATTAAGCAGGTTCCTTATTCCTATGCGTAATCATTGACCCTAAGCATCAGCCTGCGGATCCTTCCAATCATCCGGCATCACAATCCTCGCTTCCACACCGGCATGCTCTTTCAGGAGATACAAAAGATTGCTGCCACCGAGCAGCTCAAGAGGCTTACCGTCAGCAAAATCAAAGGATGCTTTACCTGAGCCATAGCATGAAAAAAACCACTTCGACGCGCCATACCATTTTTCTCCTTCGTCGCAGCATATTTGGTTCATGGAAAATTGAATATATTATGTCAATAGATATATGGTAGATGGCTTCCAGGGCGATGTTGATGGTCGCCCGTGTTCCTGGTCATCTTGATTTCCGGGAGGACGGGTGAGGGCCAGACCCAGTGCGAATGGGCGACCATGAAGGCACCTACTCCAACTAATTCCAGAAGGGGGTTGCAAAACAAGAAAAAAAAGAGGAAAATCCTTTTCACAAGACTGTTTGAACGAGAAAAAGGAGACCTCTCTATGTCGTATGATACCCCTGGACAACGGACATTGCCACTGATTGAGAAGCCAGCGGCGTTGCTGGAAACCTTGCTGGTGCAAGCCATCGAGGAGCCCAGAGAAAGCGCTGTCGTGAAGAAGCGAGGACGCCCAGCACGCCTGAGCAACCAGCTGTTGGCTGCAGGGATCGTGTGGTGTCTGCTGCACGGATGGGTCTCGCAATGGGATCTGTGGCGACGCATCAGTTGCTTTGGCGTTGGCTCTCTGGCTGCGGTCCCAGTCTGTGATCAGGCGATCTACAANNTGGATCGAAGGCAACGCAGTCTACGCCACCATCACGAGATGCCTGAGTCAGCCGAGTTTCCAGCCCCATCTTTTGGAAAAGATTTGTGATAAGTGACTCGAACTCAGAAGGGGTAAGATCCATCAGGTTAGGGCGTTGATCCAGTCCTGAAAGCACATCTGTTTCNNGCAAAATCAAAGGATGCTTTACCGTAACCACTGGTTGTTACCAGTATACCTTTTGATGCCCCTTCGTTTTGGACCGTGCCAAAGAGGTCACGGCACAGCACTCACGCCTACAGTATGCTTATAGCGTTTGGCTTGAATGACCACCTTCCCACCGAAAATAGGACGTGGATCGTAGGCGACCCAGTCTACGCCGCCATCGCAGCGAGGCTTTTGTCAGTCGCGTTTCCAGTCCCATCTTCTGGAACAGATTCGTAATCAGTGACTCGAACTCAGAAGGTGTAAGATCCATCAGGTTAGGGCGTTGATCCCAGTCCTGAAAGCACATCTGTTTCTTCAATGAAACGTGGATCCACCATATTGAACTCTAATACGGGCCGCACTGGAGCAAGTTCTGCCGGGCTTTTTGAAACAGACGCATTCAGTACCTTGAGACATGCTAAGGGGTCAACTCTGCTCAACTCTAGCCGGGTAAAGATGTCCCGGCTTGTCCTGAGTGTGACCAGGCAGGTTCGTAGAGGCCGACCTGTGCCCGTATCGATGGTGTCAACATAGCCATTGAAAACAATCGTTTCCACAAATCCTGTGCGATCAGCTTTGAACAGTTCCTTCAATGTACGCAACGTGACCTGGGCAATAACAGAGGAATAGAGGGTTTTCCGTTGCGCCAAAGGCCTTACCGTTTGTGTGACTTCATCTTTCGTCTTGACGTACTTGTAGGAGCTAACCTCAGGAACGATCTCCAGGGAGGGAAAGTCATACTCAACCACAAGTTGCTTCGATTCAGGAACATATGCCAGCCTGGCGTGTTGTGGGAAGTTCTCTGGATAGGAGCTTGCAGCGAGGATCATAGAAAAGTACTCGACAACTGCAAGTGGCACACCCGCGGCAAAATCCCGTTGAAATCTATCGACCTCCGCGTGTTGCGCTGCCACCTGTTGGCGAATTTCTGCTACATGGCGATCATACCCAGCTCTTGCTTCCATGAATCGTTGCTGCCGTGCTGCTTCCCTTGCTGCATGAGCGTTCGCATCCATCCAATAACGTTGTTGGGCCTGGGCAATATCCCGCGCATGTTTTTCTTTAGTGCCTGGCATAAGTTTCTGGATACCGGACAGTTCAGGTGGGAAATATCGTTGTTGGATTGGCGGGGGTTCTGCTACTCCTAACGGCCCTGGATTGAAAAATGGGATAGTTGGAGCAGGCTTCATTGTTTCAAAGTTGAGATAGTTATCAATGGCAAGAGACGAGGTGAGGAGGTTTTGCAGTTGTTCGACATCTTTTTCAAGTTGCTCGTTCTGCAAGGCAACTTGTGCTATCTGTGACTCGGTATAAAGCTTCGCGCTTTCCTTCTGATCTGCTTTTTGTGCGGCCAGGTATGCTTTCTGCGCTCTATCTGCAGCTTGTGCAGCCTGAGTCTCTGCCTGAGCTTGAATGCGCATCAGAGTAAGACGATGCCTTTCTGCGTTCCGTTGTGCCTGAGCCATAGCATGAAAAAAA
>DMFQ01000124.1 GCA_003450555.1 Ktedonobacter sp.
GTGGAACCTCACAGCCCCCTGCTATTTGACACAACCTCCACCCACACCATACAATCAAAGAAGAATGAAGTCTACACAACTAACTACTACTTTACGAAACCGGAAGACAAAAGGATATCTCCTCAATGCAACAACCCTTACCCGAAGCACTCGAAGTGTCACCCTCCATCTGGAAATTCACTTTACCCATCCCATTTCCCTTGCGCACCGTCAACATGTATGCTCTCATTGGTGAGGACGGCTGGACGCTCGTCGACACCGCCATGGGCACGCCCGATACCCGCGCGGCTTTCGAGGCAGGACTGCAAAAGGCCGGACTGAGCATTGATAGATTACGGACCATCGTGCTGTCACACGATCATCCCGACCACGTCGGCCTTTCAGGTGAATTGCACGAGCAGAGTGGCGCGACCGTCTACATGCACCCCATCGATGCAAATAATATGCGCAACCACTGGCAGAATATTTCTCCCGAGCGCTTCTCGCATGTTTCGCACTTTTTCAGGCAACACGGCATGCCAGCCGGTGAACCCTGGTTCTCACAGGCCAGCCCCGACCAGCTACATCATATTATCAGAGTCCCACCCTTTGAGGCGCTCACGCTCGTCGAAGACGGTCAATACCTCCGCCTATCCGGTGAACGTTACCGCGTCATCTGGACTCCTGGACACTCCGATGGCCATATCTGCCTCTTCCGCGAACGCGACGGTATCTTCCTGGCCGCTGATCACGTCTTACCACGGATCACACCGAACATCGGTCTCTACTCCGAATATGATCGCGCGAATCCTCTAGGTGACTACCTCGATTCATTACGAAAAGTTTCGACACTTCCGGCCAGCATTGTCCTTCCAGGCCATGGCGAACCCTTCAAAGATCTGGCTGGGCGCGTTGCGGAGATCATTGAGCACCACGAGTTGCGCGAAATGCAGATTCTGACCTTACTGGATGAACAATCACAGAACGCCTATCAGTTAGCGGAAAAGCTCTTTGGACATCGTTTAAAAAGTAACGAGGCGCGACGCATGGCTGTCGCGGAGACTCTCTCACACCTTGAATATCTGCGCATCCATGGTCAGGCCGAGCAGCACAAGACGACGGATGGGCTGATTCTCTATGCACCGGCCTAAGAGATGGTTGGAGTAACTTGCATGAAACAACCCATCGTCTTATCCTATGTCCAGTTAGAGCCTCTACTTCTGGCCAGGCAAAAGGGAGAACAATCCGTCACAATCTCAGTGGATTTAGGCAAGTCTACCATCACCACTGCGATTACCCCCGCTGGTCTGACCTTTCCCTCCGGTGAACGGCTCAGCTGGCTGAATATCGAGAAGATCAAAAAATCCCACGCCAATTGCTTTGTGATCGAGGACGAAAGCATAAAATCTATCCAGGTCTTTTCCGAGCATACCAATCGCGTCTGCAGCCTCTTGCCAACAAAGGGCGTACCGAGCATGTTGATCGCGGGCTTCACTATGCACCGCATTATAGATACTGATCCGATGCAGGATACGCTGCAGAAGGTTGCCACCATTGCCCCTATCATAGGCACCGTCCTGGATACTGCCACTGGCCTGGGCTACACGGCCATTGAGGCCGCCAGGACTGCGCAACACGTTGTGACCATTGAACTTGACCCCGGAGCACAGCAGATTGCCAGCCTCAACCCATGGTCACAGGAGTTATTTCACAATCCCAAAATTGAGCAGGTAATGGGTGATGCTTTTGAGGTAGTACCTACCTTCGCGGATGCCTATTTCGATCGCATCATTCACGATCCACCCGTCTTGAGCCTTGCTGGCGAACTCTACTCCGGCGTGTTCTACCAACAATTATTTCGCATCCTTAAACGTGGAGGTAGACTCTTTCACTACATTGGGGATCTGAACAGCAAATCAAGCGGCACAGTGAGCAAGGGTGTGGTGCGCCGCCTACAAGAAGCAGGTTTTACCAGGGTAGTGCGCAAGTCCGAGGCTTATGGTGTCGTCGCCTATAAATGACCCGCTCGCCTTCTATCTGTCCGCGAACGCACAAATCTCCTTGACGCCGCGCTCGATCTCCTCGTCTGTAGCAGCCAGTGAAACACGCACAAACTGTTCCGCCACTGAACCAAACCCACTACCGGGAGCGACAGCCACATTGCGTTCACGCAACAGATCAAGCGCGAACTGCCGCCCTCTCCGCTGCGTCCCTTCGGGATTCGTGACATCTACCAGCACATAAAAAGCTCCACGAGGGGTATAGACATAGCGCCCGCTCTCTTTGAGCAACTTCACTGCCAGGTCGCGGCGTCGGTGATACGTCTGCCTCATCTCTGTAACACACTCTTGCGGCCCCGTCAAAGCCGCGGCCGCTGCTCGTTGTATTGGCGTGGAGATATTCGTATAGCTGGCGTTCAGTACGTCTACGATCGTCTTCATCAACTGCCTTCCGGTTGCGAGGTAGCCAATGCGCCACCCCGTCATTGCGTAGGTCTTGGAGAAGGTGTAGACACTGATGACGCGCCCGTCATCAAATTCGTCACGGCTAAGCATAGTGGCAGGGCTGACATGTTTCCCTTCAAACACCAGTTCGTCGTAGCACTCGTCCGAAAGCAAATAGAGGTCATGACGGCGTGCAAATTCCAGTAGCTCGGCCACTAATCTGCGCGGGAAAGACGGCGCCAGTAGGGATTACCAGGACTATTGATAATCAGCAAACTGGTGCGCGGCGTAACCAGGCGCTCCATTTTTGCCACGTCCGGCAGCCATTCGTTCCGCGGATCAAGCGGATAATGTACCAATGTAGCGCCACAACAGGCGAGCTGCATCGAGTATTGCGGCCAGTGCGGATCAGGGATCAGTACCTCTTCACCCGGCCCTACCGTCGCCATCAATGCCGCCAGGATCGCGCCCGTACCACCCATGGCAATCGCGGTCTGCCCTGGTTCAACGGCATAGCCATTCACGCGCTCAATTTTCGCCGCCAGTAATTCCCGCAGCCATGGCCAGCCAGCCGCTGGCCCATACGTCATGCGTTCACTTTCAATGGCATGGCAAGCAGCCTCACGTATATGCTCCGGCGTGCGAAAACTTGGTTCACCAATCTGCAAACGCGCCGCTGGCGGCAGCGCCTCTCCACGAGCCTGCGCCTCTCGCTCCAACTGCTGCGCTAGCGATCCCAGCGTCGTGATATCGTTGACCGGCAAATCATGAATATGCTGCTTTCCCAGTTTCATCAACGTTACTCTTCATCTCCATTCACATCGAGAAGAAGTTGTGTCGCCTCTTCAGCAGTCGGTACCGTAGTCATTTTAATGATCAAACGTAGCAAAATTGAGGTGTCTCCAATGTACTCTACTTGCCTTTTCGCCTGGCGTTCTATCTTTGGGAAACGTGTTCG
>DMFQ01000167.1:0-856 GCA_003450555.1 Ktedonobacter sp.
GCCCTTGCCGCAGCAGTGTTGACAGGTATCTACGGTATGCTTCCCGGTGCGATTCCCCCATTTTATGGGGCTATTCCCGATGCCTTGCTCATCTATGCCTTAGTGGCTTTCGGAGTGGCGCTTTTTGAAAGACAGCCAGGCTGGCAAGTCTTCGTGGCGGTTTTCGCTGTCTGGGCAACGTTGCTGGCGACGCAAACCACTGCCTATTATGTGGCTGGTATTGCTGTTATAACGGGTATAGTGGGTATACTTAGTGGCCGACTAATACGCAGGTCTGGATTAGATATTACGGTACCACCACTGGTACAGTGGCAGCGTCAGTTTAGTTGGAGCTGGCCGTGGTATATAACTGCCTTAGTCGCGGCTGTCGTAACAGGCCTCTGGCCTTTCTTACCGGTGGTATCACAACCAGCAGTAGGATTTATTGACTACAGTCTGCTGGTCTTTACAGCTCTTGCCCTTCTCGTTATGCTGGTTGAGCGGGTGCCAGAAATGCTAGTTTGGCCCGCGGGCCTGGCGGCTTTAGGCATCTGGCTCTGGCAGCCACACCTGGATATCACTACCATGATGGTGGCGTATATGGCACTATGCGTACTCATCTTTGTCTCACAAATGATATGGAAGGTATTGTCACCATTAACGCGGGGAATAGCGCCAGCGCTTTTGCACAATATAGCAGGCATCGGTGGTCAGCTATTGGTCGTCTTCATCATTGTTGGCAATGGTGGTCTCTTCGCTCGATCGGATTTACTTTCCTTTGCAGGTGCAGGTTCGCTGTTTGTATTCGCTTTGATGATCTTCTGCTATGGACGGATCCAGAAGAATGATGTAGTCTGCCGTTGCTGTGATTATGCAG
>DMFQ01000167.1:1003-10958 GCA_003450555.1 Ktedonobacter sp.
ACAAACCTGGATCTGCTCACTCTGGCACCTGCTACGTACCTGGCAGTAATAGCGCCGCTACTGATGCGCGAAGGAGCCTTGCCGGAGCATCTCCGTATTGGGCAAGCGATTGCTGTTATGGGTGCTGCTCTGCTGTTGCTGCCAACGCTCTGGTTGAGTTTTGCAAATAGTGAAGGTAGCTTGTTGTATACACTAATTTTAATAGGCGAGTCATTGGTGTTGCTCCTGCTGGGTATTGGAGTGGGTGTGCGAGTCTTTGTGCTAACCGGAGCCGGGCTGATTGTTGTGGCTGCTCTTCATGCCCTTTTCTTGCCGACTCTTGGAATCCCGACGCCCCTGGCGCTGACTATGCTCGGGGCAACGCTCTTAGCTGTTGCCACCAGTATGAGCCTGGTACGGCACAGGATACGCTCCGCCTGGTCTCATTGGGATTAGTGGGTAAAGCTGTGAAGGCTAAAGATACGAGAACGTGGCTCGTCATGCCCACGTGCTTGATTACCTTTTCTCACATAAGCCCTATTAACTCAACCTTTTCAAGCTTGCACTCACCTACTTCCTATGGTATACTCAGGTTGACTAACTATGTCTTTGCCTGGCACTCTCAGTAAGTACGGCAATCCGTAGAAAGGCGTCTAACATGGCCCTCAGGAGTGATGAACTACACCATAACCTGCAACACCTCAACGGAATGCTGACGACACATGAAGCAGCGAAACAGCTTGACCTCAGCTACTGGCATTTTATGCATCTTGTGGAAAAAGGACGTATACCGGGTGTGCGCGTGGTTGATCGCTGGCTCTTCTCTCCTATCGATCTTGATGAATATAGACGTAGTAGATACGGCGAACTGGAAGATATGGCAAAGACAGCCCTGGAACATCCAGCCGTAGGACTCACGGAAAAGCAAGAAACGATCTGTCCGCTTTCTCGTCAACAGTGAACGCCCCTCCCAAATAGCCCGCAAACTCCAACAGTCTCGTCAAGCAGTCCACTCACAAATTACCCTGATCCGCGAAAAAGTCACGCGAACTCAATCCTCCAAACCATCCAATAAACTGGCTACAGACACTCAATCTACATCCTAGGCAGCCTTCATGAGCACACCTGCAAGACTACATACAGTTTCAATCCTTCAAAACGACTAAAGAATTTCAGGGCGCCTAAAAATTTCAACCTTTTCTCTTTTTGCTTTCACCGTCAAATTTCCTTGTGTGTTCCTACAATGACTACTATTCGGTGAACCTTCTCAGCAACTTTTTTTTCGACTATAAACACCTCATCTTCTAAAAAGACGATAGAGATATAGAAAATTTTAGTATCAGTTTCTGAAAAAAGACATAACTGCATCATTTGCTACTCAGCTATTGATACAGAATGGAAATTAAGCCGTGTAAAGCCGGTGGATGTGTACAAGGCAGTAAGATAAAATTGGGATATGGGCCATACTCGCTCATGACCAAGGAAATAGAGTAAAGAATTGTTAAAAAACAAAATAGGCAGGGAAAGTTGTGCCGTTGCACAACTTCCCCTGCCTAAAGGTCTTATTTATTCTTTATCGCTCAGGTTTGACCCATATGCCTCTTTCGTGCATCAGGTCAATCTGCTTCTGAATGACTTTCTCGCGATACTCGGCATGCTTCATTGGTTCACGTTCGAGATAGAGGTTCTTGGGGTAAATCGGCTGCTCGTAGACGATCTGGTAGAGTTCGGTGCGCAGGTCTTTCATCCAGTTGTCCCACTGAGCGCGGGCGCGGTGGTCACGCATCGCCTCGATATCGATGATGCCTGCTACATAGGTTGAGCCAGCGCCGTAGTCCTGGCGACCAACTATTTGCCCTTTGTAATTGATGACGAAGGATCGTCCACCGAAGGTATCGATGGCGGTATCATCCTCGGGGAAGAGATAGTAGGTACCCATGTTGGGGGCCACGATGTACATGTTGTTGTCGAGCGCACGGGCGCGGCTCTGAATCTCAAAAATGTCGTTGCCTGTGGCTGGATGGGGATAGGAGGCGCGGTAGACCACCTCGGCCCCGTTCATGGCGAGGGCACGGGCATTTTCGGGATAGGAGCCTTCGTTGGCCATCATAATGCCCAGGCGTCCGATCTCTGTATCAACGACGGGCCAGAAGGCATCCAGATTCCTGCCGTATCTTTCGATCCACCAATCGAGGATGTCGTGTGGACAGACTGAGTGCTCAACAGGGAAGAGCGGCGAGACCTTGTAGTGCTGCAAGATTACCTCGCCTTGAGGATCAAGGATGAAGCCGACATTGAAGAAACGGTCCTTAATTTCGGGGTGCCGTGCTTTTGCCTGAGCTATAATAAAGGAATCATACGCGCGGGCAATCTTGCCTAAAGCATCTGTCTCTTCGCCAGGTATATCGATGGCACATTCCCTGGCAAACGTGACATGGTCGAGGTCGAGTACCTCATCGTTGAATCCTTGCAGGGCACCTTCTGGGAAGGCAATCAACTTGACTGGTAGGTCCAGGCTAGACAACCAGGCGGCAGCCTTTACCAGATGTGAGAGGTGTTCGAGGTTGCGTTTGATATCAGCTCGTGTGCGAATGCCTCGCACGGTAGGGATGAGTCCGACGGCAGTGTAGGGCTTAATCATATGTTGCTCCTTTATTGTGTCAGAAACCTCAGTACCAATAGAAGCAGGATAGTACAGTTTTCGTTGTCCAGTCAAGCTCCTTGCTTTATTGGCTGCTTCATTGTAACTTTACCTTCTCTCGGGTCAGCCAATTTTGCTATCTGCCGGTGCAGGAAGAGCAGCAGCTTCGCTTGTTTCCTCAATCTTAGTAGTTCGACGGTGTCTCAGTAACAAAGCACAAGCATAGAAAATGATCACCAAAATGAGCAGCCAGTGATAGCCGTACAGCATACTGAAGTACTCAAGGCCACCACCAACCATAATGCCGAGGAGGTTGGAGGCGAAGGAGATGTCGGCGGCTTCGCTGTCGCGGAAGGAGTTGGCGAAGATGATGTTTGCCAGGAAGACCGGTGTGAAGGCCAGGATGCTGGCGAGTACGTAGCGGGCGATGGGGTTATTCAGCAATAAAGCTTCGGGCGGTAAGAAAAGGTTCAAGACGAGGACTCCGAAGAGCAGGAGATACCAGATGCTGATGCGGCGTATTTTGAGGCGGATGTTGACGAGGACTGCAAGCAACACACTGCTGAGGATGGCGAAGAAGACGAGGGAGTTAACAAACCAGGTGCTACCAAAGAGGAGTGAAAAGGTGGTCAAACTTTTGACTTCGAGCACCATGAAGGCAACGCCGAGGAAGAACATGTGCCAGTCGAAGCGACGTAGGGTTTTGCGCGGAGCAAGCAGGAGCGTTCCGCCAAGGGCATAGATGGCGACCATCAGAAGGCCAAAGATATAGATCAAGGGGAAGCTGTGATCACGGAGGTAGAGGAAGGGCCAATCATCGGTTGCCATAGTGTCGTTTGTTAAGGGATAGTAACCCTCGCCAATGACGCGTAAGTCTTTGCTGGTGGAAGCAGTTTCATGATAGGGACCGAACATGCCCGCTGGAAGCGTGCGCAAGCGTGGGCCGACCATGATAGTGGCTGCACGGCCCCAACCACCGTAGGTAGAAACGAGTGGTTCCTGATTGAAGGCGTGTCCTGCCATGTTAGCCAGTTTCTGGACCAGCCAGTCATCGCGGTAGAAGTTGTAGAAGACCACGAGGCCGTCGTTGGTTAAGCGCGCGCGGGCGGCCTGAATCGACTCCTCTGTGAGCAGGAAGCTTTCGAGGCGCAAACTGGTATTACTGGAAGTGAGGGTGAGTGAGTCGGGTAGGGCGAAGATTATCAGGTCATATTTCCCTTTGTCGTTCTGGAGGAAGGAGCGGCCATCGTTGATGACGACCTTCACACGGGGGTCGCTGTAGGGTTGGTCAGGATTGAAGCGAGCACCGAGCTGCTGGATGGTAGGGTCGATCTCGACGGCTGTGACTGAATTGACCCCGTAGACGAGGGCAGTGGAGACATCAGAGCCACTGCCTGCACCCAGGATCATGGCGTGGTGAAATGAACTACCCTGGAAGAGTTCGTATACCCGACGGTAGAAGGGTTCCTTATACTGCCAGGGGACCATGGCCTGGTGACCGCCGGCGTTGTTGACATCGACAATGTAGCCGCCCTGAGGTAAGGGATGGAGCAAGATTTTGTAGTAGGGCGACCAATAGGCGTTGAGCTGCAATTGTCCCACGATGATAAGGCTGATCAAGAATGTGGCAGCAACGTACAAAACCGTTTGGCGTGAGCTAAGCGCAAGGATCAGGAGCGTCAGAATAACGAACCAGACGAGCGGTGGAAGAGAGAAAAAGGAGATGACGGAGAAGCAGGCAATGCCAACCAGACTACCTATGATATCAAAGGTATAGGAGGTGAGTGGCCTAATCTGGGTGAATAGCTGCCCGAAAGAGCGCGAGAGCGGGATGAAACAGGCGGTGACCAATCCAAAAATAATCGGTAGAACAGCGTAGTTATCGGCACGCGCGCCTTGCGTTTCACCAGCTCCGTAGTAGAGCACCTGGGTCGAGCTGATTTGCAGGTCGAACTTGTTCCACATAACGATGATGGCAAGTAGGAGCACCATGAGCGGGAAGGGCGGGAACCAGAAACGTTCACGACGCGCTGTGAGCATGCCCAATCCGATGCCCAGAAACGAGGCGAGCAAAACGAAGTTATTGAAATAGCTCAGGAAGCGCACGTAGGATGGAATCCAACGAATGCAGAGCAACTCGAAGAAGAGCATGGCGAAGGCAAGCAGGAAGATGCGCACGCGGGGATTGGTGATAAAAAGCGTTTTAGACTTATCGGAACGTAGCAATGATCTGAGCCAGACGAGGTTGCGATTGGACGATACCTGGGTGACTGACCGAGACATTAGGGACCTCCTCACTGAGAAATAGGCGAATGTTGTACGTTGTTTGCTTGCGTGATACCCACATCCTCAAAAGAAGATGTGCTACTGGGTGTCAGCGACGAGATGGAACTATCAGCCTGAGTAAGAGAGCCTGCTCTCTCTATTATGTCATACCGTGTCAGAGTAACCATGTAGCTAAACCTTCCCAAGTAGCGATGGCTCAATCAAAGGAGCCAGGTGCGGTCCATGGTCTGCCAGCGCACGTAAGAGGCCAAAACAGCCTGCGAGCATCATGTCACCATGGGGAGTCGCCTCGTAGGGATGGAGTTTGGAACCGCGCAATAATTCTCTCCGTGGTCCTGTCACGGCGAGAAAGGGAAAGCTTGCGCGGTCGTTGGTAGAGGGCGTTTCGAGAATCAAAGCGCCGTGACCACTGGTATCAAAGACCTCTTCGTTTGAGAGCGTCCCACGTGCCAGCTTCACCAGCATATCTTCAAGTTGAGTGCGATTGATCTCCCCGGTATGATGCTCAAAGATGCCAACGATACGCCCCTCGACAAGGTGGAAGGCGAGGGTGTGGAAGTTACCAATATTACATAGCAAGCTATGCGGCTGGCTTCGCACGAGCGGATCCTCTAACGATCCCAATACTGCTGCCGAGCCGGTATCCATTAAAATGCGCGGAATACCGGGAGTTGAGCCGCTTAGTTCTATGTAACGGCTCGCGCTAGTAGCAATTGCACGCAGGCGGGTCAGATCGGCAGGAGTATGTTCGGCAGCATAAGCGAAGGCGCTGGGGGTTGGATCCTTGCGAACTGTTTCTTCAATGAAATTAAAGCGAAAACGACGATCACTCACGCCAGGCGGAGCCGCGCCATGATCAAAGGCCGCGATGGCGAGGGCATCCACTTTGGGATTAACATCAAAGGCCTGCAAAGCGTTGATAATAGCATGAGCATTAAAATCTTGTAGTTCAATATGTACCAGAGTGGGATTCTCGGCTCGATGCGTTGCCTCGTCCTCGTCGATGATCTCAAAACCCATCTGCTCAACCATTGACAGATCGTCGTCGAAAGTGCGCCCGGCCTGGGGGGTGACTGCAACCGGAAAGCCTGCCAACGCATGATCGCGTGCTGCCCAATGACATGGGCCGCCTCCCATTGTGATGCCAGTCAATAGAAGTGGCTGACCCTGCTCGGTTGCGCGTTTGATACGCTCGGCGATGATAACGGTCGGGGACGGCACGACCATTTTGAAGCAGTTCTCGATGGTTTTGCCGCTCTCGAAGAATAGGATATCCTGAGTGCCTGTGCCGACGTCGACGGCCAGGATGCGAATGGGTGATGGCATGAATGTGCTCCTGGAAGTGATAGTGAGCTTTTTTATAGTAGTATATCATTATATCGGATGAGAGGCAGTGACTTTATGTAAGTTAAATCCATCAATACTTGACGCAATGCACCAGAAAAGATACAATGGAGCTTGAGAGTAGCGGTATAAAAATAACCTATTCACCGGGCGAAAGAAACCGTCCGGTTTTCTTTTGCCTTTAAGGAGTTATACATTTTTATTATGCAGGTTCAAAATACTATGGCCCACACAGAAAAATTAGTACGACGAAACGACATTCGCAATGTTGCTATTATTGCCCACGTCGATCATGGGAAAACCACGCTGGTCGATGGCCTACTAAAGCAGAGCCATATTTTCCGTGAGAATCAAAATATGGGCGAACTTATTATGGATTCTAACGACCAGGAGAGAGAGCGCGGCATTACTATTCTGGCCAAAAACACCGCTATCATCTATCGAGGCATAAAGATCAATATTATAGATACGCCTGGACACGCGGACTTCGGAGGCGAAGTTGAGCGAGTGCTCAATATGGCCGATGGCTGTATCCTGCTCATCGACGCGGTGGAAGGCCCGATGCCGCAGACGCGCTTTGTACTACAAAAGGCCTTAGAGCTGAACTTACAGCCTATTGTCGTGATTAATAAAATTGATCGTCGCGATGCGCGTATCGAGCAGGTATTCGAGTGGACGCAAGACCTTTTCCTGGAACTGGCGACGACGGATGCTCATCTCAATTTCCCAGTCCTGTATGCAATTGGGCGTGACGGGGTAGCGATGTATCACCCGGATGATGAGCGCATTAACCTGGAGCCACTGTTTGAGACAATTGTAAAAACTATTCCTGCTCCAGTGGTGGATGCCGATGCCCCGCTCCAGTTGTTGGTGGCAGCGCTTGACTATGATGACTATAAAGGCAAGTATGCTATAGGTCGCATTGTGCGCGGGCGCATTGCACCAAATACTTTCGTTGCACATATCAATCGGGATGGAGTGTCTTCACGACAAAAAATCAACCTTGTGCTGACCTATAAGGGTCTGCAACGTGTCGAAGTTCCTGAAGCATTGGCCGGCGATATCGTCGCTTTGACAGGTATAGCTGGCGCCAATATTGGTGATACGATTGCCGACGTGGACTACCCTGAAGCTTTGCCTACCATCGCTATTACAGAACCAACTTTGAAGATGACATTCGGAGTCAATGCCAGTCCTTTCGCAGGTCGAGAGGGGAAGTATCCTACATCCAGGCAACTGAGGTCGCGCCTCTACCGTGAGTTAGAGACCAATGTCAGTTTGCGGGTTGTAGACGGCAATTCACCAGATGAGTTTATCATATCGGGTCGTGGAGAACTACACCTTTCAGTATTGATTGAGACAATGCGTCGCGAGGGCTACGAGTTTCAGGTGTCACGACCAGAGGTGATTACCCACGAGGATGAGAATGGCAAGATCGTCGAACCTATAGAGCACCTGGTCATCGATACTAAGGACAGCTATATTGGAGTATTGACTGAGACGTTGGCGTCACGAAAAGCGCAGCTTATCAATATGACTAATGATGGTTCTGGCAACGTGCGTTTAGAGTACCATGTACCAACACGTGGTTTAATTGGGTTTCGCAATGCGTTCTTGACTTTGACGCAAGGCAACGGCGCTATGAGTAGTCTGCTGGTCGGCTATGAACCCTGGCTGGGGAAAATCGGAACGACACGTATGGGGGCGCTGATTGCTTCAGAGGCAGGAGCCGCAGTCACGTATGGACTGAACAATGCTCAGCAGCGAGGTGATACCTTCATCGAACCGGGTACGCCTGTATACGAAGGGATGATCGTTGGACTCAATGTACGGCCCATGGATATGACGGTCAATGTCTGCAAAGAGAAGCAGAAGACGAATGTGCGATCTTCTACCTCTGATATCGCGGTACGTTTGACGCCGCCAATCATTATGAGCCTGGAACAATCGCTTGATTTTATCAATAATGATGAACTGGTTGAGGTAACTCCTCAGAACATCAGGTTGCGCAAACGTTTATTGACGCAGCACGAGCGATCGCGAGCGCGAGCGAACGAATAAGACTTTTAGAGGTCGACCATCTCATTGCGCTCTTCCAGCTCGGACAGTAGCACCAGTTCTGTATATTCTTCGTGGCAAGACTTACAGTGGCTCAAGTGGAACGCCATTTGAGCCATTTTGTTATTGGGCATTTCAACCATTGGATATTCAGGGCGAGTGGCCTCATAGTAGTCGGGAAAATGTAAACGGCACTGTTCACAATTGAGCGCGTCCTCGGCAATGATTGCTTCGGTAAGCCATACCAGCCCATGGTTACAGTGCGAGCACGTACGGATATGACAAACGATAGAATTGCTCAAGTATTCATTTTCTTGCCAATTCGTGTGCATCAGTAGTTGATGTAGATCAGTGCAACACATTCATTCTATCCCTTAAATTTGTGCAGTTTCTCATTCCCCACATCTTATAACTACACGTATAGTATTCATGCTATTCTCGCCACGCTTGTAAAATCTGCATTAATTCTTCTTTATTACGCAATGCTCTCAAAGCCCTATAACGCCACATATAGATCTCCTGTACTGATACATGCAAGAGATCGGCCAGTTCACTCTCGTTCATATCCGCAAGGTAAGTATAGAGCAACACCTGCCGATAGCGCAGGTTATGTAGTGATAGAATAGCATCTTTTAACGCCTGTTTCAACTCCTGCCTTTCTACATACTGCTGGGGATTTTGGTGCTGTTCATCGTCAGCTATGTCATTATACTGTTCCTGTTGCTTCTCAAGCGAGAAGCAAGGCTCCTTTTCTCGCTTCTGTACATAGGCATGGGCATGACGTATCAGTGCTGTTTGTGCCCATTTGAGAAATGACGCTTGATCATCTGGTCCTGCCAATGGATTACGCGTAACCGATAGATACATTTCTTCAAGCACCTGCTGAAGTACATCTTCAGCAGCACTCGCATTTTGCTGGAATGTACTGGCATAACCCGTACTGCGCAGCGAACCTTCCAGGTAACGTCTAAGATTCGCAAAAGCAGCATTACGAACTTCGATTTGGGGTGAACGGTACGCTTGACATAATGCGCGACTGCAAATGCGAAGAGCAATGCGAGTGAGCAATTGATGCGAAGGATGATCAACTCCTTTGCGTAAGACCATCCACTCCCGCAGTATCTGCTCCGTCAACACCTCTGGCGTGAGTATCTCTTGTGCGCACCTTCGGATAACTAGACATGCCACAGTATGGATTTGTGATTGTAAATCGTCTCCTCTTTCAATCATATTTCACCTCTCCGTATTCTAATTACATTGCTGAGACAACATCATTTATATAGTATGACGATTATAAGTTATATACCTAAAAATTGCAAGTTTTTCCCCTTTTCTTTCTACCTCTAGAAATAGACGGGCTAAGATTGCCCGCGTAAAAATGAGCGCGGAAGTCTACGCGCTGCATAAAGAGAGGGAGTATTTCATGATCACAACAATGCGAAGGATGGTGTCTCTAGTAGTTATGACGCTAGTATTGCTGGCGGGTCTGTTTGGTTGGACGATGAAGATGGAGGCGGCTCCACCATTTCCACTGCACCATAGTGGCATTCATGCCAACCAACTGCAGGCAGATGACCCCCCACATTATTGTCCACCGCCACCATTTTCTTGTATCGGCTAGATCTCATTGGTCCAAAGCAGAACCGG
>DMFQ01000155.1:0-464 GCA_003450555.1 Ktedonobacter sp.
AGCGGCTCAGGAGCGCAACATCAGGTTCGCCCAAAGCGTATTCGAGAATGGCATCGAGGTTCTCAAGAGCCACGCGGAGGGTACCCGCTCCCTCATGCACGCAGCGGAAGCGCAACAGGACCCCCAGGAAGTGCTTCGCGAAGTGATGACAAGTACAGCAGCGGCTCAGGAGCGCAACATCAAGTTTGCCCAGAGCGTATTCGAGAACGGCGTTGAGGTCCTCAAGAGCCATGCCGAAAGCACTCGTTCTCTGATGCAGACTGTAGAGAAACAGACTCAAGAGCAACAAGAAGCGCTTTGGACGCAGCCCTTTGTGGAAGCGTACCTCAACGTACTGAGTGCTCCCTTCTCTTACTACAAGCAGGCGATGGAGACAGCTCAGTCAGTAACAGGACAGGCAATGGATATTGCTCAAAAGACTGCACGGCAAGGGATGGAAGTTGCCCAGGAGACTGCTCAACAGG
>DMFQ01000155.1:633-1527 GCA_003450555.1 Ktedonobacter sp.
GAACATGCCCAATCTGTCATGGGACAGAAACCGCCAACTGCTGAATAACTACGCTTTCAGTAAGTGTACTGGGGTCGGAATGCACAATCCGACCCCTTGCAATATCTTTGTTTATAAACGATAGGGTGCGCGTGATGTGGCAGAACAAGCGATGACCTCAGTCATACGATAAGGAGTGGTTACTGTGTCAGATGGAATAAACCACCAGACCTCTATGGACCCCATGGAACTGTGGAGGCAGTGGAACGAAACGACTTCAAAGATGTGGTCGACAGTCCTGGAAAGAGGCAAAGAAGCCCCTGTGGACCCCTACGGCCTTTATCAATTGTGGCTTAAGAATACAGCAGAAGCTCAGGAGCAATTAAAGGCTGATCTATTAAGTATGATGAACCCTCTGGAGATTTGGAAGCAGTGGTTTGATGCTACAACCGAGGTTTGGAGCAAATCTGCTGAGATGAGCAATGACTCGCTAGCGTTATCTACGCAATGGCTGAAGATAGTAGAAGAGACAAGGGACAAGATACTGAGTGGAGAGATTCGCTCGGCAGACCCTTTCACATTTCTTAAGCAGTGGTACGATGCCACGAGCGAGACGTGGTCGCAGGTTGTCGGAGAGGTGATCAGTTCGGAGCGCTTTATGGAGGCCAATCGTAAGTTCATAGAGACCTATACGAGCGCAGTCAGGATGTCTCATCGCGTAAACGAAGAGGCGCTCAAAAACCTCCAAATCCCCACGCGTTCGGATATAGCCAGGGTAGCGGAACTCGTCGTCTCTCTTGAAGAAAAGGTAGATACGATAGAAGATGTGTTAGAGGATTTCGAGAGTAGCTACGCGAAAATGGCAACGAGCGAGGCGGTTGAGAGTTTGGGAGGACGTCTGGAACAGGTAGAAAG
>DMFQ01000155.1:1610-3866 GCA_003450555.1 Ktedonobacter sp.
CCGACGGCTTTAGAGAAGATCGAGGCCTTGGAAGGTCTAGAGGGACACCTGGACCGGGTAGAGAACAAACTGGATACGCTTCTTCTTGCTTTTAGAGAAGATTGGTAACAGAGTCCCCCCGGGCACAACCACATCCAAGGGTCGCAGGCCACAAAAGAAAAACCAGGAGTCTCAAGAGGCCAAAGACACTGAATTGGGAATTGAATCGGCTAAAGATAATCTTTAATAGCTACTGCAAAGAGGAGAGCTAAATGGTAAATGAGCATGTTATACCCTCTATGACCGATATTGAAAGTTCCTTCGAGAAGTACATGGCGGGAATGCATATTCTGCTAGAGGGAGCAAAGTCCGAGACGGCTCAGACGCCCAAGGACGTGATCTGGACCAAGAACAAGGCGAAACTCTATCACTATGAGCCCACGCTCGAGAAACGATTTCCTGTTCCCATTCTCCTGATCTATGCTCTTATCAATCGTCCCTATGTCATGGATCTGATGCCAGGCAATAGTATTGTGGAATACCTGGTAAAGCAGGGCTTTGATGTGTATATGCTCGACTGGGGCACACCAGGCGACGAAGATAAGCATCTCACGGTTCGAACACTATGTATTAGATTATATTCCTCGCGCTATAAAGAAGGTGCTCAGGAATGCCCAGGCAGAAGAGTTGACCATCTTAGGATTTTGCATGGGTGGCACAATGAGCGCGATGTACGCGTCCCTCTTTCCAGGTAAAACCCTCAAGAACCTGATTCTGCTTACTGCCCCCATAGATTTCACGCCGGGTACCATGGGGCTTTATGGCATCATGACGAGTGAGAAATACCTCAACCCTGATCTTCTAGTGGAGGCATTTGGAAATGTACCGGGCGAACTCGTCGATACCGGAAACCGGATGGTCAAGCCTGTTACGAATTACGTTGGCACCTATGTCACGATGTGGGATCGCATCATGCACGACAAGCCTATGGAGACATGGCTTGCCATGAACAAGTGGGTCAATGATGGCGTGCCATTTGCAGGTGAGGCATTCAAGCAGTGGATACGCGATTTCTACCAGCAGAATAAGCTAGTGAAGGGCGAGATCAAGCTGCGTGGGCGCCGTGTAGACCTCTCGAACATCACCTGCCCTGTTCTTAACATTGCAGGCAAAAAAGATCATATCTGTACTTTACCACAGGCCGAAGCCACAATGAGCCTTATCGGAAGTCAGGATAAAGAGTTCTTTGTACTTGATGCCGGACACATAGGCTTACTGACAGGGTCGGATGCGAAGAAGAATCTCTGGCCCAAGATGCGAAGTTGGTTGGAGTTACGTTCAAGGTAACTCATGACCATTCGTTGCTTTAACCGTCAGATAGACCCCTTGAAAGGCCGAGCGAAATTTTCACTCGGTTTAACGGGTGTCAGACAGGGATGTCAGTTTAGGAGTTGCTATGTGGCAACAGTATACGTATAAAGACACGGGCGTCAATCGCCCGTATTTTGTCTACACTCCAGTCAACTACCAGATCGGAACAGCAGTTCCTTTGCTTGTTATGTTACATGGGTGCACACAGACTGCTCTCGATTTCGCGACCGGTACATCCATGAATCTGTTGGCAGAGCACTATGGTTTTATTGTTGTGTATCCTCAACAGACGAGCACGTCTAACCAGAACCTCTGTTGGAACTGGTTTACCCCGGCCAATCAATATCGCGGCAGTGGAGAACCTGCAAGCATTGTCGGAATGATACAGGCTATTCAGCAGGATACCACCCACTGGACGATTGATCCTTCTCACATCTATGTTGCTGGTCTCTCTGCCGGAGGGGCGATGGCTGTTATTCTAGGGGCAACTTACCCTGACCTCTTCGCGGCAATAGGAGTTCATTCTGGCCTGGAGTATCAAGCAGCAACGAACGTCAGCAGCGGATTAAAGGCTATGCGACGCGGTGGAACAGACCCCCTACAGCAAGGCCGTGTAGCTTATACTGCCATGAATACCTTCTCCCGTATCGTTCCAACTATTGTTTTTCATGGCACCAATGACGGAGTTATTGCTCCCATTAATGGCGACCAGGTCATACAACAATGGATGCAAACAGATCAACTGGCGTCAAATGGCAGCTACACTGCTGACTTTACTCAGCCCGCAAGTGTCACGCCAGGACAGGTTCCAAACGGGCGTTCTTATATCACTACTACGTGGAATACTACCAATGGAGACGAGGTGCAATCTTATTGGAAAATTGCGAGGATGGGGCATGCATGGTC
>DMFQ01000155.1:3960-6639 GCA_003450555.1 Ktedonobacter sp.
TGGCGATGTACAGCTTTTTTATGACTCATCCTTTGAGCAGAGTCTATCACGGCGCGATCTCCCAGAGGCGAAAACATCCCAGATTCCGCCATATCCTTGCCGACCTGTTTGATATCAAGAGAGAGAGACGAAGAGCATGAGCGACTATACCGGGAACCCAGCATTACTTCCACCTGTTGGAACGCGAGCGACACGAGTTCGTATAGTTACCGAGGCAGATGTCGTGCGCTTTGCTGAAGTTAGTGGTGACCATAATCCCGTTCACCTGGATGCGGACTATGCTGCGAGTTCGCCCTTTGGTAAGCGCATCGTACATGGCTTACTCACAGGGGCATTTATATCTGCTGTGCTGGGCAATGATCTACCCGGTCCGGGGAGTATCTACCTGGGGCAGACGTTGAAATTTCTCGCCCCTGTCCATCTTGGTGACACGGTGACGGTGAGTGTCGAGGTGACTGCCATACGCGAGGAGAAGCGACTTGTGATGCTACGTACCGATTGCACGAATCAACAAGGGAAATTGGTGCTTACAGGGGAAGCAACTATTAAGTGCGTGTAGAAGGTGTAGAGGTCCTGGTCAGCCATGATGACAATTATACCGGTGATCCGACGCTCTTTGATGATGTAAACGTGAGTTAGCGAGACATAGGGCGACCTTCATGCTCTCACAAAAGGGATGGCCCCAGGAGGCCATCCCTTTTGACGTCAATCGATAGATGTACAAAAGCCGCTACATGATCAAGAGCGAACCGAATTGTCCGCCTACAAAATGAGGTGCCACAATCAATACATAGCTATGGAGGTGATCTCCCTTTATCAGACCAGGCGAAACGAGCTAGAATAAACAATTGTTGACGCACCAACCCCTGAATCCGACTTGAAGCTATAGTCCAATCGAGCCCGGTAGATCCCTGTAGCCCATTGATTAGATGTGGTGAGCTTTACCTCTAAGACCTCTCCAGCTTTCAAGGAATGGAGGCGTGTCATAATCATGAGTTTGCAAAGAGCAACAGGCTCCCAGGAGCTAGCAACCTGCCTCTCCAGCAGCAGCACTGTGCAGTTTGTCCGGTGATCGGCAAAATAGATCGCCTGCGTGCTTTGGTTCTTGATCGTCACGCTTATTAAGCTTCCTGCCTGATAGCTTGCCGCACCCACTTGCAAAGTGACGGCGAGAGTCGGAGGCATTCCCGTGGGGGATGGGGAGGCACCACTACCCGCGTTGCTTCCACACCCGATCAGGAGGAACATGACCACGATGCCTCCTAGCAGAAAACGTCGTTGAGAGATACGCATCAGGACAGACCTTCTTTCATCACAGGAGAATGCTCTTTCATAAAATGACCATATGAAAAAGACGTCTACGCCTGTCCAAAAGTTCCCGTGCTCCGCGCACTTGCAACTCGCCTACGACTGCCAGTACTTGTTACGCCAAACTCTATCCTCTAAAAAATATATTGGGCAACGTTTCAATGGTAGAGAATTGATGCAGATCAGCATATTCTAGTAATAAAGCGTAAAAGTCAATTTACGCGCACTATTACTCATATGAGGAACAGATGGCTATATCTAAATTACCGGAACAGGTTGTGGCGGAAGACCTCCTTGAAACTCCAACTCGTCCCTTCCTTTTAGAGCAAGGTTTACATTTTATTCAACTGTACTACAGTGGTAACTATGTGGGTGCAGCCAGACGACGCTTGTAGTGAGAGCGACGAGCGAGAGCCTGATGGGTGCGGCGGAAAAAGGACCAGGCGAGACGGAAGCAACGAGAGAGGGGAGGTGTTTCAAGCAGATAAAAGAAGAGTCGGCGTATTTCGGGAATGCTGAGAGGGACCATCACGGGCAAGCCAGCCCCCGCTGGCGTTTGAACGCGCTCAGGCTCTGGGAGGGGGAGTGTGACAGGGAGGGTTTCCACTGTTTTTTTTCCTCATCGGCTCCCGGAGCTTCCATCACCATCTGACTCTGTATTTGCAAGACCACCAGAAAGGCGTGAGCGAGCATACACAGGGTGATGTGACGGTACCACCCCTGCCAGGAGCGGACCTCATAGTGATCCAAGCCAACCTCTCCTTTGCCTTCTTCAAAACACTGCTCCACGCTCCACCGCGTTCCGATGGCAACCGCCATTTCGGCAAGCGTGGTCCCACTGGGTGCAAAGACGAGCACATAGGCCCGAGCAGCGGGTTTTTCTCCCTCAACCAAGCTCCGTCGAACCACCAGCCATTTCTGCCATCCTTCGTGCTCAGGTGTGGCAAGCTCGACGCGTGCCCAATCGAAGTCACGTGGTCCCTTGCTTCCATCGCCCACCGAGAGACGGTGCCACTGCTCTGGTTCAAGTCCATCCGCGATGCGATCCACGCGCTTGCGCGCGCCCTGCACGTTCACCTGCTCCTGACACGTGACCGCCAACGCATACGCCTGGCAACGTCGTTGGAGACCTGCCCGCAGAGGATGATGGCTTCCATAGACAGTATCGCCCGTCACCCACAAAGCCGTGAGTCCTGCATCCAGGGTACGCCAGAGCATGCGGGCAGCCAGTTCTGGTTTGGTGGCAAAGATCACCTCTTCTGGGACATGGGCTGCTCGACAGCGCTCTGGATCGTGCGTCCAGCTCTTGGGCACGTACAATTCGCGATCGACAAGGGTATGGTTTCCCTGGCTGGCATACGTCAAAAAGAC
>DMFQ01000155.1:6746-7167 GCA_003450555.1 Ktedonobacter sp.
ATTTGGCAGTTTTCAATGCGTCCTGCCGTCCCACTGTCTTGTCGCTGCACCCCGACCGATTTCTTCCCCTTTTTGAGAAAGCCTGTGCGCATCCATGACCAGCATCCCATCGGGACCTGCCATCATCTCACGCACATAGGCTTGGAGCTGATCTCGCACCTCGTCGCTCTCCCACACGGCTCGGTTCAACAGGTACTGCCGTGGCATAGGGGGTCGACAAGCCTGCCTCTTCTGCCAGTTGCCACCCGTTTTTGCGTTCCACTGGACTGAGTAAGCCACGCAGGTACGCTTGCACCCCTTCTCTGGTTTCTGAGCGCGCAAAACAGGGGCCAATGCGCTCGCAGAGGTTCTTGAACAGGCTTGTCCACAGCTCTTCTGCTGATGGGAATGATGAGGACGCTTCACTTCTCATGGGATTTCT
>DMFQ01000149.1 GCA_003450555.1 Ktedonobacter sp.
CCTGCCCTGCTCCCTCTCCTGCCTTGGTAAGTGCGGGTCCTACAGCAGGGGGGTGATTTCTTGTTGGGGGGGGATGCCTGTGATTTCGGCGGTGTGTTCGAGGATGAGCAGGTTTACTTCGCTGCGGATGCCGAATGCTGGGAGGTAGATGCCTGGCTCGACGGAGCAGCAGGTGTGCGGGATGAGGAGGCGGTCATCCTGGGTTTCGTAGTTGTCGAGGTTCGCGCCGTTGGCGTGGACGGAGGTGCCAATGCTGTGGCCGGTACGGTGGATGAAGTAGTCGGCGTAGCCAGCCTCGGCTATGACTGCGCGGGTAACGTCGTCTACCTGTCTACCTTCGACGGGCTGGTGCTCGGCCAGGCGCTGGCGCACGAAGGCGATGGCGGCGTCTCTTGCCCTTTTGACGATCTCGAAGACTTCGCGCTGGTGGAGTGGGATCTCTTCGAGGGTGCCTGAGAAGGCCATCCAGGTGTAGTCGGCGTAGATTGCGTTAGGAATGGGCAGGTGCGCCCAGAAGTCGAAGAGGATCAGGTCTCCGCGCTGGATGGGGCTGTGATGGCTGGCGGTGGATTCGTAGTGAGGGTTGCTGGCATTGGCGTTGACCGCCACGTGCGGGAGATCGGGGACGGTTCCTGCCTGCTGCAAAAGGGAGAGGAAGCGCTGCTGCACGCTGTATTCATCGAGGGGGTGTCCTGCACGCAGCTTTTCGCCAAGCTCTTTGAAGAGGGCATCCTTGACGGCGATGATGCGGCGGCCGGCCTCGCGGTGGGAGTCTAGCTGTTCAGCGGTCAACTGGGCCTCGAAACGCTGCGCTATGTTTGCCGAGCTGACTACCTCTACGCCATAGGAACGGATCAAGTCGAGGGTGCCAGCGTCGACGCGCGACATGTAGGGTATGGCGTTCAGCGGAGAGTATTCCATGGCGACGCGCATGCCGGGGCGAAGGAGTTCCTTGAGGTATGCACGCGTTTCTTGCCATGTGCGGAATACGCGTTTTGTGCCTGGCAATGAGCGCAAAACGTGGGACTCGACGGCGCTGACGAGGGCGGTGGGTGTGCCGTGGGCGGGCACGAAATAGAACCAGCGGCGTGAATATGGTTCATTTTTAGGGAGCGACAGGACGTTATAGGCAATGGGGTTTGATTTGCGAAAGTCATAAAAGAGCCAGCCGTCGAGGTTTGCGGCTGAGAGAGATTGCTGAATGTTTGCAAGTTCCATGGGTGAAAGTGCCTCTCTACTATGGAGTAAGTGGTAGTCAGCTACCCCATGTCTGAAGACAAGGGGCTTGTATCTGGACTCCACCGCAACTCAGCGTATCTCGCAAGACGCGCTGCTTTGGCTTCGTTGTCCGACACATGAGGGCATACTGACAAAATGCCCGTACTCATCCAATCTTGTCGAATGAGCAACGTTCTCAGGGTCACATTTCTGGACCCGACTAAATCCGCATGCAGGATGGTAATGACAATTTTGACACACAAAGAGCAAGCCCTTGTTGGGACGATTCGTGTCGCTGGTATGTCCACACCGAGGGCATGCCTTGCTCGTATAATGAGCATCGACTTTGACTGCCATGCTGTGATTCAAAAGGGCTTTATAGGCAATCATACTCTGGAGTTCAGCAAATGCCCATTTGCTCAAGACAGCATTGGCCTGGCGTTGCTTGTTGCTGGCCTTCTTACCTGTGCGTCGCTTCGTCCGCTCTCGGATGTCGGTCAGGTTCTCAAGGCCAATGAGCGCATGCGGATACTGCTCAACAATCCGTTTACTGACGACATGATTGGCGTCTTGCTTCAACCGTCTCTCCCGTCCCCTGAGAGCACCAAGTCTCCTAGTTGCAGAACGGGTGCCTTTGCGGTGCAGACGCTTTCTCAATCGTGCGTAATGATTGGCTTTGGGAACACACTGCTTGCCAGAATAAAATGTGCAGGCGCCCTTCATGGTGGAGGTCACGGCAAGATAGCGAATACCCACATCAACACCCACTACAGTGCGATGTGTTTGGGGAGTCGGCTCGGGCATCTCTCTCTCAAGACTGACCAGCAGATAGAATTGCTTCTTGGGCTTGTCATACCACAATTTCGCCGCTCCAATGGTAGCCCCCTGCTGGATCAAGGCAACGTGTTTGCTGTAGCCCGTATAGGGAATGCTCACCCGTCCCTCAAGCGTCAAGAGGCTGACATGGTGCTCTTTCTTGAAACTGTAGTCACGTTGGTAATTGTACGTCAAGGTAGGGGAGAGATACTTCGGGGCTTGGTCAAGCCCTTTGTACCGTTTCGTGGTGCGTCCATCTTGGCGTGCCTGGACATTCTGCTTGACCTTTGTCCAAAGGGCTTTATACGTCGCTCCTACTTGGCGCGGTACATTACACGCCATTTGGGAAGACAACTTGTATGTCTGGCGCACCTTTGCATACACGCCTTTTTGCAAGAGTTGCTGATTGCTTATCTTGCCATGTTCAAAACTGTACCGTGATGCATAGTTTAAGGCATCACGATAGGCCAACTGAACCGCACGTAATTGGGCACACTGTTGGGGCGTCGTATGCAGTTTCAGCTTTGCAGAAAGGGTGGTCTTCATCGTTCGGAGGGTAGCAGATCCTTCACACGTTTGTCAATCATTTTTGTGTGTGAATGATGTATGGAAGAGGTACAGTCAGAAGAGGGGAACGGGCTATTCCTCCCCATGCATGAATGACAAGGGACTCCTAGCCCGACCTGTTGAGTTTATGGTTTGCTGTTATTGTATCACTTGCCTGAAAGTGAGTTGGCTGAGCATGGTTGGGTGAACGCGCGCTATTTTGATGCGAATACCGCTGAAAATCAGCGATAATGTTTTTGGGAAAGGGATAGGTTATAGGTTGCCGTGTAAGGGTTGTAAGGGCGGTTGGGAGAGTGATGGTATTGGCGCCAACATAAGTGATCGGGCAATGGGGGGCTAGCAACACTTTCACGGGTAGGTTGCTTGTG
>DMFQ01000137.1:0-221 GCA_003450555.1 Ktedonobacter sp.
GCCACAAAATCGCTGATGATGCGATCTGCCGGTAAACCCTTGCCTGAAATCATGATACCCGTCTGACCCGTGGCGGCGAAGGCGCTGCTAAGGCCACGATTCTGCGCCTCGCGATCGAGTTCAAGCGCCACCGTCATTTTTCCTGTAGCACAATCTGAACCTACCATGAGAACCGTATGACTACCGGGACGGTGCGGTAGATAACTGGCAACCAGCCTCTT
>DMFQ01000137.1:363-3339 GCA_003450555.1 Ktedonobacter sp.
ATAACTGGCAACCAGCCTCTTGTCAGGTGGGCGACGTACATCCCAGATCATCACGCCCCGTTTTTCGGCGGCGCTCCGTAGCTCCTCATCCTCTCCCAGAAACATGTGCAGACCACTAACAATGTCTAAGCCCGCTTCGATCGCTGCGAGAAGTTGCCAGCGCCATTCCCTGGGAAGATTCCCGCCTTGCGGGGCAATGCCAATGAGCAACGTATCGGGTTGATACGCGAGGGCCTCGTGAATATCACGTACAACGGGAATGCCCTGCCCAAACGATGCGTTCAGAGCCTGTGAGACATCCATTCCCGCTTTGGTACTATCGATTACAGCTACGACGGGATCTTTGCCATAACGAATAACCCCCGTGGCCGTTTTGCCGTAGTGCCACTCGAAGGCGCCTTCTGCCAGTATCGCTATGCGTCGCATATGATTTCAATTCTCCTTTTTTATCGATAGTATATGATAAACTCTAGACTCTTAGCCGTAATCATGCTATCATAAGCACCAATATGCAGACATGAACAAGCAGAGAGGTGGAGCTTTATGCATTTTAATCTCATACACTGGCTTTTTGATGATCCGGTTACAGCGGGGAGCAGCGCCGGCCTTTCGGGACCAGAGCCTTTCCATTTTTATATCCCCTGGATCATCTTCTGTAGCCTTGGCGTCCTGGTAGCCTTCTACTATTCGATCGAGGGCCGCAAGCGCTTCTTTAAAAGCAACCCTATCGTGAAGTATATGCTCGACCGCTATCTTGGCTGGTTGGCTATCATCTGTATCATTGGCTACCCATTGATCTTTTCACGCGCGTACCTGGCGCCGTACTTTTTCGCTTGGCGTGTATGGCGCTACCTGTGGTTAGCATCCCTGCTGGTCCTGGCCATTATCTGGATTGTCTACCTGGTGCGCAAGTATCCCAAAGAGCGCGACAATTACCGCGCCTATCAGAACCGCCAGCAATACATCCCCAAAAGTAACAAGCGCAAAACGAGAACCGCGTCATCCCGCTAAAAAATCAATCATAAACATTGGCGATCTGTGCGGCATGCCACACAGATCGCCAATGTTTATGATCATTTTTAAAAGTTAAGGTGGTGTACCGTTGTTTGACACGATCAGCGCAATTATCCTGGCGGGCGGGCGCAGCTCGCGTATGGGTACCGATAAAGCGCTCCTACCCCTTCCTGACAAACCAGACATCACCTTCGTCGAACACCTCGCCTCCCTCCTCGCATCTACCTGTCATGAGGTATTACTTGTCGCTCGTGACCCCATCCAGGCGGCTGACTATGCTCCCGTCAAATCTCCAAATGTGCGCCTCCTCACCGATGAAACTCCCAATATTGGACCATTGATGGGCCTCTACAGCGGCCTGAAAGCTATACATCCATCGTCAACACACGCTCTATTGGTAGCAGTGGATATGCCCTTCGTACAGCCCACCCTCATCTCGTACCTCCTCGCACAGCCTCATAATGATGCACTACTCATTCCATTGGTAGACCAGGTACCGCAAGTCCTTCTGGCCGTATATCCTCGCGTGACGCTGCCACATATTGAAGCACGCCTGCGCGAGGGACGCCGCGACCTCCGCAGTTTGTTAACAGTCTGCCCCGTGCGCTACATAGAGGAAGCGCAACTGAGAACAGTAGACCCCCATCTGCGCTCGTTCGTAAATATCAATACCCCAGAAGAATTTGATCTACGTTCATCCGAGTGAAACAGCACTGGGAGCCGCGCCGTGGTATAGTAGGGATGACCGCAAGGGTCAATACCATTCAAATAAGAAGAATGATCTCCTCAAATGGCTTTTTGAGGTCCGGAATATGCAAATGAGCTGGTCGTTTCTTGGGAAACTTGGAGAAGCGCCGTTTGACAACGCGCGGATTGCAGCGCAAGCGGCGCAGCGGCTTCACTTCCTCACCAACTCAACCACCGGAATCTTGCGCGTGGTCGTCCTCTCGTACTCGGCAAAACGCGGAGACAATGCCGCCTGCTTGGCGTACATCTGCGCTCGTTCCTCTTCCCCTAAAACGACGCCGGTCGCAGGAAATTTCTCCGTTCCAATCTCGACAGTGACTTCTGGGTGCGCGAGAATGTTGTAATACCAGTCTGGGTTTGTTGGCGCGCCCGCCTTCGTAGCGAAAATGAAAAGACGCCCATTCTCACTGTAATACACTAACGGATGCGTGCGCGACTGCCCACTTTTGGCCCCGGTCGTATCGAGCAAAAGCAGAGACGCGCCCGCGAACGGCCCATCCACTTTCCCCCTATTGGCATGAAATTCTTCAATAATCTGGCGATCCCGATCAATCTGGCGCTTCCAATCAATCTGGCCATACCCATTGTTGACATTCTGTGTCATTGTTTCTCCATCTTGCCACTATCAGCATGGGAGCCGACATGGACGCTCAACTGTGAAAGTGACATTTTCACACTAATAATCACTCCTATCAGAGTAGCATATTCCCGGGTATTTTAGCTGCCGAGTGAAAATAGGGGGGGTACGCAGCGTACGCTATTCGAGTGGTTTCTTCCAGAAGCGCCACCGTCGTTTGGGGGCACAGGGTCATAATCTTTCTCCTCCAGGGATGAGGTATTCATAAGGGTGCCCTTTCATACTATCCTGCTAATCCTTCAAGATGAACTGCTTTTGCAACGCATCATCGACCCTGTGTTTCTCGTGGAACATGACCTGACCCTGAGAGCGTTGCTCTATGATTACTACGAGTTACAGAAATATCAGTGGCTTGCACCAGAAGTACGCAAACAAGTAGACGATGCGCCTATCAGAGAATACATCGATATGATGGCTCGCAAAATTTCGCTGGGCATGCATGTCGATGATCTACCCTAAAGCGGCCATTCGCACTAATAGAGCGATAGGACACTGTTTTCATTGTGACCCCAAGGGTCATATCTCCTCTACACGTATCCAGTATTACACGCATAAAGCCGCGCCGGAAGCCGCTCCGT
>DMFQ01000137.1:3465-4814 GCA_003450555.1 Ktedonobacter sp.
CAATATCATGCCTCATCCTAGGGTGGTGTCTGGCCCCCTACCCACCCAAATATATCATGCCTCATCCTTGGGGTGTGTAAGCGCCACGTAAACTGAAATATCTACGCGAGCGTTGCAATTTCCAGCACCATATATGAATAAAGCGGGAATGCCTCCAACTCTTTCTGTATCTCTTCCTTCGACTCGCCCTTCATCACAATCCAACCAAAACCACCATTCTCATAACTCAGGTAGAGTGCCTCGAGCGTGCCTTTCTCTCTCAACTCCCCAACATGCGCCTGCTCCTTTGGAACGAGCGCAATAATTTCTGCCTGGTGTCCTGGAACAAACTTGAAACTAACCATATACCGCATAATCCTTGTACTGCCTTCCTTTTTGTACTCAAACATACTCAGTTGCGGTGAACACATCCGCACACCGCACGGGATCGCCCGTGTGTGGCCCAAGCCGGGCAACGTACCGTTGAAGGATATTCACCGCAGAGTTTTCGTCTCTGTCCATGACTAATCCACATTCGGTACAGCACTACGTGCGCTTCCAGAGCGGCATAGCTTGCAGATGTCCACAGCCGCTACACATCTTGCTCGTATTGCGTTCGTCTAAAAATTGGAGGTCTTTCCCGTACAATTGGCATTTGTAGGTCAGCATACAGAGGAAAGTGTACAGGCCCCAATCGTTGAAAACCGCCCGATTGAGATGCTTGTTCCTATCCTGATGCTGCTTCATCACCATCTGCCGTTGGGAAAGATCGCCGACCACAACAGTACTTTCAACCAATTTGTGGCTTATGAGATGCGAAGCCTTGTGTAGACTCTTCCTTGTTCGTTGACGCCCGTTGCTAGTGTCTTGATGCCCAGATCAAAAGCCACGATACCAGCAGTGGGAGTGGGATGTTCGGGCTGTTCACTGACAAACGAAGCGTGGTAGTTGCCCCTGGCGTCCCGTGAAATCGCTACTTCTTTGAAGTTCGTAGGAGCTTCTTCTGTCAGTCGTGCTACGATGTTGGAAAAGCGTTTGTTGGCACCCTTGCCGCCCGTTGGCAGAAGAAGCTTCTCACCTTCCACTTTGGTGTACATCGCAGGATAGCAGAGCGTGAAAAACTCGTGACGCGGTTTGAAACGCGGGAAACCAGGCTTCTCACCGATTTTCACCCGACGAAAGAAGGCTTTCATGGCTTTGTCAGCCCGAAAGTATACCTCGTGCAGGAGCTTGCCGTAGACCCCTTCCAACTCAGCGTCATGCCGCTTACTCTCTTGCAGAGTGGCTTTTGCCTCTTTCCATCCAGGCCACTTCTCACCATTGCGTAACCGCCCAATCCACCAATTGTACAAGCCACGACTTGCTCTAAC
>DMFQ01000215.1:0-1588 GCA_003450555.1 Ktedonobacter sp.
CGGGGATCGACTGTCAGAGGATGGTTAGCAATGCCTGCAGGCAGTTTTGTTTGACACTAACCGGGACACGAAGCCCAATAGAAGCGCAAGAATCCCCAGGCTGAGCATGAGGCATCAGGATACGCTTACGCTGCTGTCTATTCTGCTTTGCTGGCAATGCTCTCCCCTTGTGTTTCTCTGATTACCGCACGCTGGTAATGCGGCCTTGGCATTGGAGCCAGAGGCCAACGTAGTGCTAAAAGTGGAATTACCCATGCCCAGAGGCCGCGCAGGTCTGTCCATTGAAAGCCTGGTAGACCCGGGATAAAGCTATTTTGGGGGGCCCAGGCATAGAAGCAATAGATACTGAGCATACTAAAAGCGAGAAGATATGTAGCAAATGGGGCAAGTGGCAGACGTAAAAAACCGGATACAAGCAAGTCGTCCTCACCCGTTGCATTAACCAGGGCGTAAAGCCCAAAGAACGTAACAGTATACCATGGCCAGAACCATGGTGTGCCACAGACACAGTAGAGTAGCCAGGCCAATGCCAGCCAGCGAATGAAATCAGGTAGCGTTTTCAGCGACTGTTTGCTAACGATTGCTTGCCAACAGAGTAGCGCATAGAGCATGACAAATAGAGCGATACTAGCCGTGTGAGCGACGCCCTCTGCTGGCGAGCCGTTCTGTGGGACAGGCAAGTAACCAAGCCTTTCCGTTATGCTATTGTAGAGGCGACCGAGGAATTCCGCCAAAGTGTTTATATTCCGTGAAGTGGTGGGATTTGTTTGAAAAAGGCGTAAAAGCTGGCCGTTTTGCCAGAAGGGTGCGTAGAGCAGAATAATGGTACCGGCATAGGCCAGGAGCAATGTGAAAGTCTTCGCAAAAGGTACCTTTACAGGTACGTTCTCCCGGTGCTCTTGCTTCCATATAAAAATAAAAAATAGGGGCATAAGCAACACGGCATTTAATTTGAGACAGGTTGCCAGGACGAGCATAAGGGTAGCCAGTATATTTCCTCTCCACCTATGCGATGCTGGGAGGAGAAACTGGATTGCCAGCAAAATGAAAAGTAGCAGAGCCGAGTCATTGTGGGCATTGACACAGGCTTCAAAGAGCAGCAAGGGGTTCCAGGCGAACGCGAGCGTTGCTACAAGTCGTTTTTGTGCTGAAACGTGCCCATAGCGCTGCTGCAATTGTCCCACGATAGACCAGATGAGCAGCGTGGAGCAAAGATGGGTGAACAAACCGAACACGCGTAGTGCAAGTACCATTGGCAGCAGCGATTGTACGCCAAGAGGAAGGGTGAACCATTGCAATAGACTGCTAATGGCGACCCATGTTGGCCCGTATGCCGAAGGCTGATTCTTCCAATACAGGTGAACGAAAACGGGATCGCTACTGATGGTGGTTGGCAGCGTTGTCAATGGATTGAGATGGTAGATTACTCCTATACGCGCATAGCTGATGTATGAAAATATATCGGGGGAGGTAACGACGGGAACAAGGATACACAGCAGGCCGAGCAGGAAGGTTGAGTAGAGTATGTAGCGGTAGCCTATGCTAGATTGGGAGAGGCGGCGAAGCGCGAATACATACACGAGAAAGA
>DMFQ01000215.1:1703-2168 GCA_003450555.1 Ktedonobacter sp.
TGGGCGTCAAACTTTGGATCGACGATGTAACGCCCCAACCTGGGAAGAAGAGATGAGTAGGTAGGAGCGCCCACGAACCTGTCTGAGTCAATAAAGCAGTATGGAACCAGAATCCCTCTAAAGGAAGTACCGCGTCTAAGAGCAAAAGGGCGCATACCATCATGGCGAGGAGGATAAAGGGAAATAGTTTTTGCCCTGGCGCGGCGCCCTTTATTGGTACCAGTTCTTCGCCTGCAGTGTCGCGCTCTATGTCAAATTGAACTACTTGTCTTTTCATTTGCATTGCTACAGTGTACATTTAAAAGGAAGTGTGGGCAAGAGTGCAGTGAGAAAGAGTAACACGAGAACGGCTACAAAAGATTGAATGTTCTCTAATCTTGTCTTGACAGTTTCTTGAAGACTGTCTGCTACAATGATTATCAGAGTACCAGAAGTCTGCTATCCATATCAGGGAAGGATAATCGC
>DMFQ01000215.1:2354-4011 GCA_003450555.1 Ktedonobacter sp.
GGGCGGATTGAGCAATGTAGAACAACTTATACAGCGTGATGGAATTGGCGCTATCTTCCACTTGAACGGCCCGATGGCGAGTGCCCAGCAGATTGGTCATCTATTAAGGCGCGCGGGTTTTGGTGCGGCTCCAGAGGAATTATCGATGTACCGGGACCTTGGCTATAATGGGGCTGTAGATCGCCTCATCAACTATCAGCAAGTCTCGGAAGACGATACCGAGAGTCGCCTCAAAGCATTGAACTTGAATCTTGGGAAACCGCTTGATCAGCAGCGCTGGTGGTTACTGCGTATGGCGTGGACGCAGCGGCCGCTATTAGAGAAAATGACACTATTCTGGCACGGCGTGCTTGTCAGTAGCTTCCATAAAGTGGGAGGTGCAAGGTCGTATGCGCGCATGATGGTGCAAAACCAGTTCTTGCGTGATCATGCCTTTGACACCTACGATAACATTTTGCTCGGCATCACATCTGACCCGGCCATGCTCTATTACCTTGATCTCACGAAAAGTACGAAACAATCTCCAAATGAAAATTATGCTCGTGAATTGATGGAACTCTTTACCCTTGGTCTTGGTCATTATACGCAACAAGACGTCTTCGAGGGTGCAGCGGCGCTCACTGGGTGGCATGTCAAAGGGCTGACCTCGCATTACTTGCCCGGCGATCATAGTGATTTGACCAAAACGTACCTTGGGCAACATGGGAACCTCGACTACAAAGATGTGGTGCGTATTCTTGCCAGCCACCCTGCAACGCCATGGTTTATCTGTCGCAAGCTTTTTACCTTCTTTGTCTATGAAAATCCTAGCAGCGACGACTTAAAACCATTGGTCGATACCTATGTACAAAGCGGTCACAATATGGGTGAAGTAATGCGTACATTGTTGCTCTTACCTCAGTTTGCTTCGACAAAGGCTTATCGCAGTCGTATCAAGTCTCCCGTGGAATATGTAGTAGGTGCATACCGATCAATGAATATACAGGGAAGTGGAGATGGATTACCTACTTTCTCACTCTTGATGGGGCAGACACTCTTTGACCCGCCCAACGTGGCTGGTTGGCCAGGCGATAAAGTGAGCGCGCTCTGGCTCAATAGCGGTACATGGATGACGCGCCTGAACTATATTGATCTCTTGCTGTCGCGCGGCACCTTTACTCGACAGGGCCGACCCTCCCCCATCGATCTACAGAGTATAGTGAACGCTCATACCATTGACTCTCCTGAGCATTTTGTCGATTTTTTCTCCTCCTTCTTATTGGATGGCGTGGTCAATCAGGAGCGGCGAGCACAATACATTGACTTCTTTACCACGAAGGATACAAGCAGAGGAAATGCACAGATTACGCTGAAGAACGGCCAGAGTTATCCACTAAATCGTGTACGTGGAACACTTTACTTGATAATAGCTTCGCCAGAATACCAGCTCAATTAAGGGAGAAAAAGCATGAAACTTACGCGTAGAGCTATGATAAAAGATGGGTTTTTAGCGGTATCAGCGGGAATGATTATGCCAGCCATTTTTAGCCGGGGCATAGCTTCTGCACGGGCGCAGTCTATCGATGGTTCACGTATCGCTCAAACTGCAGGGGATCGTACCTTGATTGTAGTGCAGATGGCAGGTGGCAACGACGGCCTGAATACAGTCATTCCATTT
>DMFQ01000215.1:4222-5346 GCA_003450555.1 Ktedonobacter sp.
GGACATATGGCGATTGTCGAGGGCGTAGGTTATCCCAACCAGAGTCTATCACACTTTCAAGCCATGGATATCTGGCAAACGCTTGATCTCAATGGTACCGGCAGTCAAGGTTGGCTCGGGAAGCTCGTCTCTGGCTGGGTCGACCAGGATGGTCATCCTTTTAAAGCAATGGATGTCGGGGTACAGACGGCTCAGGCGCTCGCTTCAATCAGTGCCCCAGTGCCTACACTGGCAAGTGTCAATACCTATCGCATTTATCCTGATCCTGCTGATTCCGATAACGGGAATGCACGTTTACAGGCGCTGATGAAACTCTATAATTCGTACCCAAAGACATCACCCTATGCTGCTCTGCTTGATACCACTGCCCTGAGTGCGCAAGATGGTTCGAATCAATTGCATACTGCTGATGCGAAATATCAAGCCGCGGTAACTTATCCACAGGGGCCATTTGCCGCCGGATTGAAAATACTGGCCGAGGCAATCGTGCAGGGCCTTGGATTGCGGGTAGGATATGTGACCCTTGGCGGCTTCGATACGCATGCTAATCAGCAAACTACGCATGATACGCTGATGAAAACATTGGCTGACGGGCTTGTGGCCTTCTACACTGATCTTTCAAAGCATGGGAAAGCCGATGCTGTTGTGGTGATGACGTGGTCAGAGTTCGGACGCCGTGTAGAAGAGAATGGTAGTCAAGGAACCGATCATGGGACAGCTGCTCCCATGTTTGTGCTGGGCAACCCCGTCAACAAGGGTGTATTTGGCGAGCCTCCTAGCCTGAGTAACCTGGATACGACTGGCAATATAAAATATACCACCGATTTTCGCTCCGTTTACGCGACTGTGCTTGATCGCTGGCTAGGCGCCTCTTCTCAAGATGTGCTGGGCGGCTCGTTTAGCGCACAAAACTTTTTGCCTGCGCCTTAATAGAGTTGTTCAAACTTTTTGTCTTCTTTTGATTCTGTCATGAAAGCTAGTTAGCTGTTCCTCCACGCGCGCTAGCCAGGAGCAGTGCATACGATCATCAACGAAACGGCACCGGTACGCTCATCAGCATACCATCAAGCGCAAGCCCAGTGAGGCCATTTGAAGCACTACACACCGGCGTTTGGCGTTCTTCG
>DMFQ01000215.1:5541-7621 GCA_003450555.1 Ktedonobacter sp.
CGCAACTGGTGCAAATCGACTTCGTCGCGGAGTGTCGCACTGAAAGCAGCCAGGGTACGGGCCGCGTCGTACTTCTGACGGTAGAAGCGGCGGTCGATTACCCGTTGGATACGAGCACGTAAGGGCTGGAACAGAGCGGCAATGGACAACGTTGAAATCACAATGACCACATCATTATTGGATTTGATGATTCCACCTAACAGGTCTTGCAAAGCAAAGATCAGGCCGAAGTAGATCAGCGCGAGCAAAGCTGTCAAAGTAGCGTAGACGAGTGTGCGATTGATGAGGACATCGATATTGTAGAGCTGGTGGCGGAGAATAGAGATCCCAATGCTGAGAGGAAGGCAGATGATGGCAACAGGAAAAATCAACTGAAAAAGGCCATTCGGGTCTGGCAGAAGAAGGACACCGCCGACTATCAGCGTGGCCATAATTGTAGTGCCATAAGTTAGCCACTTGATTTGCTGGCGCTCGCGTTCTCTGGCTCTCCTGAAACGCAGAATCAACGAGATCAGCGCTGCAATGGTCAGAGGTAATTCTAAGAGATTGATGAGACTGCCTAGATCGTTCCAGGAACTGTCTGAACTTGCCGGACCAAAATGGGCCAGTTGCGAGGTGAGCATAGAGAGCAGTATCAACATGACCGCCAGCCAGCTCACGATACGCCAGCGCCGGGTGAGTAGCTGCCCATTGGGAAAGAGCAGCGGCAAAAAGACCAGCATCAGACCCCAGTTGAGCGGCCAGATGGTATCCCCCAGCCAGCTCACGATGCCGGAACCAGGCAGGAGAACGTGTCCATGAGCAGTACCAAACGACGTGTAAGCTCCGCTAAAATCGGTGATGCCTGTGCCTATACCCACGAGGCAAAAGATCCAGCCGATGGTATTCTTCGGTCGCTGCAAAGCAATGAGCGCGCCAACAGTGCCGAAGCAAGCGAAAGCAATGCTGATCAAAAGGACACTGGCATGCTGCAGCGGATTCCCCCCGCCCAAAAACCATATGGTAAGGGCCGAGAAAATCAATAGGATACAAATACCCCATGCCGCCCATGCCAGACTGCGTGTAGCACGCGGGCTAAGGAATGTGCGTTCGCTCGACATCGGCGTTATTAGTTCCTCACGCATTGGCTGTTCTCCTGATGGTGGCTCTCGTAGAATTTCTTTGTTCTTCAACGAGGCACGAGAGATGCTTCTAGAGATCGAAGATAGCATAACACAATATTGTCCCAAAAGCGTTACGGTTTTGCATGCGGAAAAATACTGGCCTGATTAACCGGGTTAGATGAAATGTGAAGAGGAGTACAAGATCAGCGGAAGTGTCTGCCCCTGTGCTGGTGCAAGAGGGCAGAGGTTTTAGATTTGTGCTGTTTATGATTCAGGTCTATAATATGCTCTGTATTACATAAAGATATGGACAAGATAGAAAAGTATGTCAAAAGTAAGAAGCTTGCTGAAGATACCGGTGGTACGAGCGATTTTGGCAGTAGCATTTATCGCTATTGCTGTTGTGCTGAGTTTTTTTCTGCCAAAGGAACAGGATCCTAATATTGGTTTGACCACTGATTCGGTCTCGCCAACAGTGGGTTTAACTCGTCCCGTTGGTGATGTGGTGGTGAATCGCAGCATTGATTATAGAGATATCACGATCATGGTGACAAAAGTTGAAGAGGCAGGGGCTTTTTCAGATGACCACAAACAAGCCGGTACGTATACTGTGCGGGTGCATATTCATGTGCAACCGGGTGACACAATACAGGCTGCGGTTGGGATAGAGTATGCCACCTTGATTCGACTGGTCCTTCCCGATGGGGAAGTTGTCTCGCCGAAGCTAATCACTGTATTGCCAGTCGTGTTTCCTAAACAAGCGAACGATGGTTTTTTTGATTTTCCCGTTTCCTCGCAGGTTTCTCTCTCGTCTCTGACGCTACGGGTGGGAACAGATACTTCAGTGGCTTTTAGGCAGGGATAGTTGCTTGTGATGGTGCCTGGGAAGCGGATTCATACCTGTCGGAGTGGGAGTGAGGAAGCGGATGGGAGGGGACGCTTGCGTCGCACAGGGGGAGGTTCTCAGGTGTGAACAG
>DMFQ01000215.1:7754-10592 GCA_003450555.1 Ktedonobacter sp.
GCTTCTCAAGCGGACTGACAAGAAACTTACCCTTGAGAGCGCCACGCCCGCCCCTACGGATGAGCAGGCTTTTCAAGGGGACTTACAACATATCTAGCCTTGTGAGACTCCACCCTGGGGGACGCGATACATCGGGTCTCTACAACCTTCCATCGGGCGCCAATGAATGGCGCCCGTACGTTAGTCTTCTTCGTTTGGCGCGCCAACATGTTCTATGCGATGTTGCACGTCGAAAAGGGCTTGAAGTCGTGGCTTGGCCTCGCTGTCGTGTATGATATTATGAACCAGGTCTTCCAGGGCGAGGTAGTATTCTACCAATACACGTTCTCCGCTGGTGTGTGTAATGCAATCTTCCAGAAGAGCTTGTGCCTCTAGATAGCCTTCGAGGCGTTGTTGCGTCTCTGCTAGTCTCTGTTGCTGCTTGTCGATCTGCAGTTGCAGAGTTTCCCGCTGCCGCCGGCGTAATCTCGTCGCTTGTGGCTCCTGTGTCATTACCTGTTGCAGCGCGAGTGCAGCCTCGCCAACTTCAAGCGTATGTTCCTCTTGTCGACGGGCAAGCCAGGCCTGCACTGCATGAGTACGCACGAGGATATTGGCGCTCTCAGGCAGGCGCAGGTTATCGTCAGAGAGCAGTTCGTCGCTACCGATCTCTAGCGAAATGTTAGATATTTCGTTGTCATAATCCATGTATCTATTTCCCCAGGTGCTCTGTAGTCTCTATGTACATCCTAATACTACAGGGCCACTTAAAACAAGAGAAGTGGAGTAAAAGGCCTTGGGAGGCCGATTGCCGCTTCACGTCAGCGAATGGGTGAATGCCCGCCAGAAGGCCATTTCACGCGCTAAATGGCACTGTAGTACTAACACGAAGATGCGAATAGAGAAACAGGCTACGCCAGGGCTTCTGGTAATGGCTCAGCTTTCTCTGGAATTGCCTCCTCATAATCTGTTGAGCGGGTGACATCCTTGCCGGAGGCAATACCCGCTGCGCGGAAGATGGGCGTAAAAATTACAGCTAACAGGAGATTGAGGATGAGCGAGGAGACCGCTCCGTAGATACCATATTTCTGTCCACCTATGTTGAAGACATAGACAGAAGAAAAGTTAGCTGCAATAAACATCCAGATTCCTGAAATCATGCCAGCGGCCCAGCCGATTACCATGGCCCAACGATGGAACCAGTTGGTATAGAGACCCAGGAAGACCGCGGGCAACGTCTGTATGATTAAGATACCACCCAGGAGCTGGAAGTTGATGATGTAGGTGGTGGGAACGAGCAGGATAAAGAGCAGTGCTCCAAACTTCACAACCAGCGAGGTGATTTTTGCAACGTTGGCTTCCTCGCGTGCACTGTAGCGCGGTCGGAAGTAAACCCTGTAGATGTTGCGCGTAAACAGATTTGCCGCGGCAATCGACATGATGGCTGCCGGGACCAATGCCCCGATAGCGATGGCTGCGAAAGCGAAGCCAGCAAACCATGATGGGAACTCCTGATCGATCAGGGCTGGTACGGCGGCGTTAGAGCCATAAGCCTTTGGAAGGGTGACGTGTGCGGCAATCGCCATATAGCCAAGCAGCGCCAACAAACCAAGCATCAGCGAATAGATGGGCAGGAGGGCGGTGTTGCGTTTAACCACGTCTCGACTATTACTGCTGAGGGTGCCGGTGAGTGAGTGTGGATATAAGAAAAGTGCCAGGGCTGACCCAATTGCCAGCGTTGTATACGGCAGAAACTGTGCAGGTGCAAGAACATCATGGAACGCAGTAGGGGGCGCTTTATGAGCTGCGGTAGCCGCAGCGGCAGCTGCCGCAGAAACCACGGCCTTTTGATGAGCTGCCGCAAAGATTGGTCCGAAGCCGCCAAGCTTGATGGGAATGATAATGATTGCCGCGATTAGCACAATGAAGATCATCGAGTCCTTGACGAGCGCGATCAATGCGGGCGCTCGTAACCCGCTGCTGTACGTGTAGGCGGCAAGGATAAGAAACGCAATGATCAAGGCAACTTCGACATTGACACCCATTTGAGCGATGGAGACTTCAATGCCAAACATTTGCAGGGCAATATAGGGCATGGTCGCCACGATGCCTGTGAGTGCAATTAGAAGGGCGAGGGTGCTGCTGCCAAACCGACCCTGGACGAAGTCAGCAGGAGTAACATAGTTATACTGCCTACATACCGACCAGAACTTAGGCATCAAGAGAAAGATCAGTGGATAGACAAGGATAGTGTAGGGAACCGCGAAAAAGCCCTGCGCTCCAGTGGCGTACATCAATCCTGGTACGGCGACAAAAGTATAAGCAGTGTAGAGATCACCGCCTAATAGGAACCACGTCACGACCGCGCCAAAGCGGCGTCCTGCTAGCCCCCACTCATCGAGCTGATTAAGGTCACCACGTCGCCAGCGAGCGGCTACAAAACCAAGAACGGTTACCAGCAGAAAGAAAAAAATGAATACAGATAATGCTACCCAGTTAATCATCGTTGACCCCTCCTTAAATTAGTGTGCGGACGAATCAGTTGTCTAGCCACTATTCCTTCTTTTGTTCCTTTGAAGGATACGTGAAGGATATGTGAAAGATGTGCCATGAACTTTAGACTTTGAGCACGTAAAGCACTGCAGTCAAAATGGCGGTGATGATGATCCAGAGGAGTTGAAACCAGTAAAAGAAAGGTATCCCTATGAAATCTGGCTGATTATAATTATAGAAGGGTGGCCAGAGCATAGCGATAAAAGGGATAAGTAGTAAAAGTAAGAGCCAGGACCGTCTTCCTCTTTCACGACGAGTAATCATGGCGTTTCTCCTTTCGGCTCCTGTAATATACGGGAGCAGCAC
>DMFQ01000216.1:0-138 GCA_003450555.1 Ktedonobacter sp.
ATGTAGTATCTCTTGTTTGCACTGCTTGCCAGTATGTTTCTTCTTGTATCATCATTTCATACCTTTCTGCTCTCGTTTTCCTCTAACAATATGATAGGATATTAAGATGATGAAAGCTATCTGATTCTTGCGCTGAAA
>DMFQ01000216.1:219-979 GCA_003450555.1 Ktedonobacter sp.
ATCTGATTCTTGCGCTGAAACTTGCGCATAGTGGGAATCTTTTGTAACCAGGAGGGTTTATGTCTGCATCTGAAATTGATCGTTTGAAATCTGATATTGATGAACGTGTGCCTGATATGGTGGCATTGCGCCGCGACCTGCACGAGCATCCTGAGCTTGCGTTTGAAGAGGTGCGCACCTCTGGTATTGTAGCACAACGCCTGCGCGCGCTTGGCATGGACGTGCAGACGGGTGTTGCCAAAACGGGCGTAGTTGGCCTGTTGCGCGGCGAGGCAAGCAAACCAGGCGCCAAAACCCTTGCGATTCGCGCCGACATGGATGCTCTTCCCATTCACGAGCTGAACGAGATCGATTATCGCTCCACCGTTGACGGCAAGATGCACGCCTGCGGACACGATGGGCATACCACTATCGCGCTGGCCGTGGCCGATATTTTGAGTAAAAGACGGTCAGAACTTTCTGGCAATGTGAAATTTATCTTCCAACCGGCAGAAGAGACGATTGGCGGGGCCGAGCCGATGGTGAAAGAAGGGGCGATGCAGGGTGTCGATAACATCATTGGCCTGCACCTGATTAGCGATTACGCGATTGGACGTGTCGGTGTGCGCTCGGGTACCGTCTTTGCCAGCGCCGATAAATTTGTACTGACGGTGCGAGGAAAGGGCGGTCACGCGGCTATGCCAGAAACGGCGATTGATCCTATTGTGATCGCGGCGTACATCATTACAGCGCTGCAGACGCTGATCAGCCGCGAGACCGC
>DMFQ01000216.1:1127-1586 GCA_003450555.1 Ktedonobacter sp.
ATTCCTGAGACAGCAGAACTGCACGGCACGATGCGGGCTTTTAGCAAGGAACATCGTGAAAAATTGTTGCGCCGTATTCATGAGCTGGCCAGCGGCATTGCCAGCGCTATGGGCGCTAGTTGTGACGTCAAAGCTTTTGATGGCTGTCCACCCTGTACTAATGATGTCGCTATGACGGAGGTGGTGCAGAAGGCGGCGGTGGCCGCTGTGGGGGAGGGGAAGGTCGATAATGGCGAAGAGGTGATGACCTGTGGCAGCGATGATATGGCCATCTTCCTCAATACTGTGCCCGGCTGCTATTTCATAGTGGGCGCACACAACGAGGCAAAAGGAGCGAAGTATCCGCACCACCATCCTCGTTTCAATGTTGACGAAGACGCGATGCCGATTGGAGTCGAGGTCTTGACAAGGGCAGCGCTAGATTTTCTGAAGTAGCGCTGTGAGAGAAACGCGCCAAAC
>DMFQ01000216.1:1741-6562 GCA_003450555.1 Ktedonobacter sp.
GCAATTTCACGCTATTGGCGAAACCATAATTGACCGCGTGGGCACGTCCCACCGTGTCTAGTACGACCGTGGTTGGAACCGTGAGCACGCGATAACGTTGGGCCAGTTCAGGCTCATTGGGCGCATCGACCTCCACTATCGAGACCTGGTCTCCGTAGGTATCCTTTACTTGTTGCAGCGCAGGTGTCTGGAGTAGATGACACTGTCTGCAATCGGCGCTACTGAAGGCCAGGATACGTACAGGCGATACGTTGTTGGAAGGTATTCCTGTGCTGTTTTCTGCTTGTAAAGCCGCTTCAAGCGGAGCGGAAAGCACGCTATTGCGCTGTCTTTGAACGAAAAGCCGTCCTGACCAGACTACTAACCAGGTCAGCAGGCCTATCAAGATAAGCACACCCGCGCGTAGAAGAGTTTCTGGCATTGTGCTCATACACCTCGCCAGTGAAAACCACCCTCGTAGCGCACGCGTGGCAAGAGGCCAAAGCGTCCCAGGTGATAATAGACAAAGCAGCCCGCGCAGAAGCCAACCGTCAGATTGATTGCAGCCAGTACAAAAACGATCAGATCAAGTGCCCAACCAGGCGGCGTTGCTTTCGTCAGGTAAAAAACAAGCGTCGCGGCAATCAGAAATGCTGCGCCAACACCCTGGGCAAAGCGGTGTGGGGCAGGATCATCCTCGACAATGCGCGGCTTCAACAGGCGCAGAGGAATCACGATGCCAGTATAAACCAGCCTGAACAAGTTTAGCGAAGGAAAAAGCGCGCTCAGCGCCATAATTACGGCGGTAATAAGAACAATGATAGGCTGGTTAAAGAGAAACGCCAGTCCGGTAAGGACAACGACGCTACCTTGCGAAAATTTGGCCAGGTGCGTATCAACGCGAGGGATACTCTTTGTGACGGATGATGAGTCGACTGCCATGATGTAAAACTCCTTCCAGCGCGGCAGAAGGACCTCTTTGTCCCCATAATGCAGATTAATAAGATTCAGTCCTTCAAAGTAGACTTATCTTATCAACAAACTTAACTTGCCACATAATTGTATTTTCTAAAGGTGGTATGTGTCAAGGAGCAAAGCAGAGGGGTCCTTCAAACCTCTACCATCAAAAATATACGGAGCCAGATGAGACCTGGTCAAATTTCGTGAAAATAGCGGCAAAGTCAAAGGATGGGCCCCACTCATCCTTTTGACGACCAAAGGAGCCAAAACTGGTCAACCTCGCATTATTCCGAAACCTCGCCACGACCTGCTTCACATATACCTTTCCTATCTCTTGGACTAAAAACCTTGTCAGGACAACCGAAACTGGGTAAGATGTCCATAAGCCTCTGCTTATGGACAGAAGCCCAATAAGGCCCTTGAGTACGAATGGACCTTATTGGGCTTCTACTGAATTCATCGCCAAAGGGTTCTTTTATGCGTCAGTGCTTCAACTTGGCGGATATATGCGTCAGTAAACAGGTATATTCTGTGCATATATGCATAAAGCCCTTTGCCCTTATCTGTAAATGTGAGCATTGTATGTCGCCTAAGCGACAGGGGCGCTCCTGTCGCTTAGGCGACCGCATCATTTCAACATGTCCATCCCTGGGGGAGGGGAACTGAGTAATGGCATGCTCTTACTCTAAATCGACTGCTGCCAGGCCGTGTGCGCCGAGAATGGAGGAGAGTTCGCCGCCGTGATGAATGTCGTGTTCGAGCACATGCCAGATCATCCACTGGCGTGAACGTGCGAGTCTCTCTCCCCCGTCCGGATGCGGGAAGACCTGCTCAAGATCGGCAGGGGTCAGGTGGGCAAGCGCATCCTGGATCATCTGCCAGGTCCTCTCAAGCCCGGCAACCAGTTCTGCCGCCGAGCGTAATGGCTCCTCGCTTTCCTCCCAGCGGTCCCATAATCCGAGGGGAGCAAGATCGGCACTGCCCTCGCCCATCCGCGTGTGGAACCACCAGGCGCGGGCAGAGATGATATGCGTAGCCAGCATGCCAACGGACCACTGTTGCGGCGAGCTGCGCAAGGCAAGCTGCTCTGATGTAAGTGGCGCGATGGCCGCGACAAGCTGCTGCTGATAGACATCCCAACCCGCGTAGAAGGGGGAGAGCGAAAGCTGATGTTCTGTCATGATGGGTGCTCCTCTACTCTTGTTTTTTTCTTATTGTACTACTGGGTGCGCCACCGATAATCCACTGAATTGCCGACTCATCGCGCTCTTCTCTACCTTCCAACCGTCCTAGGGTGAGCAAGAACTCCCTGGCATTTGCCTCAATCGCATCAATGATGGATTGCTCTGAAAGGTCTTGTAATCGCTGATTCATGGTGACCTCCTGGATGTTTTTTCACCATCGTGACGATATAAATCGAACAAGACAAGAGGAAGGTACTCAACCAGTGGGAGCCACATCGTACTGTCTCCGACATCATTAAGAATATCGGTGACGAGCGAGCTACTGGCAGCATCAATGACATCTCTGAAGAGCTGTCTCTGCGAGAAGGGGTACACTCTGTGGCTCCTCTCTCTGCCGGAGGGAGCATCGACCACAGACCAGACATATGTGGCATTCTGGACCCCCAAGTAGCGAATATGGTAGTTGTGGTAGTCCTGGCCGCCACAAGCAGGCTGAATATGCAGGTTGTAATGATGGGGTGGGTGGCGCTGGTCGCATTCACACAGGCTGAGCCATGCTCGCTGATGGATGAGCAGCCACCGACTGGTCCAAGACCAGAGGATCTGTCTGCCGGTAAAAGAGCGCTGAGTATATCGCCTGTCCCGTTCGGTTCTTCGGCTCATTGTTATTACTCCGTTTGGTGAGGAGCACACTCAACAGGAGATGGAGGCGGAACAGCACTGTGAGAAGAGGTCTCTTTAGCAGAGGTCTTGAACGGCCACGCAAGCGTTCAAGGCGCTAGAGAGAGAAAAGGCAGCGAAGGTTTTATGCGCCTGCGGTTCTCAGCGTTCGCCCACGCCATCAGTTGAGAGTGCATGTATCAAGGGCAGAAAGATGTTGCGTGGATTGTTGACATGTCGTTGCATAACGAATCCACGCAAGTATACAGGTTGTCCACATACAACCTGCTCTCTGCAAACCATGCTTTGAACTGAAGGACTTACTGGGCCACTGGAGCCATGAGACGTATCTCCCTCCTACACATATTCATTGACATTCTATCAGAGAAAAAGAGTAGTCGCAAGTGTTCGGAACAACCAAAGCTGCATGAGTGGACACTGTTTGCATTTCTTCGTAGACCAATACTGATGGCGATAATCAGCTCTGAAAGGCATCTCTTTCTTCGGACGGTCGCCTTTTCGGGGCATCTAGAGATGATACAGTTGCCGATTCAGCGCGAGAATGCGGCCACAGGTGCGAGGGGAGAGCTTGATCCCCAGCTGTTCCAACGCTGCGCTGACGCGATATTCCCCGAGCTCCGGATGAATCTGCATCTTCTTGACTTCATGCATGGCTCTCAGCGTGGTTTTCATCGCAGGCTGGTGAGGCCGACTCGACTTGTTAGGAAGGCCAGCGAACTGCTCTTCGATCCACCGATTGAGGATCGTATGGACCGTCCGTCGCGACGTACCCAAATAGCTAGCGATTGAGGTAGGTGTCCAGCCCTCTGCATGCAGCTTAATGATTGCCAGTCTGCGCTCTCGTGGATCGGTCACGTCTTCGAACAGTGGGAAGCGGCGGGTGGTGCGCGAGGGTTTGGGGCCATTGGCAAGAGTCAACGTAATGGTTTGCGCAGAGGGTCTTCGACCAAAGCAGAATCTTTGAGAAGTGGACGAATCTGCGACCACTCATGCGTTGGTTCCTGGCGCTCATATCTCCGTTTGGGCATAGCTCTCCTTTCAAGGCAACACGACCAGGCAAAGCTGACGAGAAATTTGAGACGACAGCCAGAATTCTCACCGACGCTGAGCGGGAAAAAGCGTTTGAGAAGGCGGTGGAGGTCTTTCCTCTCTATGGTAAGTATCAGAAGAAAGCGCCACGCGAAATCCCTGTCATTGCTCTCGAACGACCTGCCACCAGGGGCTAGTACATGGTGAGCGTTCTTTGCGGCCCGTCATTCTCAAGAAACATACGCTAACGTAACAACATCCCAGCCATATTTTCCCCCGCGCGCCGTCCAAGTACCATGCCTGGCAGAACGCCAAGGGCTCCCAATCCATCGATAGCATAACCAGGAGCTGTATCTCCAATGGTGCGGATGGTAGGTATCATGTGCGCGGAAACAGCCAGGTCTACACCCCAGGCGTAGGATGGCTCTTTGCCATCAAGTTCTGGTAGCCAGTGGCGGGCAGCGTCTGCCAGGCGTTTGTGGTAGGACGCATCACGCTGCGTGACTCCTGCTTTGCCATAGCGCCCTCCACTGACGGTCAGGCGCCCATTGCCTGGCCTGAAGTCTGTGTAGGTGTAGGGAGAGGCGTCCCAAAAGAGCGGAAAGTTGCGCGGGAGATCAGCTGCGAAGGCCAGCGCATAGATGCGCTGGTCAGGCTGCGCGGTCGGTCCAACGGCACGAATAAGCCCGCGTGCAGTGATGACCGTGCCATTGGCAAGGCTAATTTGCCAGTGGTAAGCCTCCATTTTGCCCTGGATTTCCTGGTAGGCGTCCACGCGTGCGTTCCCTGCTATCAGCACGCCCTCCGTGCGCGCCTGTTGTGCCAGGTGTGCCAGCAGCGTGAGAGGTTGTACGCGCCCCTCGTTGGGCAGCCAGAGGGCAGCTACCACCGATTGGGTACTGAGACGCCCGTTCGTGACCTCAGTGACCCTGTTGGGCGTCCACATTTCCGCACGCAGTCCAGCAGCTACACGTGCGCGCGCCTCACG
>DMFQ01000216.1:6761-9081 GCA_003450555.1 Ktedonobacter sp.
AGCTACTTTCCGCGAGGCTAAGCGCTCCAGTCAGGTGAGCCGAGAGGATGGCTCCTGGCCTGACGGCTTCCTCAACTAACGAGAGGAGCACATGAGTGGTTTCAGGCCAGAAGGCAGCTTCGGGACTTCCAGGCTCCAGGTCNNGCGCTCAAAGCGGCGCTGAGTCCGGCCACTCCTCCGCCAATTACCACGATATCCACAGTTTGTGCCGGTAATGATGTGATGTCGGGCAGTTTCAGTATGGCGCGTGTGGTCGCATCAAGATCGCTCCACCAGGGGATTTGTTGCGTAAGTTGTGGGTCTAATTGTGATTGTGTGCGTGATTGCATATTATGTTACAAGTAGTTCGGCGCGTTTGTCGCGCAAATATTGGGCGATCGACGCTGGATCATCCTTTTCTAGAGCCATTCTCTTCAGGTCGGCCAGCACCGTACTCCATTGCTCCCTGGCTGGTAGATAGCGATTATCTCTGCTCACGAGTTCTTCAAAGATGCGCAGCTCCAATACATGCCAGGCAGAGCGGTCTCGTCCATCGATCTCGCCACCTTCGGGAATGTAGTCCTGGTCGTTCGTATTATTGTCGACACGCGTGTATAAGGGACGGAAATAGCTCTTTACCATCTCCTCCATACGCGACAGGTCGAGAGAGCCCGCGTCGAAGTTCAGCGTGCCAATCAGTTGAATTTGTACAAGCGGACGCAAGGCGCTCTCCTGGTGTTTATACCCTTCACGGCGACAGTAGTCCTCCAGGCGAGCGTAGAGGGCGTCTGGCTCGCTCAGACCGTCTACGCGCATCTCGTGACGCACAAAGGGACGGCGCTTGCTGACCAGGTGCGTGGCACGGTGACAACGCGCAGCTTTGTTGGGATCGATAACTTTTTCAGGCTCGTCGGTGTCAATCTCGACAAAATAGTAGCCGCGATCCTCCCATGCCGACTCTTCCGCGCCGCAGGTCTCGGTCGAACCAGGATTATATATCCAGCCATCAAATTCATAAGGTTTATGGACGTGGCCCAGCGCCAGGTAGTCCACGTATGTTTGCAGAGGTTGAAACTGGGCCATAGACGGAAGACCCTGCACGCGCGGAACGATGCCCTCTATACCTGTATGCATCATGAGAAGACGATACTCGACTCCCGCTGACTCTTCCTCGGCATGGACGCTGGCTAAGGCCTCGGCCAGCCCTTCCATGCTGTGATTGGTCGCTGCTCCTTGCCAGGGGAGACCATAGACGCGCAGGCGTCCTCCAAGGAGATCGACATGTGAGCCTCGCATAGTATCTGACTGCCATTGACCAAGTACGGGGGCGCCATCGCGCATGACGGGAGCGAGCAGCGTGAGGTATCCTTGATGACATAGAAATTGCAGCCAGGAGATGCCATCGCGATAATAGCTGCGGTCGTGATTGCCCTCGATCGCTATGACAGGGATACCCTGTTCTTTCAGCTTCTTCAAGCCTTCAATAGCATGGATCAGGGTCTGAGCATCAATGGCGCGCTTATTAAAAAGGTCTCCAGCAATGACCACAAAATCGACAGGTCTACGCGCCGCCTCGTCCATGATGTCCCAGAAAGCGCGGCTAAAATCGTTAAAACGTTCGCGCACGCCATACTGCTCGTAGCCCAGGTGTGTGTCTGCAATGTGAATAAAAGAAGCTCGCATGAATCTCTCCGAATTGTTATGGCCAATGAATTGGTCCCGTCATCCAGGCGCGAAAACCGGCGGCAAAGAGGACCAGGGCCGCGAGGCTAAAGATCAGGACGTCACGCCGTGGTTTTTTGCCATTGGTAGCATACGTTATTGCAACGGGAATTGCCAGTGCCACGATGCCGCCATAGACATAGTGCAGGTAGTAGAGGTCCTGGCCTGTACCAGGCTTCTGGCCAAGCAGGACGAGGGTGACCCCAAGAAGTCCTTGCAAGACGGCAACGATCGCTGTGAAAATGAGCGTGTTGCGCCAGGGCCGGTATATCGTCTTCGGTTCTCTTCATAAAGAAGAGGATGAGTCCCCAGATCCCTGCCACCAGGCTGGCAGCGAGTACCAGGAACAGGTTGAAATAATGTAGTTGAAGGATAACATCCAGCATGTTGCTCTCCGAGGCCGCTTCTACACGCGACAAGTATATGCACACAGTTCTTTTTTATAGGTTGAAACCTGGAACACCTTGTGGGCGCCAGGTAGGATAACCCTACTATAGCGTGAATGTGCTGTAAAGACAAGTGGATAGGTAAACCGAGAGCACAAAGAAAGCGCTTCCCGCGCGGGAAGCGCTTTCTTTGTGCTCTCAATCTTACTATTATCCTATTGCCACCAGATCAG
>DMFQ01000216.1:9154-10457 GCA_003450555.1 Ktedonobacter sp.
GGAAGCGCTTTCTTTGTGCTCTCAATCTTACTATTATCCTATTGCCACCAGATCAGTCGCGAGCTTTGTGGCATCGAATGTGCCCCAGCCCGTGGCCATATCATAGCCATTGGTGACGGGATAGGCACCGCCGTTGAAACCGATCTCGTCGTTATTGGATGGCGTTGATGTATCAGTGGGAGGCGTAATATCGTGGAAATCGCTGTGGTAATGACTGCCACTGCCAATGGTATACAGGGCGGGATTGAGGAAGCCCACCGGCTTTTTGCCCTGTTGCGCTGCCTCTTCGTTGGTCAGGACGACCATCGCGGCCCACATCGGTGCCGCAGCTGAAGTGCCGCCAATGGTGAGCCAGCCGCTGCCACTGCACGATGAACCAGCCGTACAGTAGATGGGATAGCCACTCGCGGGGTCGGCATCAAGCGAGACATCCGGCGTCTCACGCATGCCGTTGGAATACTGGTTTTGCGTGCCGGGACCTTTCTGCCAGGCGGGTTGTTTCCAGTACTGGCTGATGCCGCCGCCACCTGCTCCACCGAATAAGCCACCGTTCCAGACGTGCTCGGACTGGTAACTGTTAGCGCTGTTGAGCGAGAGCGTTGTGCCTCCGACTGCCGTGACAAAGGGCTGCGCGGCGGGGTCGTCAGCATTCAGCGAGGTATCGAAGCTCGAGCCCCCCAATTGGAAGCAGCTTGAGCTGCCACTATCACCGGAGGCGACAAGGATGGACTGGCCCTGGGCCGCGGCCTCCTGGAAGAACTTATTCTCCTGTTGAGCTTCCGGCTGACCCATGTTTTTCTCGCAGTCGCCCCAACTGACGCTGATGACCGGCGTGCGGTCGCTGACGATACGCGCGAATTCATCATTGTAGCCCTGGGTCGTATTGGGGGCCTCGTAGACAATCATTTTCGACAGCTTTGGAGCCATGCTCATGATGACTTCCATGTCCAATTCGACCTCGACCGCGCCTGCGCCCGGCTGTCCATTGAAACCGTCCAATATGACGTTGCTAATAGGCACACTGCCGCCGCCAAAGCACTGGGTGTAGGTCTGTACATCGCTCTGGGAGTAGCCGTCAAGCTCGAAGACGCCGACGGTCTGTCCCGCGCCTTGCAGACCCGCGCTGTGCAAGCCGTCGTAGTTATAAGCTTTGGCGAACTGGTTGGGGATATAGGAGACCTGGCTGCCGCCAAGCCCGCCGAAGATGCCGCCACCGCTACCACCGCTGCTCACACCGGCGCTGGGGCAGTTTGCGCCAGCGTTGGGATTATGCGTCAGGTTGCCATTTGGTGATGTAATGGGT
>DMFQ01000216.1:10540-15362 GCA_003450555.1 Ktedonobacter sp.
TTGATGGTGACGCCAAAGGTTTGCTCCGCCAGTGCTTCCGGCCCGCTAAAATCGATGACGAGATGATTGGGATATGTCTGCGTAATGGTGAAACCGTGCCGCGTTAAATAATCCTCAACCGCTTGCTGCTGGTCAATTGTGGGACCAAAGCGCTGTGCAAAGTCAGCGACGCTGAGAAATTGATGATAAGCAGGAGAAGATGGATCATAGAGATCGTGGAGCAGGGCGTTCAGTTGATCCTGGTTGCGCAGCGCCAGGTTGACGCTCAACTGCATGGTACGGTTTGCCTGGTCGTTTCCCAACAATGTACTGACGTTCAGTAGGGGAGGAAGACCGCCGACATCGGTCGGTGTGAATTGCCTTGCCGCTGTGGTCGCGTAGGCATTGCGACCGGTGAGAAAGAGGCTACTGAGAAGTAAGATGCTGAGAAGTCCGAGAGAGAACGCGAGTTTAGATCGCATGTTGACCTCCTTACAACAACAAAATAAAGGATAAATCTGTCTGGTTGAAAGAACGTCATCAATAAAATAAATCGCAGATTGATATGATATACTGCCATAGGCGTAAAACCATTCGTTTCTCTATGTGAGGTAGCCTCATGGCCGATGTTGCGGTTCACATGGCAATCCGCTTGTTTGGCTCACCTGAATTACGGATTGCGGGAGTCCACCTGGTTTTACATGACCAGAAGGCGAAGGCACTCCTCTACTACCTGGCAGGCACTGGGAGATCTCACACGCGTGATCATCTTGCCACTCTGCTGTGGAGTGAGTCACCTGAAAGTAATGCGCGCCACTCACTGCGTTCAAGCCTCTATCACATCCGTCAAGCCCTCCATACTAAAGGTGCCGACGAGATGCTGGCCGGAGATTGCGACGTGGTATACCTTCAACTTGCTGATGATGCCTGCGACGTTACATATTTCCGCCGTCTGCTGGCAAAGGGCAGCGAGAGCGACCTGGCCGAGGCTGTAAGTCTATACCAGGGTCCATTGCTGCAAGGTTTTTCGCTGCTGGATGCGCCGCTGTTTGACGAATGGGTGCGCTGCGAGGAGATCACATTACGCCAGACCTATCTTGTTACGCTCCAACGCCTGGCATCGTGGGCTGAGAATCGCCAGTCCTGGGAAGAGGCGATTGCCTATTTGCAGCGTGCAGTCCAGCTTGAGCCGCTCTCCGAGGAAGTGCAGCAGAAGTTGATAGGGCTGTATGTGCGTGGTGGGGCATTTGGGCAAGCATTGCAGCAATACCAGTTGTTCGAGACGGATCTGCAGCGAGAACTCGGTCTCGTACCGTCCTTAGAGACTCGATCTCTCGTCTTCACCACTCCCAAAGCGCCGCTCAGCAGTACGACTCCTCAGGCAATAACCGCGACACGTTATGCGAATGCTCAAGCTACTGCCCACTTTGAATTAGGTGAACTTGCGCTGGTGGCCAACAACTATCAGGCTGCTGGCTCATCAGCCAGAGCTGGTCTCGCGATCGCTCTTCCTGCTGAAGATACACAGCGCATAGCACTTGTTGCGCGCGGGCACCGTTTACTTGGCGCGGCACTAGCAATGGAGGGCAGTGATCTCCGCGCAGCCGAAGGCCACTTACAGGAGGCTGTGGTTGCTCATAGATTTACTGACAACGCGAGTGAACTGTGTGCGACCTTATTTGAACTCGGCAATGTGGCGGCGCAGCGTGGAGAACTGAGACATGCCCTGGAATTATACGAGGAGGCCGCGCGAACCGCCGAGGTCGCGCATACCTATTACTTCCTCACCCTTGCTTATAACAATTTCGCCTATCACAGTCTCTTGCTTGGTCAGCACGAAGCTGCCCAACGCGCGCTCACCAGGGGTTTTAGCCTGGCCGAAACCCATGAGATGTTTGGCGCACATTTACACCTCTTTAGCACGCAAGGTGAAGTGTATTTGTACCTTGGTGAATGGGCTGCGGCGGTGGCCTCTTTCCAAAAAGGACTCTCGTTGGCAGAGGAATTGGGCAACCTCGAACGACAGGCAGGCTACCGTGCGGGCTTAGCCCTGGTTGCGCGAGGTCAGGAACATGTAGAACGAGCAATCATACTCTTTGAAGAAGCACTTGCGCTCATCAACGAACAGGGTTACTGGCATTTACGCATACGCATTCGACTCTGGCTAGCTGAAATGTTTCTGCTGATTGGCAATATGAGCGAGGCGGAACCTCACCTTGTAGCAACTTTAGCGACGGCAAAGGAGCATGGGCGAGCGCTCTTACTGCTGCAAAGCGAACGCCTCTACGCGCGCCTACTGGCTGCTCGGGGCGATTGGTCCAGTGCAAATGCACTTTTTGCCAGTACAGTAGAGCGTGCGTCTGGCCTGGACCTCCCTTTGGAAGTTGCGCGGACGCAAGCTGTGTGGGGTGAAGCGGCTCTTCTCTACACCTCTGTTCCCCACAATGGACACGAGCTTCTGCTGAAAGCACGCAAGGTATTCACCGCTCATGATGCTCGTGCCGAATTGAAAGCATTGATGGCTGTGCTAAGGCTGGCTGAGCGTTAGGGATGCTTTGAAATAGATCTCCTTTGACCTCCTTCAGTGACGAATTAATGACGCTCCCTCAGTATACTTGACTTGTTGCTCGAAAATACACCGCTTGAAAACAAGGAGGATCACTATGGCAGTCAACTCAATGGATTATAGTGGCAAGCATACCGTTACCGATGTAATTCGCGCTGAGCGTGCTACATTCTTCGGTATCATCGACGACCCTAACAATTGGAAGGTGCAGACACGTTGTACCGATTGGGAAGTACGCGATATTGTTGGTCATATGATAGATGTGACCGAGGGTTACCTTTCGCGCTGGGACCTTGCTCGTAAAGGTGAGGCGGCTGACGCCTTAGGCTTGCTGGTAATGGGTGAGCAACTCAACAAGAATGCTCAGGCATTTCGCAGCTTAGCGCGTGAAGAGGCTATTGCGCGCCTCAAGGGCGATTCTGATAAGATGCTGGTTATCTTTGATGCCATAACGCCCGAAGAGTGGGGCGGCTTCATGGTTACCCATCCCTATATGGGACCTCTGCCAACGCTCTTTTATCCCGCTTTCCATGTGATGGACTACGGCGTGCATTCGTGGGATATGAAGTGGGGTCTGGATGACAAGCATGGGACATTGGATGAACGCACCGCGGGTGTGCTTGTACCGTTTATGTTTGTGCTTATGCAGTACACAGTCGATCAAGCATCTGCAAAGGATCTGGATATCGTCTTCGGTATTAAGGTTGATGGTGAATGGGGTGGCCAGTGGCGTGTGACCGTAAAAGATGGCGCATATACAGCTGTCTCAGCAGATACGCTTGAAGGCGTTCAAGCCACCTTCCACTTCAAGGATGCCTCAGATTTCGTGCTCACCACATTCCAACGCTTCCCTGGTGGAGAGACGAGCGGAGATGCAAAGGTCATCGACCAGGTTCGGCATATGTTCTTCAGGATATAGCTTACACGAGGTAAGGCTGGCATGGCACAACACTCAGAGAGCAATGCGCAACACATTGGCACCTTCTGGATGTTCAAACTCGACGGGCCATTGCCGGCTGGCCTTGTGCCAAACATTCCAGCAACCTTTATGCGTGTCGGGCCGGAGGCAGTCCAGGAACTCGCGCAGGTGATGGAGCTTGCCGATCCAGCTGTGATCCTGCAACGATTCGCTGCGGGACGGCATTGTTATGCCGCCAGGGTCGCCGGTCAACTTGTCACATATGGTTGGGTGACATTTGATGAAGAGGGTATTGGTGAATTAGGTCTGAGTATTCGTCTTAAAGCAGGTGAAGCCTACATTTGGAATTGTGCTACCGTGCCAGCATATCGCGGGCAACGTCTCTATCCGGCGCTGCTGACTCACATGGTGCACGCGCTCTATGCCGAAGGGGTGAACCGCATCTGGATTGGCGCAGATACTGATAACCCGGCCTCGCAAATAGGTATAGCAGCCGCCGGCTTCAGACCTGTAGTGGATTTTTTGATCGTCAACGCTTCTACAATGCGCAAAGTGTGCCTGCGCGGGCGCACTGGCATATCTCAACAAGACCTGGAAGATGTCAATCAGGCGCTCTTCGGCAAGCGAGATTTTTGACACTTTCGTGCCGTTTGTGGCGTTTGTAGGCTATAATGTTGATGAATACGATAGTGTTTTGTGACGCTGACCGCGGCTCCAAAGGAGAAAATATTCATGTCATCCGCGCTTACCATTCAAGGAATACACCATATCACCATCATCTGTTCGAATGCACAGCGAACGATAGATTTCTATACCCAGGTGCTCGGCCTGAGGTTTATCAAGAAGACGGTCAACTTCGATGATCCCGGCAGCTATCACCTCTATTTTGGCAATGAGGTGGGACAGCCTGGTTCGGTCATCACCTTCTTCGAGTGGCCGGGCGCATCCAAGGGTCATCCAGGCATCGGCGGTACGCACCACTTCGCACTCATCGTGGAGGATTATAACGGCCTTTTACAGTGGAAGCGGCGACTGGTGGACCTTGGCCTATCCGTGGAAGGCCCCCTTGACCGCCATTACTTCAAGTCGATCTACTTCAATGATCCCGACGGTACCATTCTCGAAATCGCGACGCGTGGCCCTGGCTGGACTATCGATGAAGCCCCTGATGCTATCGGCACTGAGTTCCGCGAGCCACCACCGGAGATGATCGTCAACAACCGCGACGAGGCACGTATCCAGGCAGAGACATGGCCTGAGCCAGTTCCTGAAATTACGAGGTCTATGGCGCTGAGTCAGGGTATGCACCACATAACGGCTATCGGCAGCGACATCCAGCGCACACAGGCATTCTTTGG
>DMFQ01000216.1:15494-16165 GCA_003450555.1 Ktedonobacter sp.
CCCTGGCACATTGATTACCTACTTTGAACGCAGTCCTGGCAAAAGCCCACGCATGCGCATGGGTGCCGGTCAAACGCACCATTTCGCTCTTGCCGTTCCCGATGAAGAGGCACAACTTCTCTGGCGTGAGAAACTGGTGCAAGCTGGCTTGCGCGTCACCCCCGTCATGGAACGTGTCTACTTTAAGAGTATCTACATGAACGATCCTGATGGTCACATCGTAGAATTGGCAACCGTAGGACCAGGTTTTGCGATAGATGAGCCACTAGCCAGGCTTGGTCACAATTTGATGCTGCCGCCATGGTTGGAAGAGAGTCGCGCTTTGATTGAACAACAGCTAAGCCCGGTCAGCACACCGCAGTGGCATTCTCAGGAGGCCAGGTAATGAGCGAAAGAACCGGGAAGATTATAGGTCCACACCAGGGGCAGCCGGTGCAAAGCGCAGGCGAACCACTGGACAGAGCAAGCGCCGCGATGGTGATGATACACGGTCGTGGTGCCACGGCGGAAGACATTTTGGAGCTGGCTGCTGAATTCAAGCAGAGCGGCTTTGCCTATCTCGCACCGCAAGCCGCGCAACATTCCTGGTATCCCAACAGTTTTCTCGCGCCCATGTCAAGCAATGAACCAGGGCTTTCATCGGGGCTTGCCGTCATCGCGGCGCTCCTTGA
>DMFQ01000216.1:16278-18628 GCA_003450555.1 Ktedonobacter sp.
TATGGTGGCCTGGTGGGCTTGAGCGGTGGGCTTATCGGTCCCGATGGCACGCCGCGCAACTACGGCGGCTCGCTAGAAGGCACCCCCGTTTTCCTCGGTTGCAGCGATAGCGATTTCCACATTCCGCGCGAGCGTGTGGAGCAATCCGCCGAGGTGTTGCAGCAATTGGGAGGAAACGTTACAGCAAAGCTCTATCCACGTATGGAACATACCGTCAACCGCGACGAAATACGTGCTGTGCAGGGGATGATGGTAGATGTCAAAGCCTCGAAAAGTACGTAGAGCACCTAGATGCCAGCTTGATGCTTTGCTTGCTGAACGCGGCATCTTTGAGAGTGTAGAGGAAGCGCGGCCCTGGATTATGACGGGACAGGTGCTGGTCAACGAACAACTCATCGATAAACCGGGAATGCTCGTGCCCGCTGATGCCATCCTGCGCGTGCGTGGCAGGCATCGCTACGCCAGCCGGGGTGGTTACAAACTAGAGGCCGCGCTGGAGTACTTTCAGGTCAATGTTGCCGGGCGCGTGGCACTCGATAGCGGTGCATCTACAGGCGGCTTCACAGATTGCCTGCTACAGCACGGCGCAAGCCTGGTCTACGCTGTAGAGGTGGGTCATGGTCAACTGGTCGGTCGCCTGCGTGCTGATGCACGAGTACGCAACCTCGAACGCACCAATCTGAGCGATCTCGTTGCAACCGTCCTGCAGCCACCGCCAACGCTCATCACGCTTGACCTCTCCTATCTCTCGCTTACCAAAGCCTTACCTATTGCTGCCTCACTGGTTGAGCCAGGAGGGCAGGTGCTATCCCTCCTCAAGCCGCTCTTCGAAGTGGAGAGTGCGGAGGCGAGACGCAGCGGACAGGTTGACGATCCGGCATTGCTCGTGTCGGCGCTGTGCCGCGTGCTGGATGTTGGTGCGGCAACGAGCTTAGTCCCGCTCGGAGCCGCGAAACTCGCCTTGAAGCCGCGCCATGGCGTGACAGAGTTCTTCGTCTCCTTTGTGCGCGACACGAGTCAACCATGTTGGCGCTACAATGAGACGACCTTGCTCGGGATCGTCGAGGGGCCTGGTATTGGCAGAAGTGAAGAGGATTAAGGTTTAACGCTTTTTCCTCAACACTTAGTAACCACTATCCCGGTCCCTGTCTCTATCGCCACCTGGACGGCGATCTCTCCGGTCGTAGCCGCCACCCCCACCACGTGAATCGCGGCGTTCCTGCGCTTCATTGACCACGATGGTTCGACCTGCCAGGGTAGAATTATCAAGTGCGCTCATAGCAGTGCGCGCTTCTTGATCATTGCTCATCTCGACAAAGCCAAACCCTTTACTGCGGCGTGTATCACGATCCACGATCACATTTGCTGAAAGGACCTGCCCGTATTGTCCGAAGAGGTCAGCAAGCTCCTGGTCCGTTGTTTGATAGGGCAGTTTTCCTACGTAGAGTTTCAATCTTTTCTTCTCCAAGAGCGGCGTCGGAAAACCTGGTGCTGTCGGTGAAATCATCTTCACAAATATATGGTACAGCACTATGCGACGCTGCTCATACTGTTCTTTTCACGCACGAACTCGCCAAAAGGTTGCATAATTTTTCTGTCACTCTGCTTTTTTAAGCTGGCGTACAAGCTGATTTGCCAGTTCAAAGGAATAATTCTGCCCGCGATCATGGGGATAGATCTGAAACATGTTCGCGATCCACAATCCCTTGAGGGGAGTGTGCAGGGGCGGAATGTGTTCGCGGTACTCTTTGGTCACGATAGGCTGGGCAAAGGGTGCCTGGAACAACCAGCTTTCCTGCACCCATGCAGGCTCAAATTCGGGTCGAATCCGCTTTAAATGAGGAAGAAACTCGTGCAAGATCTCTTCTTTGCTCATTTTGAAGAGCGGATCATCCATCGGACGATAGTTGCCCAGGTAGACCAGGTGGCGTCCGCCGTATTCGCTGGCTGGTCGGAAGTTGGTATGCTCGAAGAGGCCGGTAAAAGGATAGCCGGGATCACAGATGTTGACCCAATAGCTATCCGTGAGCTGGCGGTCAAGAGCGAGAATAAGGCACTGAGCACCGTAAGCCTGTCCCCAATCATATTTTGTACGGTAGTCGGCGGGGAGTGCCGGAACCAGGCGGCAGGTCAGGCGCGTCGGCAAGGTGGAGATCACGCGATCGACCGTCCAGTTGCCCTGGCTGGTCTGTACCTGCCAGCGCCCATCCTCTCCTTGCTCTACCTTTTCTACGCGCGTACCAAATAGCACTTTTCCCCCTGCTTCAGCGATCTTCTCGACTAAGCGCTCGTAGACCAGTTGGAAGCCACCGCGCAGGTAACCCAGATAGGTGGTGCGATCATGAACGCG
>DMFQ01000216.1:18647-19290 GCA_003450555.1 Ktedonobacter sp.
CGCTCGTAGACCAGTTGGAAGCCGCCGCGGAGATAGCCAAGATAGGTAGTGCGGTCATGAACACGCGCCCAGAACCAGGGCATAGCGATCTGCTCGCGCAATGCGCCAAATTTGCCCTCAAACAGCGGTTCAAAGAGCATTTGATACGGTCGCTGTCCCAATCCAGCGGCGCAGCCAGGCATCGGCTGTTTTCCCTTCAAAAGGTTTTGCGTTTGCCAGCTTCAGAAGAGCTAACACAGCAAATACGCGCAAGCGTTCATCGAGCCGCAACGGCGGGAAGAGCAGTAAATTGAAAGGCGAGTCCAATTGGTGTATCTGTCCACCCGTCAGAGTGACGGTGCGTGGGTGAGACCAGGTCAGACGATCACCCAACCCAAGCTCTTTAATAGTGCTGATTGCGGTTTTATCGGTGCGAAACAGGTGATGATAGTACTTCTCCAGCCACGCTTCGCCATCATCCCCTACGCGAAAGCCAGACGCCCAGGCCCCCAGCAATTTTCTCCTGCTCAAAAACCATGACCGAATGGCCCGACCGCGTGAGGCGATAGGCAGCCATCAGGCCCAATGCCCCACCACCTAATATAGCATACTCCATAGTTGTCCCTCGTATATATCGTTCCTGAGTTGTTCCTCGTGTATTGTT
>DMFQ01000009.1:0-173 GCA_003450555.1 Ktedonobacter sp.
CTGGTGCCATCTGAGGGATTTCCCTTTGTTGGCCTTTCAAACTACGTCACCGAGTTCGTCGGTGATACAAACTTCTGGCCCATCATGGGCAATACGTTACAACTGGTGGCTGGGGCGATCATCCTGGCTCTTATCGCTGGGACGGTACTGGCACTGCTGTTAAATCGCCCGAT
>DMFQ01000009.1:378-2942 GCA_003450555.1 Ktedonobacter sp.
CTGATATGGAAAAATCTCTTTCTTAGCCCATCTTCAGGGATAGTTAACTGGCTACTCCACTTTATTGGTATTCCTGCTGTCCCCTGGTTTTCCGAGTTTCCACTGCAGAGTGTGACATTCATCGTCGCCTGGGAATGGACCCCATTCGTAATGCTTGTCATTCTCGCGGGCCTCCAGTCCATTCCAGGCGAAGTGTTAGAAGCCGCGAAGGTGGATGGCGCGAATGCCTTCACAACATTCTGGCTCGTCGTCTTTCCTTTACTGCGAAAACCGTACGAGATAGCAATCCTCTTCGGAACTATTTTTATCTTTCAGACGTTCGGCGAAATTTACGTGACAACTGCTGGTGGGCCAGGATTAACAACCAACACGCTACCTTACTACACCTACCGAACAGCATTGAACTCGTTTCAGATCGGACAGGCGGCAACGCTTGGCGTTATAGGGGTAATAGTAGCAATTCTTGCCGCCAGGGGCATGTTGCGACTCATGACTGAGCGGACAGTATCAGAAAGGGGCTAACTCATGGGTATCATAGCTACGCGTAAGTGGTCCATCTTCGCATGGACAGCCCTGGCCTATATCGTGGTTTTTTTGCTGGTCTTTCCCGTCCTCTGGATGGCACTGACCGGATTTAAGACAGAAATCGCGGCGATTAACATTCCGCCCACCCTGTTCTTCCAGCCGACGCTCGATCAGTTTCGGCTCGCGATTGAGGGAGGCTTCGGTTCCTACTTGTTCAATAGCGCGGCGGCGGCTGTGGTTTCGACTGCCCTCGCGATGGTTTTGGGCATTCCCGCCGCCTACGCGATGGTCTTCCAGATGCGCAAGAAGTCATCCGATGACATGCTTTTCTTTGTACTCTCCACGCGCTTCATGCCGTTTGCGGCCATCCTTATTCCTTTGTACGTGATCATTACACGCCTCAACTTACTGGATAACCTCTTCACGTTAATCGTCATCTATACTGCGATGAACCTACCTTTGATTATCTGGATGGCCCGTTCGTACTTCCTGGATCTGCCAAAAGAGGTGTTGGAGGGAGCCTGGCTAGATGGTTGTTCGACATTGCAGACAATTGTGAGGGTCGTCGTGCCGATGGCAGCGCCCGGGTTAACTGCGGCGGCACTGCTGTCCATCATTTTTGCCTGGAACGATTTCTTCTTCGCCGTCACGCTGACCTATACCAACTCACCGACCTTACCCATTATGGTTGCGGTATTTACGAGTAACGAAGGTCTCTTCCTGGCTAAGGTGTCCGCGCTAGCGACGATGATCATTCTGGTGCCTGTTGCGATAGGCATCTATGCACAGAAGTACCTGGTTCAAGGGCTGACGGGTGGCGCGCTAAAATAATAAGGTTGTTTAGAAGGGAACTTGGACAATATGGCGACTATGGACGGAGTCGTTTTTCTGGGGAATCGACGACTCGAACAGCGCGAGTTTCCGGTTCCAGAGCCAGGCTACGGACAGGTGGTGGTGCGCATGAAGGCGTCATCGCTGTGTGGAAGTGATCTGCGTGCTATCTACCGAACCAGCGATTGGGGAACGGGTCCCGAGGCGTATCAAGGAGTGATTGGAGGTCACGAGCCGTGTGGTATCATCGAGCGTGTTGGTACTGATGTGCGACGCTTTCGAGAGGGTGATCGAGTGATTATTTATCACATCGCGGGTTGTGGCGTGTGTCATGACTGCCGTGGTGGGTGGATGATTAGTTGCTCACGCCCTGAAAGGGCTGCCTACGGATGGCAAAGGGATGGTGGGCACGCCGAATTCCTGTTGGCAGAAGAGCGCACCCTCGTTGCGCTTCCTGATGAATTAACCTATCTGGATGGTGCCATGGTAGCGTGCGGTATCGGAACTGCTTACGCTGCGTGCTTGCGGGCAGAGGTGTCTGGAAGGGATACTGTGCTCATTACAGGGCTGGGTCCGGTCGGCATGGGAATGGCCCTGTTATGTCAAGCAATAGGGGCACGGGTCATAGGCGTGGAGGCGGTATCTGAACGCCTCGCTCAGGCGCGGAAGTTGGGAATTACGGACGTGGTCTCTCCTACTGACGCCAATGCGCTCGAGGCACTGCGAGCGATGACACATGGCAATGGTTTTGGGGTGGCGATTGATTGCTCTGGTAATGCGGATGCACGTCATATGTGCCTGGACCTGGCGCGAGAGTGGGGGCGCGTGGTATTTGTCGGTGAGGGAGGTACGGTCTCCTTTGCGCCCAGTCCCTTACTCATTCATAAGCAGCTTTCCCTTTATGGTTCCTGGGTGTGCAGTGTGCCGCAGATGGAGGACCTGACCGAACTGTTTGTACGCTGGAACCTGCATCCTGACAAACTGGTAACGCATCGCTTTCCGCTTGAGCGGGCGAAAGAAGCGTATGAACTTTTTGATAGTGGGAAAACAGGAAAGGTAGCGATTACGTGGCCGTCGTAAGCTCCAAAGGAGATGTGCTATGAAAAATCAAGCCGCAGTTTTATATGCCCCACATGATGTTCGTATGGAAGAGCGACCGATGCCTCAGGTGGGTCCAAACGATGTGCTTGTCGAGGTCAAGGCTGTCG
>DMFQ01000009.1:3147-4170 GCA_003450555.1 Ktedonobacter sp.
GGCTGTCGTTGTCGGCATGAATCCTGGAGAAGAGTTGAGCGTTCCCATGTCATTTATACAGAACCGGGAAATTACGCTGACCGGGACGTTTCGTTACGCCAATACGTATGCGGATGCGATTGCACTGGTAGCCAGCAGTCGGATAGATGTCCGCTCTATTATCACGGGTCGCTATCCATTAGAGGCGGCGGAGCAAGCGTTACAAGCCACGAAGCAAGACCCGACCAATATCAAATCGATTGTTGTCCCTTAAGAATACTGAAAGGATGGAACGCTTATGCGGGCTGTGATCATTGATGCTCCTGGCAACATTCGGGTGGACAGTGTGCCAGATCCCACTCCTCGTCCAAATGAAGTGCTCGTTCGAGTGGGCGCATGTGGTATTTGTGGCACCGATCTGCATATTATCGATGGCGACTCTCCGTTGGCTCGTTATCCCATCATTCCTGGCCACGAGTTCGCGGGCGAGGTTGTGGCATTGGGAAGCGACGTTGCCCAGGAAAACGGAAACGGAGGGGCGAGCATAATGGTTGGCAGCAGGGTCGCCATCGAGCCAAATCTGTACTGTGGGCATTGTGAGTTCTGCCGCACAGGCCATGAAAACCTGTGCCTCAACTATGCGGCGTTCGGTGTCACGACTGGCGGAGCCATTGCTCAATATGTGGCGGTGCCCATCGCGAAAGCCTATGCCTTGCCTGATACCATCTCGTTGCGCGAAGCTGCGCTGATTGAGCCCGTCTCTTGCGCAGTACACGGCATGCATGTTCTCAATCCTCGCTCCGGCGATACATTCCTTATTGTTGGTGCGGGCACAATGGGGTTGCTCCTCTTGCAGCTTGCGGTGCGAGGCGGCGCGTCACGGGTCGCAATGGTCGATGTAAACGCGCAACGCCTGGCACTTGCAGAGCAGCTTGGGGCCACGCGTATATATAGTGATATCAAGCAGGCGTTGCAAGATGAGCCGCTTGGATTCAACTGTGTCATCGATGCAACTGGCATTGCGCCGGTCATTGAAAACGCGTT
>DMFQ01000471.1:0-8591 GCA_003450555.1 Ktedonobacter sp.
GATGACCCTGGCGGTCATCCTAGAGGTGGGGTGCGGTCTGGCTCACCCTGGATGGGATGACCCTGGCGGTCATTCAGGAAACTCAACAGTTCTTCGATTGATGCCTATTGTTCAATGCTTCCTTACAGTGCCTCCAACCCTGCCTTCGCTACCTCCATATCATCGCTATAATGTCCTCCACCTACTCCAATCCCACCGATCATCTGCCCCACGGTCATAATGGGATAACCACCGCCAAACACAATCAAACGATCCGTCTTGATGATGCCATGCAGCAGCGGTGGATCATTCTTCACAAATTCGAACCAATCATGGGTCGCCATGCCAAAACTGATCGACGTGAACGCCTTGTCCTGCGCGATCTGCACGCTTAGCAACGGTGCTCCATCCATGCGACTGAACGCTTTGAGGGTACCATCGCCATCGCACACGGCAATACACATCGGTTTTCCCATCTCCCTGGCTTTGGCCTCGGCAGCTACAATCATACGCTGAGCTGCCTCACTGGTAATACTAGCTTTCTGGAAGGTGTTTTCTGCCATAAAAATAGTCCTCCTTTAGGATTGATTCACTCCATAACGACGTTCAAACTCCTGAATTTCAGGGAGACCTACCGCATCGGTGAAGCGCGAAAACGTCACCAATTGCGAACGAAATTGCGCCGGCGTCTCTCCTTGCTTGAGTATCTCTAGAAGCCCCAGCATTGCATGCGTCGCTGCGAAAAGCATACTGACCGGAAAGATCACCAGTTTGAAACCCAGGGTGCGAATCTCGTCCAACGATAATAAGGGTGTCTTGCCGCTTTCTGCCCAGTTGAACAGCAGAGGAACGTCGGGGAAAGCAGCAGCGATAGCGCGGAGTTCTTCAAGAGAGCGTGGGGCTTCAATAAAAAGAGCATCCGCTCCGGCCTCACGATAGGCTTGTCCCCTGCGCAATGCATCCTCAAGGCCATAGACCGCGTTAGCGTCGGTGCGCGCAATAATCACGAAATCCGCATCTTGACGAGCATCGACGGCGGCACGTATCTTTTGCACCATCTCATCCATCGGAATAACCTGTTTCCCCTCCATGTGCCCGCATTTCTTGGGCCAGACCTGGTCTTCGAGGTGCACACCTGCGACACCGGCTCGCTCGAATTCACTGACGGTTCGACGCACACTGATAGGATTGCCATAGCCGGTATCCGCATCCGAGATCAGCGGCAGGTCGCCAATCACAGCTGCGAGTGCAGCGGCGCGGCTGACCATCTCACTCATCGTGAGGAGGCCAACATCTGGCTGGCCGAGGACGCTAGCCGCCGTACCAAAACCGGTCATGTAGACGGCAGAAAATCCGGCCTGGGCTATCAGTCGCGCACTCAATGCATCATACGCGCCAGGGGCAACAAGTAAGTCAGAGCCAGCAAGCAATTCTCGCAAGCGGGTCGTAGTACGCATAGCCAGTCCTTTCACAGAGGAAGGTCATCGGATGCCTTACTGATCTAAGTGTATGCCAAGTTAGTTGTTCTGACAAGGGTAAAGATATTTTTAGCTAATGCAGTTCCCCTCGTGCAAGCGCACGGGCGATCGCGTTATGGCGTTCGATGAGGACAGGCAGATCAACGTCAAGCAACTGTTGTTGCTGGACCCGTACTCGCCCATTGATCACACTCAAATCCACCCTGGGCGGTTGGCAAAAGACGAGCGCCGCCAGGGGGTCGTGAACTGCTCCTCCTGCCAGATCAAGCGTGTCGAGACGGTACCCGATAAAATCGGCGGCCATGCCAGGTGCAAGATAGCCGATATCATCGCGCCCCAGGGTGGCAGCGCCTCCCCGCGTGGCCAGCCAGAGCGCTTCCCTGGCGGTCAGAGCCGCGGGGTTGCCCGTGACGCGCTGTAAGAGCAGCGCCTGCCGCGCCTCAGATAGCAGATGAGAGCTATCGTTAGAAGCAGAACCATCCACGCCGAGTCCCAGGCGCGCGCCGGCTTCCCACAGCGAACGGATGGGAGCAATGCCTGATGCCAGTCGCATGTTTGAACTAGGACAATGAGCAATGCCTGTGCGCGTCTGCCCAAGGCGGCGAATTTCGTCTGTTCCCGGATGCACCATGTGGGCGTGCCACACATCCGGGCCAACCCAGCCAAGGTCTTCCGCCAGTTCCACGGGCGTCCGGCCAAACGTGGCAGTGCAGTACGTCGCCTCATCAAGCGTTTCGGCAAGGTGCGTATGTGAATGCACGCCGTAGGAACGCGCGAGCGCGACACTCTGCCGCATCAATGACGGGGACACGGAGAAAGGAGAGCAGGGAGCCAGCACAATACGGAGCATCGCGTAGCGGCTCGCATCGTGATAGCTCTCGATTACGCGTTGGGAGTCTTTCAGGATCGCATCTTCTTCCTCTACGACCTCGTCTGGCGGCAGGCCCCCTTTCGATTCGCCCACCGACATCGAGCCGCGGGCAGCATGAAACCTGGCACCCATCTCTGTTGCCGCGTGAATCTGATCGTCCAACCGGGCGCCGTGAGGCCACATGTACGTGTGGTCACTCGAAGTCGTACACCCTGAGAGCAGCAGCTCTGCAAGGGCGATCTTTGTGCTAATGAAGATAGCCTCGGGGGTAAGCCCTGCCCAGATCGGGTAATGCGTGCGCAACCAGTGAAACAGATTTGTGTTCTGAGCGGCGGGGAGATTGCGCGTCAAGGTCTGGTAAAAATGATGGTGAGTATTGACCAAACCTGGCAGAATCATCATCCCCTTCGCATTGAACGTCTGATCTGCGTCTTGCGGGAGATGGTCCGTCTGGCCGATCTGTCGGATCTCATTATCAACGACATAGATGCCGCCATTTGTCCATTGTGTATCGTGATCGTCCATCGCGACAATCAATTCAGCATGCTGAATAAGTAGAGATGTCACTGGGAGATACTCCTTTGTGCTCTATCCGCCACGTTTTGCAAGTAACCTAACCGCTCATTCCTTGCAATCGACGCGTATGGGATCGGTTACGCCAACCACAGCTGGCCGAGCTTCCTCATTCACATGGAGGCGAAAGATGTCGGGCCGCGCATAGTGCCCCACGACATCAAAGTCGAACTTCCCCCGCGCAATTTCTCCCATGTCCAGGTCCGCCGTCAAGATACATTCGCTCGTAAAGTTGGGACTGGCGAGCATCTGCCCAAGGGGATTGATAATACAACTACCACCACGTGAAATGATGGTCTCTGGCTCATCACCAAATGTTGTCTCGTAGACATCAGGGTAGTCGGAACGACGGGCGAATTGGTTGCAGGACAGAACAAAACAGCGACCTTCCAAGGCAATATGTTGCATCGACGCAATCCATCCATCCCGCCCATCCGCAGTAGGGGCGCAGTAGATTTGGATGCCCTTCGCATACATCGCCATGCGCAGCAGGGGCATATAATTCTCCCAACAAATCACGGCGCCCAGTCGTCCAAGCGGGGTATCAAATACAGGGAGCGTCGATCCGTCGCCAAAGCCCCAGATGAGACGTTCTGAAGCAGTAGGCATGAGTTTTCCGATGTTTTCCCAGGTAGGACCCGTCGGGAGCGAAGAAGACTACGGTACAGTAGAGCGTCCCGCCGTCCCGTTCAATCACGCCGATCACCAGGTACACGTGACTCTGCCCTGCAGTAGCAGCAAGATCTTCCAGCGCGGGGCCAGGAATATCGACCGCACTTTCCCAGTAGCGGCGGTATTGTTCGCGCCCTTCGGTTAAGCGATCACCAACGACAGCACCGAAACTGAGGCCGCGCGGATACGCTGAAACAAACGCTTCGGGAAAGACGACGAGTTGTGCTCCCTGATTAGCAGCATTTACAGTAAGTGCGCGGACCTTTGCCAGGGTGCGCTCGCGGTCGAATGCAATGGGGGCCGCCTGGATAACAGCGGCACGGATGACTTGTGGATGAGTTGTCATAAATGGTATCGCCTCCATAATGAAGTATATTCTTTCTGGAAGGGTACCTGATTCCTACGCAAAAAACAATAACCCTTAGCTTTGCATATTTCATGCCAGAGGAAGCCAGACACTGAAGGCGCTGCCTTTGCCAGGTGTGCTCTCAGCGGTGATGTGACCGCCAATCCGCTCCACCAGCGTCTGTGCGATAGAGAGTCCCAGTCCTGTACCCTGGCGTGAGCGTGCGCGATCGGCCCGATAAAAGCGCTCGAAGATGTGCGGCAGGTCAGCAGGATCAATACCGATACCCGTATCGCGCACACACACTACTGCTTGCCCATTATCTCGCTCGAGCGAGACAATGATACGACTTGCCCCTTCTTCGTCTCGAAGCGGTGTATATTTGATGGCATTGTCGAGCAGAATCAAGGTAACCCGGCGCAGGCTCTCTTCATCCCCGCGCACGCGCACAGGCTCAACGTGGCCAACCTCGAGCTTCAACTTCGAGCCCTCAACATCCAGTCGCCTGCGCAGTTGGCGCACCAGTTGCAGCACGGCGCGATCCAGTTCGACAGGGGGTTCGTGGCGTGTGCTCTTCTCTGCTGCTGCATGCGCTACCTGCGTTCCTGTTGGGGTATCTACGCTGGCATCAGCACGGGCCAGGAGCAGTAACTCTTCCACAAGCTCCGCGAGACGCAGCGTCTCCCCATGTGCATCAGCAAGCATGGTACGGCCTTCCTCAGGTGGCAGTTCATTAAGGTGGCGCTGCAAGAAGGCCAGGTTCCCTTGAATGGTGGTGAGCGGCGCACGCAGTTCGTGGGAGGCGTCAGCCACGAAGCGGCGCTGGGCCTGCGTAGCGCTTTCCAACGATGCCAGCATTTCATTGAAAGTCTCCACGACCTGCGCCAGTTCATCGCGTCCACGAGGTTGGGGCACGCGCTGGCTCAAGTTGCCAATGCGTGTACCGCGCGCCGTGGAGGCGGCAATGGATCGCGCCGTTGCCACGAGTTCCGAAAGGGGGCGCAGCACGCGCGTAGCAATGATCCAACTCGCTATCAGAGTTCCCACCAATGTTGCACCTCCAGAGAGCAAGAGGAGCGCTCGTAACAATAGCATGGTGGCATCGACATCGGAGATCGACTTCGTGACCAGCAGTACGCCAATCACAGGACCATTCCCCATGGGCAGGCCATTGTCATCCCCGCTCACGCCATACGTCGGCGCTCGGATGGGCAAAACCTCTACCCGTACGTGCTGACCATTGACTGTAGTGTTGTAGGAAACAGGCGGTTGGCCGACGAGCGCCATGTGGACTCTCTCGTTGCTGAGTGGAAGAGGTGCGCCATTCGCGGAGAGATAGTGTACTCGTTCCTGTGTATCCAATACCTCGACCACGACGCCTGGATCGCGATACGCGTCAACGACACGCAGGGAAAGTTGATCTGGCCAGTAGGGTGGGGCAGGTGACAGGTCATGCAAGACATCCAACATGGCGACTCGCGCCTCGGCACGTAACGCGCTATTCACGCTCTGATCTATGGCATCAGTCGTCAGGAGCAGAAAAAGGAGCGCAAAGAAACTCAGTGCGATGGCGATGAGTGAGCCGTACCAGAGGATCAGCCGCAGTCGGAGCGAACGGGGGAGACCCTGCTCACTCCGCCCTGGCTCCGCTGCCTTCGTTGTATGCATGACCGCTTTCATTTTAATACTCGCTACCGATGTACGAAACCAGAGGTGTGTTTCACCTTGTATGGGAGTATAGCATAGAAGTACTGCGACGCAGTACCTTTCTTGCGCTAGACTCCCGCTTGAAGGACAGCATAGCGCGTCTAGATGAATTGGCCCTGTGCGGTATCTGAGATGAAGCTGAGAAAAGGTGTGGTCATTTCAGAGCTTTTGAACTGAAAGCCTGGGCAGGCACCCTCAGAACCTCTCAGTTTCATTTCAGCAAATCTACAGAGTCAACTCATGGAAACATCGTATGCTTACCTTGATGTACAGAAGATCAGCCAGTAGCTCAAACAATACAGGAGAAATGCAGCATGAATAGAACTTTAGCAAACTTCAAACCAGTGCAATCTCAGGCAACACATACATTTTTGAATTGCATAATGATGATCTTACTCATGACGGATCAGGGCCTCTTCATTTGCCCCAGGTTGCTGTGGAGAAAAAGATGTCGCGCAAAGAAACGTCAAAAAATTGCCAGCTTGAGCAGTAATCGAGCAAGGAGAATGTAACAATGACGAGGAAAACACGAGTTGGGAACACAGGGACGCGACGGAGCAGGCAAAAGACGCAGCAACGGGTTGAATTGGTGCGCCCCAATGTTCCCTCTCCAGGAGTAGAGCGGCCGCAACGGAAACCATCTGGCATCATCACACCTGAAGAATTCTCGTATGTAAAACGTGATCTCATGACTATTGGTATCTTATCCTCGATCATGGTTTCGGCCCTGGTGATTTTGACATTCATTTTAGGTATAGATTGAGTTCGGTGCCTCATCTCTAGAGGCTCTACTCCTTCAAGACGTAGCCAACGCCGCGAACAGTATGGATAAGTCGTGGCTCACCCTCGGCCTCGAGCTTGGCACGTAAGTAGCCAATGTAGACTTCCATCACATTGGAGGAACCCTCGAAATCCATGCCCCAGACACGGTCCAGAATGATCTCGCGGGTGAGGACCTGGCGTGGTCGTCGCAGAAAGAGTGCGAGCAACTCATATTCGGTCGGTGAGAGGTCGATCTCACGGGAACCGCGGTGGGCGATACGCGTACCCGTATCCAATTCGATATCAGCATAATGCAACACCTCATGACGCGCTTCCTGATTACGGCGTAGGAGCGCCTTCACACGAGCTACCAGTTCTTCAGGGGCAAAGGGTTTGACGAGGTAGTCGTCGGCTCCCGTTTCTAATCCCTTCACCCGGTCAGCCACAGCATCACGCGCTGTTACCATCAAGACCGGCACGTTGTCACCTGCTGCACGCAATCGCCGTGCCACCTCCAGACCATCTAGCCCTGGAAGCATGATATCAAGGACGACGAGATCAGGTGGCCGTTCCAGCGTGCGTTTCAACGCCTCGTTGCCGCTGGCCGCACTGGCGACGCTGTAGCCTTCGTAAGCAAGTACACGTCGTAACAGGTCAGTAATTCGTGGATCATCATCCACAATAAGTATATGTGCTTTCATCGATCTTCCCCGCTGTTAAAACAAATGCTGTTACCCAGGTTTTTGTCTTCCCCTGGTTCTGCGGAGAGTATAGCATAGCGAAGTGAAGCCATGCTGAGACGAGCCTGAACTGAATCTGAGAGTCGCTATGGAGCGACCTTCGATCCGTATTCCGTCATCTTTCGGTTACATTTTCATGTGTATACGCGTGTCTGGTTTCCGATTTGGGACGTTGCGTTATTGGGCCATGCGATAATCTCCCTGGATCATTGTAAACTCAACCCGGTTGCCGAAGGGATCACGGCAGAAGAAACGCGGTCGATACGGGATCGGTTCCGCTGAGGTAATCGTCATACCAGCTTCTGTCAATCTGCGCCGGTAATCCTCTAGATCATCAACCACGAGGCAGATGTGACGCTGATCTGTTCCATCAGGTGGATGGGGATCGGGAAGAAAATGCAGTTCCATCTCACCCTCTCCGGCAGCGAACCAGACAAGATTGAGATGCGCGAGCGATTGCGGCGGTTGTTTTTCCGCCAACCCAATGATCCCTCCATAGAACGCGCGCACCGCCTCCTGTGCACCAGGCGGAATGAGCATGGATGTATGTTGTAACCGTGGTCCCGTCATGCTAGATCAACCTTTCTACTATTGAATGCTGTCACCGAGATAGTCAAAACGCTATTGTACATACCAGCGTACTTCATCTAAGATAGTAGCATTGTGCAACGCCTGCCTCTGAGCGTCAAGCGTTTTGTGGGTGTTCAGGGTGCATATCCTGTTTCTGGTGTCTCCATGTCACTAACCAGCCGCCTGAAGTGGCGACATCCCATCTTTGGAGCATGCATTATTCCTCGGTTATCTCGGGCTGACCAGGAGCATTCGCAATCCCAATACCATGTTATGTCCACACGTTCCATAGCTTCCGTTAACGTGGTATAGTTCATTTTGAGTGCTTCCTCGCTTCTCGAGAGGTTGAGGTTTTTCTGCTGCTAGCAAGAAACGGCTCTTCACGGGAAAGACTGATCCGAATTTAAGGAAAGGCATCCGATGATTGATATTCCGCTGCTTATTCGCGACCTGGTGATTTTCTTACTGGTAGCACTGATAGTGAACCTCATCTCTGGGAAACTCTCGGTTCCTTACACTTTGGGTCTGGTGATCGTGGGTCTGTTCATTGGTTTGTTCGGACTGGCTCCTGAAGCGCAGCTCACCCCGGACCTGGTGCTCTTCGTGTTCCTGCCAGCCTTGCTCTTCGAGGGAGCCTGGAGCGCGAAGTTCTCGCTACTACGAGAAAATTGGCGTACCATCTTCTTTCTGGCCGGGCCGGGGCTTTTGCTCTCGCTCGTGATCATTGCAGTGGCTTTGCACGCCCTGGATCAGCTCGACTGGGCTACGGCCCTCCTGCTCGCGGCCATCCTCTCGCCGACCGACCCGGTGGCCGTCCTCGGTTTGTTCCGGCAGTTGCACGTCAACGAGCAGCTTTCCTCTATCGTCGAGGGCGAGAGCCTCTTCAACGACGG
>DMFQ01000471.1:8702-9072 GCA_003450555.1 Ktedonobacter sp.
GGCGAGAGCCTCTTCAACGACGGAGTGGCCGGCTCACTTTATCAAACCTTCCTCGCACTCGTGCTGCTCACCCTGCACGGACAGGCTCCTTCCGGGCTGGCTGCGTTCGGCAACGGACTGGTTCTGTTCGTGGTGGAGGCGGGAGGAGGTCTTGCGCTCGGAGGGCTTGCAGGCTTCCTCATCAGTCAGGGGTTAAAGCGCATCGATGATCCTGTTTTGGAAACAACGATCACGCTGCTGTCGGCCTATGGCATCTACTGGGTCGCGAACGCGGTGCATCTCTCTGCGATCATCGCGGTCATCGTTACGGCACTCATCCTGGGCAATTACGGGCAAGCCATCGGCATGTCCGCACGCACGCGCAGCGACG
>DMFQ01000471.1:9275-9477 GCA_003450555.1 Ktedonobacter sp.
CGCATGTTCGCTTTTGTGGCCAACGCGCTGATCTTTCTGCTGATGGGCGTACAGTTCCATCCGTTTGCGCAACTGCTCATAGCTGGACCCACACTCGCTACCTGGCTGGTGGCCATTGTAGCAATTGGCGTAGTCTTACTCTCCCGCTTTGTGCTCGTGCTTGGCGCTTACCGCTCGCTCGTGGGTGAGGTTACCACTAAGA
>DMFQ01000279.1:0-2476 GCA_003450555.1 Ktedonobacter sp.
CTACCCAATGACGGGCTGTTGCTAGTGAGTTTATCAGGCTTAAGTGAAATGTATTGAACCCTTGCGGTAGGGATGACCCTTGCTGTATGGCTTCCCCACTGACCTGACGATGTGGGCCATCCCTACCCTTGCGCTCATCCTTGCCCCGTGCTCATCTTGACTCTTGCCCCCATCCTCCCCCTCACTTTCACCCGCCACACCCCCAATACAACCAATTTGGGCCATCCCACGTTTAATTAGACAGGAACTCTTCAACAGTATGATATGATGAAACAACACTGAGAAATTATCAAGCAACTAGAGGAGCACAAACAGACAACATGCAAACACTATCTGAACAGCAACCAACGCACAATTGGAGTTCCCAATCTCGTATGATTGCCGTCGTTGCCATGCTCCTCTTCGCCCTTTCCGGACTGATCAGCGGCTTTGCCGTAGGCGCCTTTATACACCCCGCACTTCACAATCAACCGATTAACCAGAATTCAAGGGAAACACCACCGGTAAAGAGCCAGGGCGCTACGCCTACACGCACTCCACGCACGCAACATCCTATTCCGTTAGGAATTCCCCAGTTGGGATCTGTGAGCTACACAGAGGCGCCAGACGATAGCACCACCTATGCCATCACTTTACAGGTTACAGATCAATCTAATGGGAAGGCTGCAGCCGGTAACCCTGTGCACGCGTCCGGCATTACCTGTAAAATCTGGCTCACCAAAGATGAACATGTGAGCGCGAATATGCCTATTGACAAATTGAAAGCAGTCGATACCCTCTCTCAACCATTCCCCAAGGAAAAATCCGCCGGGCTTGACTTCTTCGACCCCTCGACCCCACAGACGCAAATGTGCAACGCTAAGGGACAAGCAACCTGGAACTACAAAGTGGCGTCAACGGTTGAGCCGGGAAGGTATTTCCTGGTAGCGTTAACCGACTGGAACGGCATCCGCTACAATTGGAGCTGGGCACAGATCACCGTCACGAAGTCGAAGTAAGGTGTGAAATCTCTCGTACTATACCGCGCACCATGGCCGCGAAATGGGGACGTACCGCATCAGCCGCTGCCAAAACCTCGGCGTGATTAACTTCTTCCGTCTCGCTGCCCGTGGCAGTATTCGTAATCAGGCTCAATCCCAGCACGCGCATCCCTGAGTGACGCGCCACGATCACCTCCGGCACCGTGGACATGCCAACGGCATCGGTACCAACCGCGCGCAGAAATCTCAGTTCCGCTCCCGTCTCATAGTTCGGCCCGCCAACCATCGTATAGACCCCCTCGTGGAGCGTAATCTCCGGCCAGGCGGCCGCAACAGAGTGAGCAATTTTGCGCAGTTCCGCGTTGTAAGCGTTGGCCAGTGGCGGGAAGCGTTCACCAAAACGCTCATCATTTGGTCCCAGCAGAGGATTAGCGCCTGCCAGACCCGGCATATTAATGTGGTCGCGTATAAGCATAAAAATCACCGGGCCGATATGCCGGATTCACCCCCCCGGCAGCATTAGTGACAATGAGCGTATGCGCGCCTAATAGACGCATCACACGCACCGGGAGCGTCAACACCTGCAAAGAATACCCCTCGTACAAATGAAAACGCCCCTGCATGGCCACCACAGGAACATTTTCCAACAGGCCAATAACGAGCCGACCAGCATGGCCTTTAACGGTCGATCGGGCAAAATGAGGAATCTCCGCGTACGGGATAACGGTAGGCTCAGCAATTTCAGTAGCGAGATTCCCCAGCCCAGAGCCTAATATCAAAGCCACCACCGGCTTCAGAACCGCGCGCTCCTGAACCGCCTGAACCGCCTCCAAAACCTGCTCAAATAATGCCATACCAAAATCTCCCACATCCCTCTACGTAATCGGACTAATCATCTCCGCACGCGCAAGCTGGCTATACACCTGTGTCGTCGTAATATGCGCGTGACCCAACAACTCTTGCACCGAACGCAACTCCATACCATCCTTCAACATCATCATCGCAAATGAATGCCGCAGCATATGTGGGGTGATATTCGTAATACCGGCCTGGCGAGCATAGCCCTTGATAATCAGCCAGAAGCCCTGCCGTGTCAAACGTTCGCCATGATGATTCAAAAAAAGCGCCTCTTGCTCGGGATGGCGCGCCATCAGATGAGGCCGTGCCTTCTCCACGTAATGCACGATCGCCTCTACCGCCAGGGGTGGCAGCGGTAATATCCGTTCGCGCTTACTTCGTCCGTTGCGTCCAGGACATACCACCGTTGCCTGCTTAACATCAAAATCACCCAGGTTCAGCGAAACAAGCTCGGTGACACGCATTCCGGTCGTAGATAACATATGCAGCATCGCCCGGTCTCGCTGTCCGCCAGGAGTAGCAATATCCACCTGGCGAAAAAGACTGCTGACCTGCTCAGCGCTCAACACAGTAGGGAGTTCTTTTGGCACGCGTGGAGATTCTAACTTTTCGACAGGATCAGAGGCAATATATTCCTG
>DMFQ01000279.1:2623-6507 GCA_003450555.1 Ktedonobacter sp.
GGACGATAGGCCTGCGCCTCGCGCATTTCCAAAAGATAGCCAGCTAATAGCTCGCTGGTGACCCGGGGCCAGTTCTCTACTTCATGCTGCTTCAAGTACGCACAGAACTGCGTCAGATCATTGCGATACGCCACCGTCGTATTATGATTGTTTTGCCCGCGATTATCTTCATAAGATTGAGACGAAAGTGAGACTAAATATTCGTCCACTGCTTCCTGCAACATTGTACACTTCCCCGCATCTAGCCGCTAACAGAAGTCGGCTACCAAATTTTTTTGCTTATGATGTGCCTCCATTATAAGCGATCGAACGAGAAGGGGCAAGCAAATTAGGAGTCTTACCCCAACTGCTCACTGGATGTAGTATAATGATCTAAATTCTGCCTCGCACACATGAAAATAGATGGTATACATCACGCGCTTTCCGCCAGGATAGCCCCCCTGATGTAAAACGATAAGGAGTAACAAAAGAATATGAGTAAGTTGTTAGATATGTTCACCCAGGCTCGGCGCGCCCTGGGCGGTAGTGGAATGGGCTTTTTAGGAAAAAACAGGCAAGAGATGAAGCCTAGAGCCGCCGCGCTCGTCATCGAACTGAACTCAGCCGATGCCGCCAACGCCGAGGCTGCTCTTAAAGCCGGAGCCGATGGATTGCTCTTCACCTGGGATGGCAAAGATACATCCTGGCTCGAAACACTGAAAAGCGTCACTGAAGCTGCCCAGGCCAGTAATGAGAAAGCCGTCTGTGGCCTGCGCATCACCGGCGGTTGGCATGCATTAGGACGCGAAAGCCTCGAACAACTCAAAGATCAAGGCATTGCCTTCATCGTCCTCCCTTTAGAGGCTCCAGCGAGTCTACTGGCACTGCACACCAAAGATCTCGACCTGGTCGTCACCGTTCCCATGCGCGACGGAGAACTGTATCCCATCTTCATCCGCAACCTTACAGCCTTCGATAATATCACAGCTGTCCAGTTAGACTTCAGCCTCTCAAAGGACATCGGCAAGTTGTCTATCGAGGATATACTGCAATATCGCGCCGTACGTGAAGCTGTACGCTTCCCCGCGCTCCTGAACATAAATAGCGATCTAACCGAGTCCGACGCCTACACCCTGATCGCCCTCGGCGTACAGGCCCTCGTACTCACCGCGAACGAGATCGACAACAAAACTAAGCAGCGCATCAAAAATGTACGCGAATTGCTCGAAAAAGTCCACCAGGAAGACAAAGACAGCCATCCAACAACCATCAAATAGGCAAATATCACTAGAGAGAAACGAGCGCTCTGGCTGGCATCTCCCTCGTTTCTCTCTAGTGATTACCCCAAAGCCATATGGATGATGGTATCGTCATAAAGCTTACTTCCCTCGCTACTGCATTGATGAAACAATCTTTTACCAGTGCAACTGGCGTCTAGGTATTCCGCGCAGCAGGCCGCGCGTCATCTGCCAGACACGACAAGGATCTTCATTGTTACGCCAATAATAATATCCCCCAATTTCATCTGGTTCAAGCCCCGCTATATGCTTGAATGCGCACTCTAACGTCGGCTCTTCTCCGCTATCCAGGTTAAAGTTCTGTAACCAGAGCTGGCTGCGTTTTCCATGCTGCCGCGTCACATCGACGATACTGCGCCCCCACTCCTCTACTTTGGAGACATCTTCCTGCAACAACTGCCAGAAGAGGTGACCGCCAATCGTATCCACGTGAGGTAACGCGGCCAATTCATCAACCTGTCCCAAATCCTGCGGGAGAAGCGCGATCATCGTTTTGGCATGCGCATCTACCCCTTTGACACAGGCGCACAACTCCCCTAAAAAATCGATCATCGACCGCAAGCGAAACCGCTGCAAGTCAGCCACATCTGGACAAAGCGCCCGGCAAACTGAGCAAAAACAGGTCACATCTGGCCCGCGCGGCTCATCGATCAATATCCCATTGAGCGGAAAATCGCGCAGATATCGCTCTATCTCTTTGAAGAGCCAGCCACGAAACGACTCATGATTGAAACAGGAAATATCATGATAGCGCCCATGGCGATCCTTGACCCGTGAGTTTGGATGATGAAAGGTATACCAGCTCGGCACCAGTGCCGGGCCGGCAAATAAGTTGCCATAGCGGCCCAAACTTAAATACACCTTCAAACCCGCGTCCTGCGCCAATCGCAAACCTCGTTCCAGATCACGAGGCCAGCGCTGTGCCTCCTGCTCATGTATAGCGTAAACAATACTCCCCGCACCCGCAGCACGAATCTGGTCAAAATCATGCTTCACAACATCTGGATGATGGAGGGGATGAAAATAAGCAATAGTTATATCCATAATACCTGCCAAATAGCACAAAGTGGAGCACACGAAAAGAGAGAAAAACAGTCATGTGTGTACAGGTAGTATACCACAGTCATCAGGAACTGAACCGTTTTAAGCCACATAAGAAGTATTATTGGCTACTTGCGTCCCTCCAGGGAGGAAGGGCATGCCCCCACAAAATATACCCAATTGGGACGATAAGCTTGACAATTTCTCCATTTCTGTGCAAAATGCACGCATGAGTCACGCACAGCAAGCACAAATCTCCGGCGAGGTATGCTTTATTCGGGCATACGCAAAGATTAACCTGACACTCGACGTGTTGGGACGACGGTCAGATGGGTACCACGAGTTGGCAACGGTCATGCAGACCATTGATCTACACGACACCATCTGTCTGACAGCGACCGACGACCAGCGAGTGCACGTAATCTGCACAACTCCCGCGCTAAGCAACAACGACAATCTGGCCGCACGCGCGGTAGACCAGGTGCGTCAACACCTCGGGTGGAGACAAGGAGTGCGTATTGAGCTGTACAAATGTATCCCCTCGGCGGCAGGTTTAGGTGGAGGAAGCAGCGATGCCGCGGCTGTCTTACTTGCACTACGACAGTGGTGGCAACTAGCCCTCTCCTCGACGGATCTACTCAGTATGGCAGCCTCGCTTGGTTCAGACGTTCCGTTCTTTTTAACTGGAGGTCTTGCGCTCTGCGAGGGACGAGGCGAACAAGTAACGCCTCTTGCCCGCTACTGGCCACCATCGATGCGCTGGCTACTCTTACTCAAGCCCGCCATTAGCCTATCCACAGCCGCGGTTTTTCGCGATCTGCCTGCCAGTGATTACACTGACGGGACACACAGTAAAGCGGTTTCAGTTGCCTTGAATGCAAACAGCAACCCACAGTTGGAACACCTGCATAACGGCCTGCAACGCGGGGTGTTGGAACGCTATCCCGCGGTTGCTCAGGCTAGAACAGACCTGCTCAATGCAGGTGCTAGCGTGGTACAACTTTCCGGTAGCGGTCCAACGCTCTTTGCACCATTTGCCGAGCTTGCCAGTGCTATTCAAGTGCAACATCGTGTACAAGCCATGGGATACGAAGTATTCCTGTCGCGTGCTACATACCCCAACCCTGGGGATGTATATCTTTACTAATCTAAGGAGGCTACGATTCATGTCAGATCTATACTATTGCGTGAAGTGTAAAAAGAAAACCGAAATGAAGGACCCCCAGAGGGTTACAACGAAAAACGGCAAACCCGCTTTGAAGGGCCCTTGCACCGTCTGCGGCACTACTGTTTTCACCATCCTCGGTGCTGATAAAAAGTAATTACGTCGCCGATAAAATGCAGTAAAATTGTGCCAATTGGGCTATATTGGCAAAGCCATTCGTATTTAAACCAGTATTGAGCTCAATATCACAATTCTGTGCGGCCTGTCGATAGATACGGGCACTACTCGAGTAGTGTCCGTATCTATCGAATGGGGGGATATACCCTCTCTCCCCGACAGAAAATATGTTCGACAGTATCATCTCAATAATTCGGGGGGGCATAGCCTGAGAGAGGCAATCA
>DMFQ01000085.1 GCA_003450555.1 Ktedonobacter sp.
AGGGCTTGCCCCTGCCCTGCCTGATACACCTAACACAAGTGTAACATCTGAAACACTTGCTACACCTACTACACTTGCTACACCTTGACCCAAACGTATCTAACCCACCTGTAACATCAGTATCGATGGAGTATCCTGACGACCACCAGAAATGCACCAGGCATGAGCTCCAATAAAAGCATCTTCATGATCTTTCACAGACCCTGGCCTATCTACCCAAGAGAGTCCTTTTGCGATACCTCTTGTGATATGATGATGTATACTCGGCAAGAAATATTGGAGCAAGCTATCTTCTAATCATAATAGGGACGATCTCAAGATTTGCTGATTCTATACATTCATTAATGCACGAACAATAACAATGGCGCAGAAGAGAGCTGGTTGCTAAAGAGGAGGATTTGATGGAACTTTCGTTGCGGCTGGACACATTGGGAATGGTAGAGATGCGCTACTTGCGCCATCGCGAACGTTTCCGGGACTGGCCATCGTTTCAACTGCTTGCAGCATCGAGGCAAGCGAAGATAATGGCCTATTTGAATAAGGATGTGGCTGAGCAACTGCACCAGCAAATATTAGTAGTTGAAACGGCTGTCGGTCTGGACGAGGACGATGATGAAGATGAGTTGGCAGACGATGGCAACGGTGACGAGCTTAATGGCGACACGGAAGGTGGGAAATCAACTGAGCGCGATGCTCCCAATTTTTCTCCTGCTTTCGCACAAGCGCTCGAACGACTGAATGATCTGGCCCGCCAACGGTTACCAGAAGGCAATGCCGGCGTCACTGGCACCGAACAACCCGTACAAAGTGGCGATTTACCTGTTGAGAGCGCCGCAAGCGGCGAAGACGACGAAGAGGATGCCATCGAGCAGCTACAAGATGCCTTTGTCCAGATGATGGAGGTCGTCCGCGAGTTGGCCGAAGAACTCTCAACAGATGCGCTCAAAATTTCAGGGCGTTTCCGTTGCGCGCGTACTAACATTGAATTTATCCAGGCCGTCGCCGAAGACGACGATGAGGATGACGACAATGAGGTAGTTGGAGACAGTGAAAGTGGTGTCATGGAGGTAGAAGTAGAAGTAGAACTGGTGATGGTTCTGCAACTCTTCGAGGAAGGGAGATCCAGGCCAGACGATCTACCCGCCGTTGAACTTCAACTCGATGTTGATGATTTTGAGCGGCTCCACGAGACGCTTGACTACGCCTTGCAACAAGAGGAACGGAGTCGCCGCAGAAAGTAGCCCTCGTACCTGTTTATCAGAACAATACCCAGTATTCGCTCTGTCTTACAGTTGAACATAAAGAGGTGGATCAAGTTATGTCAGAAACCTTTACGTTGGATTAATCGTTGATGATAGAAGCAATAGCGCCAACCGACAGCATCCGGCGCGCCTATGACTACGCCAGTTCCTTCTATGGCAGGCTGATCGCTCCTTTAGAGCGCAAGCCGCGCCTGCGAGGTCTGGCATTGGCCGCCATCCAACCCTCTGACATCGTGCTTGAGGTTGCAGTCGGACCGGGCGCAACCTTCCTGGAAATCATCAAGAAAGTGAACAGGTCAAACACCGTCCATGCTGTCGACCTTTCTCCCAAAATGGTGAATGCAACGCGTCGGCTAATCAAAGCAGCAGGTTATAGCAATTTCGATCTACATGTGGCCGACGCCCGTCAATTGCCGTTTCAAGATGAGACGTTTGACGTGGTTTATAATAGCTATATGCTTGATCTCACCCTATTGAACGATATCCCTGTGGTACTCGGCGAGTTTCGGCGCATCCTAAAACCAGGAGGACGTCTGATTCTGGTCAATATGAGTAAACCACATGACAATAGTTTGACATGGTTCGAGCAGCTCTATAGCAGGCTTCCAGCAGGTTGGGTGCCCTATCTCTTCGGTGGTTGTCGTCCGGTACTGATGGAAATTCCGCTCAAAGCGGTCGGCTTTTGCAACATCAAGCGAGAGTATTTGCGTCATATCATGCCTTCGGAGATTGTGCTGGCAAACAAATGCTAAATGAGGAGGCCAGATGGTCGGGAATGTCCTTCGAACTCTTTCCTCATTTTAGAGCTGCAACTACAAAGATAAATAACATGGAGTATAGTTCACATGCACCGATCAATTACCATTGAAGACCTCTACAGGATCAAGTTTCTCAGCAGACCTTGTATCTCCCCTGATAGTCAGCGCATAGCCTTTGTCGTGACGACTATAGATGAGCAAGAGCATGAGTATCGCTCAACCATCTGGATGGTCTCCATCGATGGTGGAGAAGCCAGGCGTTTCACCATGGGAGCCAGCAATACGACCAATCCCAGTTGGTCTCCCGATGGACGCTGGCTGGCGTTCGTCTCCGAACGTGAAGGAGAGCAATCGGATAAGGATGATAAAGAACAGAAGAAAAATAGCAAAGGCAAATCACAGGTTTGGCTCATCCCCACCGATGGAGGTGAAGCCCGTCAACTAACTTTCATGCAGCATGGTGCTTCCAACCCTGTCTGGTCACCCGATAGCAGACACCTGATCTTCAGTGCTGCGGTTGGCCCAGCCGAAGAAGAGACGGGCGAAGGCAAACGCCTGCCAAAGGCGCACGTGATCGATAGGCTCTGGTATCGTCTCGATGGAGTAGGATTTATCTATGAGCGGCGCAGTCACCTCTTTCTGATCGATATCACAGGCGGTGACCCACAGCAGATCACTGATGGCGATTGGGACGATGGCGACCCTGCCTGGTCACCCGATGGCAAGCGTATCGCTTTTACCTCCAATCGTGTGGAGGATCGCGATCGCTGGCGTTATTTCGGCTCCGACATCTATGTGCTGACCATTCACGACCAGAAAACCGGTGAATTGCGCTGCCTGACCGATAGTACCCGTTCGTGTTATGCCCCTTCCTGGTCACCCGATGGCAAAACTATCGCTTTCCTCGCGGCCCCCAAACTCGCCTCCGCCAATCATGTTGAACTTTTCACTATCGATGCTGATAAGGGAGGCGAACTTCGCGACTTGACGAGCGAGTTCGAGGGCAGTTGCGCCGATTCGACTAATGACGATATGAGCAATGATCACATGATTCCTTCTCCTCCCTGGTCACCCGACGGCAAGACGCTCTACGTCCTGGCGACACATAGGGGAGCTACACGCGTCTTTGCTATCCCCAGTGATGGCGCGGGGAAACAGCCCCAGACATTGACACCCGGTAATGTCTATGTACGCGATTTCAGCATCGATCACTCCAGGAACACTATGGCTTTGCTTGTAGAGGATCCGACCCATGTGGCTGAACTCTTCGTCTGTCCAACCTCCTCACCAGGCGAGCTGCGGCGCGTTACCGGCTTCAATGACGCACTCATTGATGATGTCGCCTTGTCTACACCCGAGCACATGCCGTATACAGGCGTTGATGGTTGGCCAATCGACGGCTGGATTCTCAAACCCCACAATTTCGATCCTACAAAGAAGTACCCTGTGGTTGTAGAGATTCATGGTGGACCTAACAGCCAGTACGGCTATGGCTTTTTTCATGAAATGCAGCTGCTGGCGGCCAACGGCTACGTCGTGCTCTATACAAACCCACGCGGAAGTACAGGCTACGGTCGAGACTTTGCCCTGGCGGTCCGCGGAGCCTGGGGCGTCAAAGACTCTCTGGATATCCTGGCTGGCGTGGATGCACTGTTGGCGAAAGGCTACATTGACGAGCAGCGCCAGGGTGTCATCGGGGGTAGCTATGGCGGCTTTATGACTAACTGGCTGATAGGGCATACGGATCGTTTCAAAGCAGCTGTGACGGATCGCAGTGTGGTCAACCGCGCCTCATTCTTTGGCAGCAGCGACATCGGCTGGGAATTCGCCGACGATGACATGGAGACTACCCCCTGGGATGACCCTGAACTGTACATGCGCATGTCGCCAATCACCTATGTAAAGCAGATGCACACCCCTCTGCTGATCATCCATAGCGAACAGGATTTGCGCTGTGGCATTGAACAAGCGGAAGAGCTTTTCGCTGCCCTGAAATACCTGGGACGCGAAGTACTCTTTGTTCGCTTCGAGGGTCAGAGCCATGGACTGTCGCGCGGTGGACATCCAAAGCTGCGCCTGGAGCGACTGCGACACATCAAAGGTTGGTTTGCAAAACACCTGTAATCCAGGTGGCTCTTGTAAAATGCAAACAAAGAAGGTGCAGTAATGATATGTACCGCACCTTCTTTGTTTGCATTCACACTATGGTTTCAGTATGCCAATCTTATCTTTACCCGATTCAGTGAACCAGAGCGTATGATCCGCGCCCATGACTATACCCAAAGGAAGGCTGCCTCCCGTAGGAATGCGATACAAAATGAAATGGTTTGCCGACACATCAAGGCGCGCAATCATGTTCTCCGCTGAAATCGTCACCCAAATCCCACCATCAGGAGCTATCAACAAGCCATAGACTCCGCCTGCTCCATTCCCGCTATGAGGGGTATAGAAGGACGTAAATATCTTTGTCTGGGGATTGAGTTTCACTAGCAGACCGCCGGAGAATGAGGTAATCCAGATAGCTCCGTGAGCATCGCTGCTTATCTCCATGAGCGGATAGGCCGGCCCTGACATCGTAAAAAAACTGAACTTCCCGGTTCCGGGATCAAGGCGTCCAACATGATTGCTGCTGGCTTCAGTAAACCAGACCATACCTTGTAGATCAACAGTTATCCCATAAGGATTGAGCTTCTGCACGCTCCTGTCGCTCGAAATTGGAAATTGCCGGGTCACACCCGCGTATGGATCAAGCATCCCCAGCGAGTCGGCATTGAGTTCGGTGAACCACACATTGCCGTGTGCATCGAGCGCAATATCGTTTGGGGCGCTCGGCAATGTCAGCTTCTTGCTTGCATCACTCGGGTCTGGCACCGTGAGCCATGGTAAGCCATACACCTGGTACTTCCCTGTAACAGGATTGTAATGCCCTATATAGTTGGCATACTGTTCCGCGAACCAGATCGTATCGTCCGGTGCTACCACTAAGCCCATGATACCATTCTGCCCGTGCGGCGGCGTCATTTGCCGAAAGACCTGTGTCCGTGGATCAAAAACCGCGAGATAATTATGTCCCATTTCACCAAACCAGATGCGCCCTTCGTGGTCAATAACCGGCCTCATCATCCCACTGTCATTCTGAGGTAAAGGGTACTCACGAAAAGTGCCCGTTCCTACGATACCTGGAATTGGGCTGGATTGGCTGCTCGTTGCTGACACGTCAGTAGCTCCGCTATTCGTTGTTGATGGGAGAGGAGGAGTATCCGCACAGGCAGCCAGAAAGAGGATAAAGAAGGCCAGGTAGGCTAAAGAAGCGACGCGTTTCATAAACATTATTCTTTCAGCAGCGTGCGGATGTTGGGCCAGCCATAGGCGACTTCGTCGATTGTAGCTCCACTTAGTTCAAATTGACTTGTCTTCATCAATTGGCCACCAAGTGCTTCATAAAATCGACGCGCGGGATTGTCGGCAAAGACCCACAAAAGCATAGAATCGAAGCCCATCTGCACCAGTTTTTCAACCAGAGCAAGGGTAAGAAGCCGACCAATACCTCGACCTTGATACGCCTGCAGGATATAAATTGCGTAAATTTCGCTCTTATACACGGGATCCACATCGCGTCCCACCCCTCCTGATACAAAGCCAACCAGCCTTCCCGCTACATCAACAGCTACATAAACCCACGCCTTCTCACGCTCGCTCTCCTTCAGACGCATGGCCCAACTTCGTTCGCTCTCTTCGTAAGACATGTTCGACAGATAATCTTCAGGAACAATGTCACGATAAGCCGTTCGCCAGGTATCGATACGTACTTTTGCAATTGCTGGGGCATCGGCCAGAGTGGCTTGCCTGATGATCATCTGCTGCTCCAATGCTCTCTCTTATCATTACCGTCGCAAGTTACATCACAAAACTGGCAATACCGTCCTCAACCAGGTGTGACAGGCGTGCACTTACCAACGTGTTTTGCCAGTCGCGCGTCTCGGCTTCTGGGAGATCCACGAGTTCGACCCGTAGATAATTATCGGTCAAACCCTCCCAGTATCCATGTTTTTTGCTTTCAATGAGGACCTGTACGGTGGAACCCAGGAACTGCTGGCGGAAGATGCGTCCATGTTCGTCGTTGAGCGCGAGTAGCCGTTCACTTCGCGCCTTTTTGACTTCATCCTTGACCTGTCCCTTCATCCGCGCCGCTGTTGTGCCCTGGCGCGGAGAAAAGCGAAAGACATGAGATTTGGCGAATTGCAGTTCCCTGGCGAGCCGGTAGGTCTGTTCAAAATCACTCTCGCTCTCGCCCGGGAAACCAGTGATAATATCGGTGCTAATGGCAATGCCAGGAATGAGTCGCTTTGCGGTAGTTACAATGTCATGATAGCGCGTGCTATTATAGCGTCGTGCCATGCGCCGCAATATCGCGTCTGATCCGCTCTGCATTGGAAGATGAAAGTGGCGGCACATGCGTGGATTCGTCCAAAGTTCTAACCATTCAAGGCGAAAATCCTCCGGCTCTAAAGATGAGACGCGAATGCGCGGTATAGTGGTCTCTCGCAGGAGGACGGTAATCAAGTGCCCAAGATTCTGTTCTTTGTTCTCATCGGGATGGTAATCTCCCAGGTGGATACCCGTCAGCACAATCTCCTGGAAGCCCGCTCGTTCCTTGCGTTGCACATGCTCTACGACAGAAGCAATGCTTCGGCTGCGAGAGCCGCCGCGTACATAAGGGACAATGCAATAGGTACAACGATTATCGCAACCATCCTGCACTTTCATCTGCACGCGAGTACGCGATGTCAGCCTGGCACTGCTGGAGTCTGTAGGGGACGTCTCCTGGACAGTAAATGGAGAGAGGCGCGCTGGATTGTCAGGCTGTGGCTCATGTTGCTCTTCGCCTGCCGCCCCGTTAATTTGAAGCAATCGATCACTGCCAATATGCTGAGCATCAAGCGGCAACATAGGCAAGGGTGGGCGCAGTGGAGATAGCTCTTTAGTTGCAATGACCTGTTCATCCACTCCTTGTGAGCTATAGGTCTTCCATTTTTCCTTGATCGCCTCAGCAAGAGAACCTTTTCCACTATTGCCCACGACTAAATCGACGCCTGGAAGCGCCGCCACCGCCGCGGGATTCAACTCTGCATAACAGCCTGTGACGACGAGTAGTGCATCAGAATGACGCCGACGCGCCTGGCTGATGAGTTGGCGCGAACTGCGATCACCCAGGTGAGTGACTGTGCAGGTATTGACGATGTAGACGTCCGCACTCTCACTAAAATCACGTTGTGCGAAACCCGCGGTACTCATCTGTTCACTGATAGCCTCGCTATCGGCTTGATTGACCTTGCAGCCTAGTGTGGCAACTGCAAACGTCGTTGTTTCTGACAATGGATGTTCCTGCATATCTATTCTATAGCTACTTTTTTCTCGCCCTATTCATCAACGTCTATGTATATTCTTGCTTGTTCTTAAGCAGCATGATTATAGCGCAAAAAGACAAAACGTTCTAGTGTGGGTTACGCTTGTATGCTGGCTACCTGGCTTGTTGCAGAGTAGATGTTTCATCAAGTGACTTCTGGATAAGTGGCAGTACAAACCAGATGTTGCCTAACCCGAATAATGTACCCGTAACAATGCGTAAGATCCAGGTACTCTCTCGCAAACCAAACATCTGTGTAGTTCCATCCCAGACCATAGGCAATAACATGAAAATCCAGAGCCACCATGGCAGGCCCGGCATCCTTTTCTTGCTCAACACAAAGACCAGGCTACCTAGAAACATAGATACATAGATGGAGAAGTTACGTTCACAGAGTCCCAGTTGATGGCCAAAGATGTAGAAGGAATGTGAGGGAACCTGGGCACAGACAAAATGGAGCGAAAAAAATAGTGGTTTCGCGATGGCATCCAGTCCAAAGTACGAAAGAAAAGGAATACTAACCGCCGTAGCAACTATCAGACCAAGCACAGTGGTAATGATAGTCGCCCAGTAATTCAGCAGCCACTCACCCAACATCTTGTTGTATCGCCCAATATCTTGCTTCTGCTTCGCAATGAAAAGGGGAAATTCTCTATTACCTTGTTTCACTTGTTGTAATGCCATTAGTCTTCCTTGCATTGTAGAAAGCGAGAGTAAGTATTTAAGCCCAATGGTCTTGATCTGGCTTTTCAATTCACCCTCAGGGCAATTGAAAAGCTTGTGCCAGGTCCCGGTACTCAATGCGACCTTCCAACACTCTTTCATCATTAATGATTATGACAGGAATACGATAGCGGTATTCTTCAAAAAGCTCTGGATTACTCCTGATGTCGATCTCTGTAAGTTCATAAGTCTCCTGAGCCGCTATATCGTCAAGCATATCACGAGCTTCCTCGCACAGATGACAACCAGCCTTCGTATAAAAGGTAACACGCGGCTGTGACGGTTCTTCTGCTCTACTCACCCATATCTCTCCAAAGAATAAACTTCACCGTTTTAATAATAACATATAGAAAGATACTATAACAGGGCAACGCTAGTGAGAAATATGCATTAAAGTCTTCATCAAAGCAGAACCGGTCAGCCTGCGAAGGCTGACCGGTTCTG
>DMFQ01000231.1:0-977 GCA_003450555.1 Ktedonobacter sp.
ATGCTGAAATGCAACAGTTGGTGGGTCTGTCGCAGCCGCACCAGAGGACGGGCATCTACATCACTCGGCAGTACGACATCTACGAAAAAGAGTTGCGTGCTGGCAAGGAGCTACCCACTAATATCGATCTGCCCGTACAGTCGGTATGCACTTGAATGCCGATTGCGCCATAACCGTAACCCAACCGGGACGCGATACATCGCGTCCCGCGTGGGTCCCGTAGGGGCGGGGGTGGTGATGACGTGGGGTGGGGACGCTTGCGTCGCCCTTGTCGGGAAGAACTGTCAATCAATTTTTATCTCAACATACAGGACAAAAAAACAGTGAACACTTTACCACAAGGATTTACGGTACGTCCTCCAACCATGGACGATGTAAAAACCGTATTTGACATAATAATCGCGTCTGATACCGCGCTCTATGGCGCCCCGCCTCTATGAACGCGTCGGTATGCACAGCACTCGTCAATATGATACTTACGAGAAAGAACTGAGACCAGGTGTCGAACTCAGTACACAATCGTTACCCTTGTAGGTCGTTATCCACGTAGATCCACGTAGAAGGAGGAGCAGTTTTGCACACACCGCCATATCTAACCCAAATACCATTATTCGAAGAGTTGCGCAGCGAGCGCCTTATCATACGGCCCTACCACGAGAGTGACGCACAGGCCCTCTTCGAGGCTGTAGCAGAGTCACGCGACCACATCCGTCCATGGCTCCCTTTTGCCGACGCTCATCAGACAATCGAAGAGAGCCGTGATTGGATCATTCACCAGGAGGCTGCATGGCTGACCCGTGAAGACCTCAACCTCAGCATCTGGGAAAGGGCAACCAATAGCTACCTAGGAGGCACCGGACTCCATCCAAAGAACTGGGAGCACCGGTACTTCGGAATTGGCTACTGGCTGCGCCTCTCGGCCCCCGGACATGGCTACATGACGGAGACCGTACACCTTTTGACGAACTATGCCTTCA
>DMFQ01000231.1:1211-3751 GCA_003450555.1 Ktedonobacter sp.
ATAAAAAAGAGTGCGGAGACATACAAGTGGGGAATACATTGATGGTAGTCCTGTCCATCCTGGCAGTAAACGCAATCGATAATGGAACAACACGGCTCATCTTGCTCCTGTTAGTGGTAGTAGCAGTAATACTCATCCTAACAGGCTGCATCATAGCCTTGTTCACATTGCGAAAACGCCTCAAAGATCAGAACACCTATCTTGACCCCACCCAATGGAATAGAAGGACATAAAATGTCTCGCCGCTCAATCGCACCTCTCCTTGTAGGGACATTTGTTTTACGAGCAAATGGTGGAGCAGCAACCATCATCTTTGGTCTCTTCCTCGCTCAACTCGCGACACATACAGGCGAAGCCATCAATAGCCTCAATGTTGGCCTCCTCTCCGTCGTCTACTTCGCCACAGAACTCGTGCTTGCTCCCATCATGGGCGCCTTGAGCGATCGCTTGGGCCGCAGGTACTTTCTCATCGTCGGACCACTGGTGGGACTTATAGAAGTAGCTCTCATTCCGTTTGCTCCGCTGCAAAATCCCTTGCCATACTTCCTCTGTTTGCGACTGATTTCCGGCACATCTTCAGCCATGACCACGCCTGCTGTCCTTGGCTACCTCGCTGATTACACCTCACAGGACCAATCGCGTCGTATGCGTGTCATGAGCTTCTTTGAACTTGCCACCAGCGGTGGTATCGCCGTGGGCGTCATTCTCGGTGGTTTTGCCTGGGATCGTTTCGGGCGCTACGCCTTTGCCTTACTCGCTTTACTGTATCTCGTTGTGGTACTCTGCATGCTCCTATCTCCCAACATAATACAGGTCATTGAACAGGGGCGCATCCGCACGCTAGGAATACGCTACTTGCGCATTATTCGTACTCCGCGCCTCTTTATCTTTATTCCCGCCTGGATATGTATCAACGCTCTCATCGGTGTCTGGATTGGCCCACAACTCACATTTATCCTTTCCAAACACAGTAGTGATCGCAGCCAACAACTTATGGGCAGTTTGAGTGGCGCTGGCGCTGGTCATACAGTAAGTCTCGTTCTTGGTGCTTATGTCCTCTTCTTCGGACTGTGCCTCCTCTTTTGGGCGTTCTTTCTCAAGAATATTCCGCGCCTGAACCTCATGTTAACCTCGATCACTGGTATCTACCTGGCCTGTATCGCCCTTGCTGGTATCAACCATCGCGGTGTCGGCAACGACCTCTTGCTGCTTATCTGGATACCTCTCTTGATGGTTGGTATTTTTGCCGAAAGTAGCTTCGCTCCCTCGGCCCTTTCCTACCTTGCCGATATCTCCGAAGAAGTTGCCAAAGATCGCGGCCTCCTCATGGGCCTGTATTCAATCTTTCTCGGAGTGGGCCAACTCCTGGGCAACGGTCTCGGCGGCCTTTTTGCCAAAACCTGGGGCTTTGACGGCCTCATCTTCCTCACCGTGCTGTTCGCCTTCATAGCCCTAATCTCGCTGCTCATGCTCTTCAGGCAAGAAAAAAAGCTTTCATACCAGTGAGGTGTTCAACTCGCTGAAATCAAAGCTTAAATGGATTTTTCCTATACCGCCTGCTTTTGTCGAGCGATATGAAACGTCCCCAATAGACGCGCGACAGCCTGCCTGGTTCCCTCTTGAATGTTATACACCGTCGCCTCCAGCACAGCAATCGAGCGACCTTGCTGTACAATGCTCGCTTCCGCAACCAGTTCACCAGTGCGTACAGGTAGCAAATAATTAATCTTCGCCTCGATTGTACTGATGCGTGTGTCCGCCGGGAGCGTGGATAGAAGCGCCATCGACATTGCCGTATCCGCCAGCGTGAAGATCACACCTCCGTGCACAATCATCTGCGGGTGCATCAATCGCTCATCCACCCTGATACTGACCTTTCCTCTGCCTATATCAGCCTCTTCGATGTGTGCATCCAGCAGTTGAAAGAAACCAGCAGTATTGGACGCTTCAATCAGATCTCGCTGCGAAATGGTGCTCGGCTCCTGCTGTGTCATATCTCTCTCTTTACCTCGTCCGTATGGTGCGTTCAATCTCGCGCTTCGCATCCCGCTCGGCAATCGCATCCCGCTTATCATACAGCTTCTTACCACGGCAAAGACCCAGTTCGATCTTCGCTTTCCCACCCTTCAAGTAAAGTTTGAGCGGAATAAGCGTCAGTCCTTTGGTATCTATTCTGCCCTGCAATTGACTGATCTCGCGCCGGTGCAGCAACAATTTGCGATTGCGCATCGGCTCATGATTATAGCGGTTGCCGTGCTCATAAACAGCGATATGTGCATTCTCTAGCCACAACTCACCATTCCGTGCTATAGCGTACGATCCCCGCAAATTTACCTTGCCATCTCGAATAGACTTGATCTCTGTTCCCATCAACGCGACCCCAGCCTCAATCGTACGCTCAACAAAATAATCATGATACGCCTGCCGGTTGACCGTAATCACCTTGACCGGAACATGGCTCGGCGTAGCCTTTGTATGCTCACTTGTATCTTTTGTCTTTTTTGCCATAAAACACCTCACCTCCATCCTCTTGACATCCC
>DMFQ01000104.1:0-8271 GCA_003450555.1 Ktedonobacter sp.
TATCGCGGCAGGAAGCATGGTCTAAAACCTTGCTTGTCTGCCCTCCCCCACGTGCTGTCAAGAAACAGCACGCTTCAGCAAATTCAGGATGCGCTCTCGATACTCAGCATGGCTCTCGTAGTCATCCTCTTCACGAACATCTTCCCCTCCGGTGACCGCAATCCTTTGTTGTAGCGTACTGAGGCAGCGTACCGCCAGGCGTGGAGCAAAGCCAACAAATGAGAGCCCCTGTTTCTCCAGATAGCGTTCGACAATCCCCGCGCGATCCAATGGATACCAACTGTAGATCCAGTACATGGCCATGCCCACGTGTGGATCCTCGAAACATGCACCCGTAAAGTCAATAAACCCTGTCAATTCGCGGCCATCAAAGAGAAAGTTGCCCTGATTGTAGTCCCCACTAGAAAACGCGAGCGGGGTTTGAATTGACGCCACGATCGGAAGAAACATTTCAACCGCCTGCCTGAATACAGGCTCATCGAACCAGGGGCCACCCACCGTAACCACTTCCTGCAGTTCCGAGAGCAACGTTTTCTTCACCAACTGCCGGGCCACCGGTTCTCGGCTCAACGCTTCCGTTAACGCGTGGAGTCGTTCTACCCCTTCTAACACAAGACGAAGGGCAAGTTCAACATCCGCGGGAGGCGCATCCCACGTCCATCCAAGCAAATCTCGACCGGGTAAGACGCTCAAAATCGTCATTGCTCCTGCCTCAAGTTGTGTAGGATCAAAAACGGGACCCGCGAGGATTGCCGGTACAGGCAGACCAAGTCTGGCAAGCACGGGGAGAACAGCCGCTTCATGTTCTACGCCATGTAGCGCATAGTCCATGCGCAAGATCAGCGTTTCTTCTTCTCCATTGGGGAGGATAACACGCACCCAGATAGGACAGGGCAATCGCACCTGACGATGAAAGTGCGCCGATAAAATGCGTGTTCCAAGCGGGCAAGCAGAGAGGACGAAATTTTCCTGGAAAGCAGAGAGTGGGTGCGTCATATCCCGAGGCGGTTCCCACAGCACATTCCTCCCTGGAGGTGTAGGAATGCGCGTCCGGGATTGCTGGGCTGCGAATTCGGGAGTCCCCATTAATCCTCTTCTTGCATCTGGTAAAAGCTCCATAGATTCACGCTCCAAAAACTTTCCTTTTCCAACGTCTACATCGTAGATAAAGTAATTTATTCTATCGCATAGAAAAACATTGTAAAGTTGAGCTATAACGCTTTTTTATCGCCAATAGGAACCCTTATCGTTTATCCTATCATAGCCTCTTTTACAATACTTGTTTGCTGCTATCGTCTTTGGCTTCACGCCAAATTTGCTCATTAAGAGTTTGCAACAAAGGGTTCAGAAATACACAACCGAATTGGAGAGTAGCAAGGCTGGTGGTGCCGTAAACGAGAAAAAATAGCACTATGAAAAGAATCAAGCATACGCTATGCAAAAAACGCATCACAGTTTGTACCGTTTGTTGGGTCCTTGTTTTCCACCTGACAATATGCTATAATGAATATAGCTAAATGCTATATCAATGATTCTGCGTTTCTCGTACTGTAGTTATTGTAAGAAGAAACTTTGTGAGTACACTTCTACATGTGGTAACTGCCATATATGAACAGTTTCCTCAAAAAGAGGGAAAGTAGAGAACTACTATGGGTACAGCGTTGATGACCATTCTGCTGACTGGTTTGCTTATTCTGATTGTGCTCATTTTGCTGGCAGCACTTGTCTATAGTTTGACAAGACTGATGAATGATACCAGAACTCAAGTTGATGGTACAACAGGTGACAACAGACAACAACGTTTCCTCAAGGCTTCTGTTCTACATCTCATGAACAGGGCGAGGTAAAGCTCTGCTTCTGTTTGCAGATCAGCGGATACTAGAGGGATAAGCTTTCCACTTCTGTATCCGCTGCATTGGAAGCTAAACGACGAGCCGTTTCATGCTGCTTTCTGCTTTTTAGTGGAAAGCAGCTTTTTTTTATCTCTGTCAAGCGTACGTCTGGAAAATGGTTGGGAGACGTATTCTGGTGGTAAGATACAAGAAGAAGAGAGGATACACAAATCTCCTATCTACGAAAAGGGGTAGCAGTATGAATGGCACTTTGCGCTTCGGCATTATCGGGTGTGGTGTAATTGGCGCTACCCACGCGGAAGCTATCACCAGCCTGCCTGGCGCACAGCTTGTAGCTGTCGCCGATATTGTTCCCCTAAATGCCCAGAAGCTCGCCGATAAGTATACTGTCATGGCCTATACAGATCCGCGGGAGATGGTAGCTCGCGCAGAGCTGGATATCGTCAACATCTGCACGCCCAGTGGCAACCATCGAGAGCACGCCTGCATGGCAATGAGCGCAGGAAAGCATGTGATTGTCGAGAAGCCAATCGAGATCACACTCTCCGCGATCGATGATATGTTGCGCGTGCAGCAGGAGATGGGTGTCAAATTGGCAGTGATCAGCCAGCATCGCTTCGATCCCGCGTCGCTGCAGGTTCATGCCCTTGTTGAAGAAAAAGCGTTCGGCAGGCTCGTGCTTGGAAACGTCATTGTTCCCTGGTGGCGCTCGCAGGCGTACTACGACAGTGGAGCCTGGCGCGGCTCGCGGGCGCTTGACGGAGGAGGTGTCTTGATGAACCAGTCCATCCACTCAATTGATCTTTTGCAATGGTTGATGGGACGGGTCCAGAGCCTCTACGCCTATACAGATAGATTGGCGCACCGCATGGAGACGGAAGATGTGGCAGTCGCGGTCTTGCGCTTCAAAAATGGAGCGCTTGGCACCATCGCCGCGACGACCGGCGCTTACCCTGGCGTGACTACGCGCATAGAGATCTTTGGCGATAAAGGCTCAGCGCTCATCGAAAACGACAACCTGGCCTACCTGCACCTTGCTCGCACAGAGACTGAACAGGTGGGAGCATACGGCGCAAACCCGGCAGCGGAGAAAAGGGTTGTCGAGGAAAGCGGAGGTGCTACGAACACTGAGGGCACTGTGGGTGGTGCGGCAAACAATCCTGCCGCGCTCTCCAGCAACAGTCATGCCTTGCAGATTGCCGATATGATGCGCGCTATCCGTGAAGGGGGCACGCCGCTTGTTGATGGCAACGCTGCGCGCCATCCCGTCGAGATTATCGTGGGTATCTATGAATCAGCCCATACACACAAGGAGGTGACATTGTCATGATTCGCCTTTCAGCCTTCGGTGACGAGATTTCAGCAGACCTGGACGAACAGATTGCGGTACTTCACAAGGAGAACATTCACTTTCTGGAGTTGCGCGGAGCCTGGAATACCAATGTCCTCGACTTTAGCGATCAGCAAGTACAGAGGATCGCGCAAACGCTCTCTGCCCAGAATATCAGTGTTTCGGCCATCGGCTCTCCCATCGGCAAGGTCCCTATCAATAGCTCATTCGCGCACCACCTTGAACGCTTTGAGCGCGCCATCGAGCTAGCTCACCTGTTTCAAACGCGCTTCATCCGCATGTTTTCCTTCTACCCTCCTACTGTCGCGCAACATAAGGCAGAGTACACAGTTAGTTCTGACCCTTCACAGTGGAGAGAAGAGGTACTCAGCAGGTTACGAGATCTCACAGCACGGGCAGACGCTGCCAATATTACCCTGCTGCACGAAAACGAGAAAAGTATCTACGGCGACACCATTGCTCGCTGTGTTGACCTGTTCCAAAACATCAATGATGCTCGCTTTCAAGCCATCCTGGACCCGGCCAACTTCATCCAATGCGGACAAGCACCTTTCCCTGATGGCTACAAGGCCCTTCAACCCTGGCTGCGCTACATCCACGTCAAAGACGCGCGTCCCGATGGCAGTATCGTAGAAGCGGGAGAGGGCGCGGCACATTGGCCCGAACTACTGCAAGCGTTACAGCAGGACAGGTACGATGGCTTTTTCTCGCTCGAGCCGCACCTATTGACATCCGAGCAGTTCCAGGGGTTCAGCGGGCCAGAACTGTTTCGCCATGCCTCCCAGGCTTTCCAACAGTTGCTTAAGCAGATGGGATGGGACTATATGTGAGCCAATTATCCAGCTGTTTTAGCAACCCTGGCGTGATACTCACCGTTCAACAGTCCTGCTGTTGGATTGAAAGGCAGTATCTGAGTCGATGCCCCAACCGATGATACGCTTCGGATAGATGCGAATCAGTTCTGGATCAAAATTTGCATTGATTTCCTGGCCACCGGTTGTATGGACTTCCGCTGTACCTCGCACTTCGATCCCACGCGGCTTCCAGGGTGGCTGCACATCGTCGACCACAAAGGCGGCTTTACCCTGGCGGCCCGCGTCGCGATACTTCTTGCTCTTGCCGATACCGTGACCACCGATGTCGATGGTGTCCAACTCAGCGTTGTAGCGAAAGCTCACAGGCACCACGTGTGGCTCTCCTGAAGCGTTCACTGTTGCAAGGCGACCAAGACGCTGGGTCGCGAAGTACGCAATCTCTGCCGCAGTAAAATTACTCATTTGACTACCTCTCTGCTTTCATACCATACGATAGTTTGCCTGATATATATCTGTAGCCCCGGGCGTAGGGACCCGATTTCGCGTCCGAGGGGGGTTGCCCATCCCCACCCGTGGGACGCGATAAANNCCCGTAGAACGCGATAAATCGGGTCCCTACGCCCCTCCATATACAACGTCACAAACAGATTAATCTCAAAGTGTGATCAGCCCTCGTCGCACTCCACGGCTGACCGCGTCCGTACGACTCGAGGCTCCAAGCTTGGTGGAGATCGCTGAAATATGAAACTTGACGGTATGCTCACTTATCATAAGTCGGCGGCCGATGAGCTTGTTCGATAAGCCCTGGCTCACAAGTTCCAGCACTTCGCGCTCCCGGTTCGTCAGCGCCTCGTCGGGCGAACTGAGATTGAGCGTTCCAACTACCACCGGACGAGGCTCGGAGAATTGCCCGCTGAGCGCTACAGGCAGCACAACGAATCCCTGCGCCACTGCCGTGACAACTGCCTGCAATTCTGCGCTCGTGGCCTCCACCGGCACAACGCCCCACCCTCGCAAGGCAAGAGTACGCAGCGTCGGTAGCGGTCGCTCTCCGCTATTGGTAAGCACTACCAGTGCAATTCTTCCAGCGCTGCTGTCGTTTGCTATAGCACGCGCCACATCCTCCAACAACAGGTGATCCACTACGATCACGTCGATAGTTGGCAGTTCCACAATCATCTCCGCGGGACTGGCTGACTCGCCCACCACCTGTATTTCGCCGGTGGTGAGCATAGCGTGCAGACCCGCGAGTATCATCGGCGTTGGCGCTACAACAAACGCGCGTATCATTATTCCCTGTGCTCCAATGCTGCGACGGCAACATCGAGTGTAAGAACATTCCCGCCTCGTACCAGGCGCATCCGCAGCGAATCTTCTCTGTCTTTCCTGGCGACGATGTCCAGCAGCGACGTGGCATCATCGATAGACTTGCCCGCGGCATCCAGCAACAGGTCGCCGATCAATAAACCTGACCCAGCGGGCTGCTCCTTGAGTTCACCCGTCTCTAAAGCTACTACAAGCAGTCCCGAGTCTCGTTTGGATCCTACTCCGGCTTTCTGGCGCAGGGCAGCGGGCAAATCCACCGTCTCCACCTCGATCCCCAGGGAGATCTGACGGCGCCTGGACAATCCTGCTATCCAGGAGCTTACCACATTACTGGGAATTGATACAGCGAGGTCCCCGCCAAAAACCATTGCATTGACTCCCACTACCATTCCGTCGGCATTGAGCAGCGGCCCACCCGAATTGCCCGGCGCGAGAATAACGTCTGATTTGATATAGCGTATGGGAAGCTCGCCATTGCCCTCCTCGGTCTTTGACGCACTGACTCCGCTAATGATCCCCGCCGTGACAACTCCGCGCTGGCCCCAGGGATTGCCCACAGCAAAAACCCACTCCCCAACGCGCAAGCTGGCCGAGTCCGCAATCTCTACCGCTTGCAGGTTGTCCGCGTTCACTGACAGCATAGCCACATCAGACTTTTTATGGCGATCTATCACTTTCGCATCCAGACTGCGACCATCTGATAAATGCACCTGTATCTTCGTGGCGTCGTCGGGAACGACATGATGATTCGTGATGATAAACCCATCATGTCCATCGATCTTCCAGACGATACCCGTGCCAGCCCCACGCCCCTCTTTGACGACCTGCACGATACTCGGTTGTACCCGGTTCACGATTTGCATCAACGCGTGCGAAAACGCGTCGGGCAACATAGGCGCTATTACGGGAGAAAAAGTTGCTTCTTGTGTCATGTTTATACCTATTTCTCGTTCTCGCTAGCCCTATTTGCGTTGACCAACGGTTATCTGCAAGGTATGCAGGGTGTTGCCACGAATGACTTCCAGGGGGACCGTTTTGCCAACGCGATTGTTGGTAAGCACTGTCTGCAGATCCTCAGAGTCGTTGACAATAGTGCCATCCAACCCCACCAGGATATCGCCAAGCATCAGGCCGCCCTTCTGAGCAGGGCTATCATCATCGACTTTTACAATCAGCAGGCCGTGTTCCTGTGTTCGCCCTACGCGTTGTGCAGGAGGCAGATGTACCAACTGGCTGCTAATGCCCAGGTAACCGCGTTTGATATATCCCTGCTGCGCGAGCGTCTCCGCGATGACCCATGCAATCGCCGATGGCACAGCGAGCGCGATTCCGTTCACCAATCCCGTGGTTATGATACCGAGTACTCCCCCCTGCGCGTCGATTAATGGCCCACCTGAGAAACCTGGATAGGGTGTGGCATCTGTGCGAATATAGCGTTCGAGCGTCGTGCCGCGCCCTGTGCGCAAGGGACCACCGATTGCGCTGACAATTCCAGCGCTCGCCATTGGCCCTTCACCCGAGGATCGTCCCACCGCCAGCACGAGTTGACCGACACGAGCAGCATCTTCCGCTGCTGCCGCGACATTTAGCCCCAGTTCGGTCACACGCAAGACGGCCAGGTCGGTAGAGGGGTCGCGCCCGACAAACTGCGCCGCAAGGGTACGATCATCCTGTGTCTGGATGGTCAGATCCTCTTCGCGTTCAAGCACGTGATCCGCCGTCAGGATCAAATCCGCTGCATAGACGACGCCACTGGCAGGCTGGCGTTGACGACCGTTGACCAGTACCAGCGACTGGCTGACCCGCTCAACTGCGTCTGCCATCTGGTTCGATAATAATCTCAATACGTGAGTGCCGTTCTGGTTTGTTGTCTGTTCCATAGTATCCATCGTGTCCATAGTATGTTCTCTTTCGCAATCTCTACGGCAAAGTTCCGTAACTGCACATACTATATGCTCTAGAAAGATGGCACGCATCACCCGTTCGACTAGCAGCATCCTGGATAAATGGCTAGGGATGGGGAAAGCGCGTTCCCCTGCGCTTCACACATCCTCCCAGTAATAACATCCGCCTTTGCAAACGATACGTCCGAAGCCTGGATGGGGGAAGTGTCCTGCGGCGAGCATTATCTCTTCCGCCTCCAACCAGCCTGAGAGGTGCTTGCGCGTGGCAATAAGCTCTTTCTCGTCCATATCGAAGATGGAACACCAGTCGAGCCTGGTCACTTGAGCAGGGTGAATAAATACGTCTCCGCCAATCAATGCTTTCTGCCCTTTTGAATGGATCAAAAGCGACATGTGTCCTGGCGAGTGCCCTGGAGTGGGAATAGCGGAAAGTTCTTCTGCGAGAGGCTGCTCGCCTGACAGCAGGTCAAGCACTCCACATTGCTCAAGTGGGGTAAGCATTCGGTCTATATAAGGCGCGATGCTCATCTTCACCTGGGGTTGTTGGTAGAAATTCCATTCACCTTGATCCATTACATAGCGCGCGTTTGGAAAAGTTGGCCTGCCAGCAGCATTGAGATTTAATCCAACATGGTCGCTGTGTGCGTGAGTTAAGAACACGGTGTTCACGTCCTCAGGGTTGATCTCATGTGCCCTTAATGCATCCAGCAGTTTACCATGAAGCTGCCCCATGTATGGACCCGGCCCTACGCCGGTATCTACAAGGCACACGTAATCATGAATTCTCACTAGATAACAGTTGTAGTAGATATGCCAGATAGCGGTATCCGCAAACACCCGTGGATAACGTCGATAAAAGGCTTCCCATTGTTCTGGCCTAATAGTAGGAAAAACCTCGCCTAATTTCAGCAAAAGTCCTGCTGCGCCATCTATCAGGGCGATGATCTCAACATCGCCAATCGTCAACGTCGTCATAGCTTCCCTTTTTTCAGGTTAGTGTATTAGAAAAAAAATCTCGAGTG
>DMFQ01000104.1:8419-13059 GCA_003450555.1 Ktedonobacter sp.
GAGCGCAAACGACACTTGACAATCCCAGCCTAAGAGCCTACCATGTAGCACATACGACTTCGAACCGTGAGCGTATACCTCGTTGTAGCGCCTCAGGAGGCTGCAATGGAGCTGCCACCGAGAAGCTGAGCGGCAAGAACTACCTTCGACTTAATTTTCTCAAGCCATGAAAGGAGCAAACCATGGTAGACAAGCTTCACACGAAATATCTTCTGAGCGAAGACGAAATGCCACGTGCCTGGTACAACATTGCGCCCGACCTGCCCAGACCGGCCTGAGGCAGTGCTGCACCCGGGCACCAAACAGCCCGTCACGCCCGACGACCTTGCTCCCCTCTTCCCTATGGCATTGATTATGCAGGAAGTGAGTACCGAGCCGTACATCGAAATTCCAGAAGCGATTCGCCAGATTTATACCCAATGGCGACCCAGTCCGCTTCACCGCGCTCACAGGTTAGAGCAGGCCCTGGATACTCCGGCTCGCATTTACTACAAGTACGAAGGTGTCAGCCCGGTGGGTAGCCATAAGTTAAACACTGCTGTCGCCCAGGTCTACTACAACAAGCAAGAGGGCGTCAAAAAGATTTCGACCGAGACAGGTGCCGGACAATGGGGATCGGCCCTGGCGCTGGCAGGAGCCTATTTCGGCGTGGAGATCGAAATTTTCATGGTCAAAATCAGCTACCAGCAGAAGCCGTATCGTCGCAATATGATGGAGACCTATGGCGGCATTATTCACGCCAGTCCTAGCGATCTGACCAACGCGGGACGCAGCATCCTGGCCAAAGACCCGAACAATCAGGGTAGCCTCGGCATTGCCATCAGCGAAGCCGTAGAGGTTGCCGCGACGAGCGGTGGGACGATCAAGTACTCGCTGGGCAGCGTGCTCAATCACGTGTTGATGCACCAGACCATTATCGGCGAAGAGGCTCTGAAGCAAATGGCTCTAGCAGACGATTATCCGGATGTGGTGATTGGCTGCGCGGGTGGTGGCAGCAACATGGCGGGGTTGATTTTCCCCTTTGTTGGAGAAGCCCGCAAAAAGGGCCTGAAGACCCGCTTCCTGGCGGCGGAACCGATGGCCTGTCCCAGCCTGACCAAGGGCGTGTACGCCTACGACTTTGGCGATACCGTCGGGATGACGCCGCTGGTCAAAATGCATACCCTCGGCCACGATTTTATCCCCCCAGGCATTCATGCTGGTGGGCTGCGTTACCACGGCATGTCCCCGCTGGTCTCGCTGCTCCACGATACGGGTATCCTTGAGGCCCAGGCCTTTCATCAGATCAGCGTCTTCGACGCAGCGGTACAGTTCGCGCGTACTGAGGGCATCATCCCCGCTCCTGAAAGCGGACATGCTATCCGTGCCGTCATCAATGAAGCTCTCGAAGCGAAAGAAGCAGGGCAGGAGCGCGTAATCCTCTTCAACCTCTCCGGCCATGGACACTTCGATATGGGCGCTTACGAGGCTTACTTCTCCGGTAAGCTGCAAGATTACGAGTATCCAGCCGAAGCCGTAGCTTCCGCGCAACAGAGGATGCCACAGGTGGTCTGATTCATTCGCCTATTAGAAGAACAAGGCGGGGCATCGAAGGATGTCCCGCCTTGTTATCTTCCCACTATCTATTGCCAATCAGATCTTTAGACGTATTTGGTACAACCGGTGATGCCGTTGACACCTCCACAGGCCCGCGCCGCCAGTTGCGGTGCATACACCATCGCGGAGTACGCGTAGTTGAAGTTGCCGCCTGAGAATGTATAGGTAAGGCCATCAACTCTCTGTATCCTGATTTCCAGAAAGGTCGGGCCGACCTTACTAATCACCCGTCCCCAATTGGTTTTACAGGTGGGAGAATAGCGCAGTTCGATATAGGAGTTGCTGAAGACTGCCGTTTGCACGGTGTAGGCCCCGGTCGCACAGCCCGTCATTACAGGATTTAGACCGTCGCATCCATCGCCTGAGCAAGTGACTTGAGGATTGTTACGCTGGGTCACCTGGGTATGGCTCGTCTGCGCTTGCGTATGCGCCGAGATCATACTTAATCCCATAAAGGCCGTCACCCCGAGCAGGGATGCCAGAAGAGCGGTTGAGAAAAGGAACAATCGAAACCGTCGCATGAAATTTCCTCCTCTTTTTAGGAACAGTTCAATACATTATGGAACACATTATCAACCATGACTATCCAACGCCTACAAGAGATTTCTATGTATATATGACGGACTGAATGACGAGATATAAAATGTAAGTAACTACTCAACAGTCTTCTTGAAGATTGTGGCTTCTTTCACCTGGCGCACAGACATTCTTCAGCAATTCTTCCGAATGAAAACCTCAACCAAATCTTTACCATGTCGCAACACTATTGATCTTGCTATGATCACATTTTCCTCCTATGATTAAGCCCATTCACAATCCTCAAGGAAGTCACAGGTCGTATAGTATGCCCTGCTTGTTGCTTGTTTTATCAATGTTATTTTTGAAGAAGGGAAAAAGAGAAATTGCGCTCCATTATCACTGCAACCTCACGCATAGCGCTTCTCCTTGTATTAGCCAGTACCATATTTGCACTTATGTACCATGATACACTCACAGTAGCTCATGCGGCCCTAAACAACACCGCAATCTTAACGTACAAAAATGATTCATTACGCAGCGGGCAGAACCGCAATGAAACTATTCTGAACACCGGCAACGTTAACGCATCAACCTTTGGCAAACGTATTTCCTACCCTGTCGATGGCTATGTATATGCACAGCCCCTTTTTATGCCCAATCTGAGCATTAAAGGAGGGACGCATAATGTCGTCTTCGTGGCAACGCAACACGATAGCGTCTATGCACTTGACTCCGATCGAAAGGGCACGCCACTGACACTCTGGCATACAAGCTTTATCGACCCGGCACACGGTATTACAACTATCTCGAGCAGCGATGCCAACTGCGCCGATATCGTACCAGAAATGGGCATCACCGGCACTCCAGTCATCGATGCAAATTCTGGCACGCTTTACGTTGTAGCCGCGACCAAAGAAAACGGCGCATTTTTCCAGCGCCTTCATGCCCTTGATATCACTACTGGCCTTGATAAAGTAACGCCTACGATTATTAAGGCTTCAATAGCGGGCAGTGGGGATGGCAACATTAATGGCATTGTCCACTTTGATGCGTTGAAAGAGAACCAGCGATCCGGGCTACTGCTGCTGAATGGCACGGTCTATATTGCCTGGGGTTCCCACTGCGACAACGATCCGTATCACGGCTGGCTTATCGGCTACAATGCTTCGACGCTCCAGAAGATCACGGGCGATGTGTACAATGTTACTCGCAATGGCTCACGTGCCGGTATCTGGATGAGCGGAGGCGGTCTTGCCAGCGACACACAAGGAAATATCTACTTCTCCACCGGCAATGGCACCTTCGACCTGGCTTCAGGTGGGAAAAATGCCGGAGACACTGTGGTCAAGTTGAGTACTCAGAGCGGACTACGCGTGGCCGATTACTTCACTCCATTCAATCAGTCCTGCCTGGAGCAAGCAGATGCTGACCTCGGTTCAGGTGGTACTCTACTCCTTCCAGCCCAAAATGAGTTAATTGCTATTGGCAAAGAGGGACGTATTTACGTTGTTAATCGCTTAAATTTGGGGAAATACACCTCCATTCAAAATCCATGCAGCAATCTGAGCCGCACAGATGTTGATAAAGTCTTACAAGAACTCGCGCCCGGAACGGTTGGTGGTATGTGGAGTTCCCCAGCATACTGGAATGGATCCTCTGGAAAGTTTGTCTATACAGCAGGAACCGACGACAATTTGAAAGCATTCCAGTTGAACAACGGATTGCTTAACCCCAATCCAACCTCGCGGACGCCGGAGCAATTTGGCTTCCCAGCAGGTAACCCTATCATTTCCAGTAATGGCAGCACAGCCAATACAGGTATTCTCTGGACCATCGATCCCACGAACGTATTACGGGCCTACAACGCGACCAACCTTGGCAACGAAATTTACAACAGCAATCAGAACCAGGGCCGCGACGGGTTGCCAAGTTATGTACCATTCAGCGTGGCAACCGTTGCCAACGGAAGGGTTTTCGTTGGCACGCAGAACACGCTTGAAATCTACGGTCTGCTCAATTAAGACAGCTCTGAACGTAATCAGCACAAGCAAAGAGCAGCAGCAAACCGGACAAATCTGGTTTGCTGCTGCTCTTTCTTTACTATCATACGGTATACTAATCCACACGCTGCTGTTTAACGTACACCTGATATCAAATCTTGCTGAAGAGTGGAGTTGGAGGAGAGCCTCCAGATTCTGTGAACTCATAGGTATGCAATGCTCCACGGATGTGAGATGAAACGAGACAAAAAAGCCTACTTTGCGTTATGATGTGACCTGGAAACAGGATAGCTACAAAGGGGACTGCCATGGCAACAGAATTATTTCACTCTGCACCAGAACCGGAGAAGCAACTAGCGCACTATTCCTTGCTTGATGCGCTGCTTGCCCGTCGCTCCCGCCGCTTCGGCAAAGGGATGCGTTTGAACGGAGGCCCGCTGGCCTACGAAAGTACGCACGAGCCAGAACCATTGAGACTTGCAGAAGAGGCTGCCCTGGCCTTTGCCGCCTGTGGCCTGACTGGCT
>DMFQ01000222.1:0-278 GCA_003450555.1 Ktedonobacter sp.
CCCCCACCACCCCCCCCCCCCCCCCCCCCCCCACCATACCCACTATACCCGCCACTCGCACCTGGCGTTTCACCTTTTGCGTCGAACATCACTGAACCCCATGCATCACCACCTGCAAGAAATGGGATCTCAACAGGTACAGCTATTCTCCTCATTGGATTAGCGGCATTGGTGCTCATGGCTAGCTTTGGCTTCTTCTATCTTCAGAACATCAATCGTCTTTCCAGCACAACTAACGCTGCTGTAGTAACGACTCAGGCTCAAAGCACACCCACTGT
>DMFQ01000222.1:446-1808 GCA_003450555.1 Ktedonobacter sp.
TCCTCCGCACCCACTGATACCCCTACCCCAATACCGACAGCCACATCTATACCCCTGCCATCATACAGTGATGCTGAAGTAGACATACAATACTACTATGAGTATAAAAGTGACTTTGCTGGTAAGAATATCATTCAAAGTTTTAACGGGATAAGGTACAATAGTGAGACGGGCAATCCAGATCAACCACAATTCTTAGCTTGTGCACAGTATAAGTTCGCAAAGGTTTCAAGTCCCGATGTAACCGCCGATACTGCAACTCATACCTTCACATTTCAGTACATAAACGGAATTTGGGAAGTTACAGACATGGGAAATTGGAGCTCTTGTAGCCTTTGAGAAGAATGAGGCTCCCTGGTTTGATCATCGCATTTTTTACACAGTACTGGTGAAAGGAGCGAAGACGCCGATCATCGGAGTAAGGCCGAGCATTGTACTCATACTCTATCACTCCTGAAGCAGAGTTTGTTATAAAGCAACTATAAACTTTTACAGTCGGATTAGCCAAGACATCTATACCACTTGCAAAGCCCCTTCTTTTCTGCTACTATTCTGCTGAGTTAGTAGTCAGCTCTTACAGAAGAAACAGTGTATATTGTGGATTTCCAACAGTATTTTGATAAACGCCAATCGCGGCGCAGCGTCTTGCAAAAACTTGGTACCCTTGCAGTTGCCGGCCTGGCACTGGATGCTTGCGGCACAACTAGCCAACCTACGATAGATTCATCAGGTTCCGGTAGTATTGCTTCTATTAAGCACATTGTCATTTGCTGCCAGGAAAATCGTACCTTCGATACCTATTTTGGTTACTACCCAAAGGCCGGAAAATTCGGTATCCCGGCCGACTACTCACAGCCAGATGGCAAGGGTGGCACGGTCAAGCCCCATCATTTTCTCCTGCATGACACCAAAGATATCGTCCACGACTGGTCCACCATTCACAAGGAGTGGAATAATGGGAAAATGGACGGCTTTTATACAACGGATGGGAGTAGTGCGCTAGGCTATTACAATGGCTCCGATATCCCTTACTACTATGCGCTGGCCGATTCCTTTACCTTGTGTGGCAATTATTTCAGTCATCAACTCGGCCCGACATTGCCGAACCGCATTTCGTTCTGGGCCGGGACCACCGGCGGCATTACGCAGAACCACAAACTTCCACGCGGCTCCCTGGACTGGCCGACCATCATAGATCTGCTGGAAGATCACCACATCAGTTGGAAATTCTATAACCTGGGTCTGCTGGGTCTGGGCAGTACGCCTGAAATCGAGTTCATCAACGCTATGCCCTTTTTTAAACGCTGGTATAAAGATAAGCGCCTGTCCTACGGCGAAAGTGATTATCACAATGATGTCAAA
>DMFQ01000222.1:1928-3191 GCA_003450555.1 Ktedonobacter sp.
GGCCAGTTGTACGAGCATAGCTCGATCCTGAAGTTCATTGAACGCCGCTTTGGCCTGCCAACGTTGGCGAGCGCCAATCATCTTTTCGATACGTCAACGCCAGCCTTCAATAACGATGCAGCGCTGGGCAAACAATCTGGTCCTCCCTCGCCTCCGCGCGATGGTCACGCACAGTTAGGCGATTTCTTCGAGGCCTTCGACTTTACGCAGGATCCAAATTATCGTCCTACATTACCTTAAGCGAAAGAACAGCGGAGCGCGATCACTGGCTACTGCTTCGAGCCAAACTGCTGCATATGCCTACGTTCTTGCTCCAGTGCGTCAGGAGGGAAGGCTTGTTCACCGCCGAGTGTCCGTGCATCCAACGTGAGTTGCGCCGCTTCTTCCATGATGATGATCAGTTGCGCGGTCGCGAGCGGATCGCGGCTGAAGGCCAGTAGCCCATGGTTTCCTAGCAGCACCGCCGGAACCGTTGGATGCAGTTCCAGCTTCTCCACAATATGCGTAACGGACTCTCGTGACCCACGCGGCGCCCACTGCGCCACCGGAATGTCATCCGTAATACCGAAGCGCAGAAATGCCTCGTACACACAAGGCAGCGGCCTGTGCGCGAGCGCGAAACTCGTCACACGGGGAGAGTGCGTATGAATGACGGCATGCACATCGCTGCGCGCGCGGTAGACGCACGAGTGCATCCCCACAATCTCGCGCGCAGTCGGATCGATTGACCCTTCTACCACGTCGCCATCAAAGGTGACCACCACCAGTTGTTCCGGCGTCAGTTGCGTAATCTGACCCGTTGATGTCAGCAGCATCTGCCCTGTTTCAGGCAAGCGCACGCTCATATTGCCGTGTCCACTGTGTGACATAACGCCCGCCCGGAAGAGCATGTGTGCAGCCTGTACAAGCTGTTCCCTCTGCGCGCTATAGCTCAAATTCGTCATCGCTTCCTCGCAATTCCAATAATGTAGGTTGTGCCGTTGCTAACCTCTCCACAAAATGTCTTTCAGGGGATGGATATTTCAAAGCAAGACACAATGGATAGTAACTCTAGCACTATTATAGCAGAGTCGTTCCACCGTCGTTCCATCGTGGGGACGCTTGCGTCGCCTGTGTAGCCTATTGCGGCACAATCCGCATTTCTGTATAATATTCGAACAAACCAGAGAGAGGCAGCGCGCTTACTCCGTTGTGGTTTGCATCAAGACGGAAGTAGTACTCTTCCCAAAGGAGCCTTATAATGCCAGGTGATCTCGATTCCAC
>DMFQ01000222.1:3252-3377 GCA_003450555.1 Ktedonobacter sp.
CGCCTGATGAAGCAAGATCGTCTCCTTACTCAGGGTATGAACGGCGTTCTCGCGGAACGAGATGATGTTGCAACCATGCACGATATCCTCGATATCGCCTGTGGCCCCGGCGGTTGGGTTCTCGA
>DMFQ01000222.1:3416-4116 GCA_003450555.1 Ktedonobacter sp.
GTGGCTTTCGCCCATCCTCAGATCAATGTGGTGGGGATCGACATCAGTAGCGTCATGGTCGAGTATGCTCGTGCTCAGGCCGCGACGCAGAGGCTGGATAATGCCACCTTTCGGGTCATGGATGTACTCAAACCGTTGACCTTTCCCGATAACAGTTTTGACCTTGTCAACGCTCGCTTCCTCGTTGGATTGATGCCCGCCGCCGCATGGCCGAAGCTTTTAGAGGAATGCAGGCGGATCACGCGTCCAGGAGGGATCATTCGCCTGACGGAATTTGACGAGCCTGGCCTCACCAACAGCCCCGCCTTCGAGCAGTGGAAAGCTATTACCTTTAGCGCAACCAGGAAGGCCGGGTTAATGACTGCTCCTGACGGACGACACTTCGGTATTACACCGGTTATGAGCCGCTTACTCATCGACGCTGGCTTCGAGAAGCTTGACCGGAAAGCTCATGTCATTGATTTCTCAGCGTGGACAGAGGCACATGAAACGATGTACCAAAATTGTATGGTTGCCTTCAAGCTCGTCCAGCCCTTTATAGCGAAAATGGGCATCGCCACGCAAGAGAAATTGGATGAGAGATACCAACAGATGCTCATCGAAATGATGCTGAAGGATTTTTACGGACTGTGGTATTACCTCACGGTGTGGGGGCAGAAACCATATTAAAAGGGTAGAAAATGTAGGGGCAGGGCTTGCC
>DMFQ01000222.1:4146-5014 GCA_003450555.1 Ktedonobacter sp.
AGGGCTTGCCCCTGCCCTGTTGGTCGCCATGATAATGAATCACCCACGCAGCTTCTCATAGGCCAGCCGCAGGCCCTCCAGGGGTAGAAATTGATTGACATGCTGGATCTCCGGAATGATGGGCGCCATTAGCTGGCCCAGACCGCCGTGAGCGATGACCTTCACCTGGCTGTCATCGGTCACGCCCGGTATTTCTTTGCGCAGTCGGCTAATCAAGCCCTGCACTAACCCGACATGGCCAAAGATAATCCCCGCCTGCATGTTCTCTATAGTATTTTTTCCTAATGCTGAACGCGGCGGCGTCAAATCGACGCGGAAGAGACGAGAGGCAGCGCTGCTCAAAGCTTCGGCTGAAATGACCAGCCCAGGCGCGATGGCTCCCCCCAGAAAATCTCCCTCCGCCGAAATAACATCAAAGGTGGTAGCGGTGCTAAAGGCAATGATGATCGCCGGACCGCCATAGAGGTGATGGGCAGCCAACGAAATGACGATGCGATCCGATCCGATTTCCCAGGGATTATCGATGAGCAGCTTTACCCCCAAATCCATCGTATGGTCAACCACAATGGCCTCTTTGCCACAATAGCGCAGAGCCAGTTCCTGGAAGACCGGTGTGAGCGGTGGCACCACGCTTGACACGATAATATCATCGATATCGGTGAGCTGATGGCCCACGTGACGCATCAGGTCGCTCAGCACCATAGCATACTCATCGGTTGTACGCTGCCGCACCGTTGAGACCACCCAGTGTTGCTCCATAATCTGGCTGGAATACAGCCCAAATTTGATATTGGTATTACTGATATCAATGGCAAGAAGCATGGAAATCTCCGTAGCTAAAATGTACGGGTGGGGCTTGCCCCCACCC
>DMFQ01000222.1:5104-6676 GCA_003450555.1 Ktedonobacter sp.
GTGGGGCTTGCCCCCACCCTGTTTCCTCCATCCTGTTTCCCCCACCCTGTTTCCTCCACTACGCGATGCTCTGCGCGCTGGCAGCATATTGTTTGAGAAGAGCAGCGATCATAAATGGATCGCCATGTGATTTGTCATCGACGACGAGCACTTCATTCTCACTGCGGCTATCGACGAAGGCCAGTGTAGTGGGAGTGCGCATCCGTTTCATTCGCCAGCGCATGCCCGATGATGTGAGGGAACGCCCGGCGAAGAGACTTAACACGTTCTCTCCCGCGTTCAGATCAGGCCTATTTTCAATGCTCCTTGTTGAGCGGTCGGGCGGTTTAGCGCCGCGTGCCGTGACATGTCGTACATGCGTCAGTGGCACGTGGATAACTTTTTCCCCCTCCTGTTTGACAAACTCGTTGGGTGTAATCACTATCAGGTGTTTGTCTGCCTGTACCAAACGCATTGTATCCACGATAAGTGCCCACAGACTCCCCAGGCCAATAAAAAAGAATAAGCCCAGAAATAGCGTGGTAAACAGGGCGGGGAAGAGGCCGTACTGGTAGTTGTGGGGAATGACGGCAGAAGCCATAATTGCCAACAGCCCAAAACCCAGTACAATGCCAAAAAACCATCCTGCTATGCTCGCGAGAACATTAGCGCGCGAGAGCGGCAAGACAACCCAACCAGGGGGCGCTTCAGCCTCTGTCCTGGCCATTGCGAGAATCTCGGATGACTCCATTAGAAAAAACTCCTCGTGAACCTGGCACTGTAGTAATTATACGCCCATTCTGTTACATTACATTATATCAAAGTTACTACGTCTCTGGCGAAGCAAGACTCTCAGCAGAGTTAACTCGCTGAAGACACTTGTGGTACAATACATCATCACTAGGCTAATGAACTTTGTGGGGATCGCGATGGATGAACAGATACGACAGGCAGCCGTGGCAGCGGCTCACCAGCTACTCCTACGCTATAAAGCCGCATATCCAGGCTGGACAGACAGCAAAACACCGGTAGATGATCTCGTATCCTGGCTTGGCCTGCACGTCGAATCATTCCACCCAAACGATTATCCCAGGGGCACCTACGGCTTCCTGGAACCGGGCGAAGAACTGATCTGGCTCTGCCGCTCACTCCCCGAATCGCTGCGCCGCTTTACGCTGGCCCACGAACTAGGCCACGTCATGCTTCACAGCGACACCATGCATGACCGGCTGTGGTCCAGAGCGAGAGGGGGGACTATCAGCCTTCCTTACGCGTATCAACAACTGCCCGAACTATCGCGTGAAGACCCATGCCAGCATCCGGACGTGCAAGAAGAAGTCGTGGGACAGAGTGAGCAGGAACTGTTACAGGAGATACTGGGCATCGGCCAGTCCTACAATCCCCGCGGCGAACGCGAACTGGCAGCCAATATTTTCGCCGCCGAACTGCTCATGCCCCTTGAACAGGTGAGAACTCTCTATTTGCGCGGGCACGTTCCCCCGCACCAACTCGCCGGACTCTTCGCCGTATCCAACGCCGCCATGCTCAATCGACTGGTGGGTATCGCGATGGAAGGGCGACCGCAGGAAGGGC
>DMFQ01000222.1:6706-6833 GCA_003450555.1 Ktedonobacter sp.
GCCGCCATGCTCAATCGACTGGTAGGGCTGGCGACCGAACCCGCCACGCTAACCATGGACATGGCATCGACAGGGGCCACAGGATCAGACCAGGCGACCGCATTAGGGCGACCGCAAGGGTCGCCCC
>DMFQ01000099.1:0-4449 GCA_003450555.1 Ktedonobacter sp.
TGCCGCCTGTGGCCTGACTGGCTTGTTAAAAAGCCAGGATGTGATAGTTACACTTTTCGGCGCGTTTGATTTCGAGAAGATAGTCGGTCTAAGGAGAGGCAATCTGCCTGGCTCCATTCCGACGCTTCACCACTCCACTGAGAGCGGGATGTTTTTGTTGCTGAGGACAGAAGCATTCTACTCTAAGCGGAAGTGTAACCTACTTTGGGTGAAAAGTCCAGTATGGTTGTGTTTACGGAAAGCATACTTGTGTCTCTGCTTTATGAATGAGCAAAACGAATGGGTATGTCAATAAAACCGCAAAGGAGTGCAGATGAACGCCTTGCGCCGCTTGCAAAACAAACTATGAGAGGAAACCCGACTGCTCATTGATGGCTCCCCCTTCTCATTCACCTATCTGATCCTCTACTTCAAATGGCAGTAAATGTAACCAGGCTTTCACCTCTGGAGCCTGGCGATTGCCGATCGACTCCAGGAGACGCAGACTTTCTTGCCCGAGTTCCCGCGCCTTGAGAATGTCTCTCTGACTCTGCGCTACACGAGCCAGACCGTAGTAAGCAACCGCCTGGTATTCTTGATTTCCTTCAGAGGTTATGCTCAATATCTCTTGAAAGGTGCTAGATGCTTCATCAAAGCGTTGCATCCTGAGGTCGAGGTTGCCTTTTGTGTGAAGCGCTCCACATAAGAGCCAGTGCCGCCCAATCTGGCGGGCGATTTCCAGCGCTTCTTGCAGGGTATGCCTCTGCCTGTGCGTAGATTCCTTGCTCCATAGCCGCCGCGCCCAGGTTCACCAGACTCACGCCTATGCGGTTACGATTTTCCATCTGGCGGGCGATTTCCAGGGCCTCTTGCAGGTATGCCTCTGCCTGTGCGTAGTCTTTTTGCTCGGTAGCCATACCACCTAGATTTATGAGCAACGTTGTCAAAGCATAGCGATACCCAATCTGGCGGCAGAGCTGGAGAGCCTGTTGTGAGTAGGCCATTGCCTGTATGTAGTCACCTCGTGCGAAGACAGCCTGCCCAAGGTTAAGTAGCAACTCACAAAGGTGTTCCTGGTCTCCAACCTGGCGGGCAATGGCCTATCCCCTCCTGGTAGCAAGTCTCCTCTTGCTCATAGCGTCCCTGTTCACCATAATCGACGCCCAACCCCAGGAGCAGGATGGTTATCAACTCATGATCTCCCAATCGGCGAGCGAGCGTAAGTCCTTCCTGGTGGTATAGCTCCGCCTGGTGATACGCTCCTCGATTGCGAGCAACCGTGCCGAGCGTTTGCAGTATTCGACACAGTTGCTCAGAGTCTTCGTTCTGACGAGCGAGCGTGAGTCCTTCCTGAAGCGTCGTTTCTGCTTTGCTGTAGTCACCATGACTTTCGTGTACTTTTCCCAGGTGCGACAGCACTGTAGCCAGACCTCTATCATCCCGCAACAATCGTGCCGCCTGCTCGGCCTGTAAGAGATGGCCCTCCGCCAGAGTAAATAGTCCACGTGTTAGCAAAAAGGGGACAAACGAATTGGTGCAACGGACGAGTTCGACATAGTGTTCCCTCTCGACAGCAACCTGAAGCGCAATAAGGATATTTGCACTTTCCTGATCCAGCGCCTCATGGTCTTTTTGATGAGACTCCACATAGTGGGTCATATACTCGACAAAACGTCCGTAAACACTGCTCTCCTTAAGATGTGTTTGTGCATAGTCAGCGATGGTCTGGTGCATCGTGTAACGCCCTTGCTCACCGCCCTCTAGCAACCCCGCATCAGCCAGAGCATCGAGAACCTCGACAGGAACACCGCTGACTGCTGCCGCCGATTCCTCCGAGAAGCTGTTCGGCCTGGCCGGGAACACCGACCAGCGCATACAGTGCCCCTCGAGCCTGCTCATCTAATCTCTGATCGCCGACTTCTATCACGGTCTGCAAGGACACAGGTGTGCCAGCTGGTAGGCTCGGACTACGCTCCGATAGAGCATGTGGTACAGTGAGGAGCAAGCGTTCTTGTACATGCTGCAAGCGATCAAGCGCGGCGCGTATACGTCGAGGTTGTCGACTATGGGCCTCTTTTTGCAGGTATTTCCCCATAATGGTCAGGGCTAGTGGAAGGCCGCCGACTGCTTTAACCAACCTGCGAGCCTGTACTGGCTCACTTGCCACTACTTCGGGAGCAAACCTGGTCAGCAGAGTGATGCCGTCATTCTCCGCCAGTTCTGGCACGACCAATAGCATCATTGGGAGCAAATTGGAGGGCTATCGGCGGAAAACGGGTCGTCATCAAGTAAGCGCAGTGAGGTCCGCCTACTTTGAACGCCAGAGCAGCCTCAATACGCCAGACATCATCGATTATCAGTAACAGTCGGCGTGTGCCTATGATTAGCCTCAGCGTTTTGATCCACTCTTCTATACTAGTCAATCTCGTGGCTTCGATGGCAGGCACACCAAGCAACGTGCCCCAACGACTCAAATGGCTCAAAACATCAGGATTAGGTCCCAGGCCAGCCCAAAGAATGCCATCAGCAAAGTGCTCCAACACATCAGCGTCCCGGGCTACACTTGCCGCCAGAGTGGTTTTTCCGGCCCCAGGCAGACCGCCTAGAGCAGTCAACGCTATCCCCCTTTCGCGGCACAAGCACTCTTTGAGGCGATGGACAAGGCCATCACGCCCCACGATCCCTATCCCCTCCGCTACAAATAGTGGCATGGTCGGGTCGTGAACCTCCTTTTCCATGCTTTGAGGAATGGTCACAGAAGGGACTTCTTGCTCCTGGGCTGGCACTTCGTGAAGCAAGGGAGCATCTTCCTGAAGCAATCCCAGTTCCCGGGCGTTCTTACCAAAAAGGGTGCAGAGTTTCTGACGATAGTAGGGACTGGGGACAGCGGAGCCACGTTCCCAACGGCTGAGGTAGTAGTGATCAGCGCCGAGTTGCTCGGCCACGTATTTTTGTGACCACCCGCGCAGTTCGCGCTCCGCTTTCAACTGCTGATTGGGGTTTCCCTTGAAAACTTTTTTCATCGCCCAAATACTCCTTGTGTTCCCACGCCGACACAAGCTTGTTGAAGTGAACCCATATCAACAGAAAGACACTCAAACTTCGAAGCATTATGCATATCTGGGCATAGCAGTTGCCTAGTGTTTGCTAAGTCAATGCTATTCTATCACATGTTCTTTTCAGGCATACTTTGACCAGCGCAAGGGTTCTTACTCACGCAAGCAAACAGTAAAGCGTAAACATATGACAGACGAGGTGAAAACATGGTGACTAATATAGCCCTTTTACAATATCAACAAAACAATGCTGTTGATTGGCAAGTATCAGAAGAATTTAAAACCGAACTTCGGGAGGTGGTGCTCGTTGCTCTGCTTTATCGTCTTTGGTCTGCTTGCCCTCATCCTCTTTCTCTCCCTGGGCGGTGCTTTTGCAATCCTGGGGCCATGGGCGATCTTTGTTGGAGTCAAATTGCACTCGAAGCGCTTAGGATAGAAGGAGCGCTCAAGACTACAACTGGTGCATCGCTGTGGAGCTACAGTACTGCGGACGAGACCCAGTCCTCGTCGACCGTCGTCAATGGCATGGTCTTCATCGGTACACCTGGTCACCAGGTGTACACCTTCCGCCTGCCAGCTTAGCGGCACACCGGGTGAGGGCACTGGGCTACCCGGTGAACGCAGATTGATCTTCGCTACAGGACAATGCAGGCGCAATTCTCGTCTACTCACCGGGCAACTCCCTCTCGATTATCCCTACATAGGCTTTGGTGAAGCCTCAGAAGCCAATGGCACCATTCAGCGAGGCGCCATCCTAATCCCCCCATCCAACCGAATCACTTCCCCATTAAGCATCTCATTCTCAATAATATGCCTCGCCAGCGCAGCATACTCCTCCGGACGCCCCAAACGCGACGGGAATGGAACTTGTAGGCCAAGCGACTGACGGGCGGGTTCCGGCAAGCCAGCCAACAATGGAGTGTCAAAAATACCGGGGGCTATCGTCATGACGCGAATACCGTAGCGCGCAAGCTCGCGCGCAATCGGTAGGGTCATGCCAACGATACCTCCCTTGGAGGCAGAATAGGCCGCCTGGCCAATCTGACCATCAAAAGCAGCCACTGAAGCCGTGTTAATAATCACACCACGCTCACCGTCTTCACCTGGTTCATTCGTAGACATGGCAGCCGAAGCCAGGCGAATGACATTGAATGTGCCTATCAGGTTCACCTGGATCACCTTCGTGAAAGATGCCAGGCTGCTTGGTCCATTCTTGCCTATAACCTTCTCGGCGGTACCGATACCCGCGCAGTTGATCGTCACGTGCAAGCCCCCAAAGGTGTCAACCGCCGCCTTTACCGCCGCCTGTGCCGATTCTTCATCGGTCACGTTCGTCTTCACAAACAATACTGCATCGCCAAGTTCCGCTGCCAGCGCGGTTCCCACTTCACCATTCAAATCGGCAATCACTACC
>DMFQ01000099.1:4521-5988 GCA_003450555.1 Ktedonobacter sp.
GCTTGCCTCCGCCCTCTATACCGGTGTGGTTTGCCTCCGCCCTTAACAATCCTACTAGCACTATATCTTCTCAGGGAAAAAATGTCACGGGTGCGAACAGAATACGCTATAATCAAAACATATTGAATTCAGAAATAGGAGGAGACATCACAGCAATGCTGGCAATTACAAATGGCACTATCATTGACGGTCTTGGTGGCGACCCGCGCACCGGAATGACCCTGCTCATTGAAAATGAACGCATTACGGCACTTGGTCGCCAGAGTGAGGTAGCGATCCCTCGTGGCGCACAAGTGATTGACGCTATGGGCGGCAGTATTTTACCTGGCCTGATCGATACCCATGTCCACTTTACCATGGAATTCCCTGACGTACTGCGCGGTCTGCTCACGCCGCCCTCGCTGCGCTTACTCCTGGCTATTCCACGCATGCGAGCGACCCTTGAAGCCGGGGTTACAACCGTGCGCGACGCCGCCGGTGCCCCTGCCGGTTTAAAGATGGCAGTAGAGCGCGGCATTATCGCTGGCCCGCGCATGCAGGTTGCCATCAGCTTGATCTCACAAACAGGAGGGCATGGCGACGGCTTCTATCCCTGTTGCGCCGATATCGGTTTCTTTGGTGGTAGCTTTACTGATATCCCCAACGGCGTTGCGGACGGTGTTGAAGAGGTTCGTAAGGCGGTGCGCGAGGTGCTTCGTGCTGGTGCCGACTGGATTAAACTGGCAACCACGGGTGGCGTCCTCTCCACTTCCGATGCTCCTACTTCATCACAACTCACCGTCGATGAGATTGCCACGGCTGTCTACGAGGCTGCTGCCCAGGAGAAACGCTGTATGGCCCATGCTCAAGGCTCACAGGGTATCAAAAATGCTTTGCTGGCCGGCGTTGTCTCCATCGAGCACGGCGTTTACCTGACCGAGGAGCTCATTGATATGATGCTCAAACAGGATGCCTATCTCGTCCCAACCTTAATTGCTCCATTATCGGTAATCGAGTTTTCACAAGGGCATCCCGACCTGCTTCCACCTATGATGGCCATAAAAGCCGTCAGCGTGGTGGAGGCGCATCAAAAGAGTTTTCGCATGGCAGTAGAGGCGGGAGTAAAAATTGCCATGGGCACGGATTCAGGCGTTGGTCGGCATGGTGAAAACGGCAAAGAGCTGCTGTTGATGGTCAAAAATGGTATGACCCCTATGCAGGCTATCCAGGCAAGCACAGCCGAGGCCGCCCAACTCCTGCACTTGAAAGATGAACTCGGCACGCTTGAAGTAGGTAAACTCGCTGATGTGATTATAGTGGATGGTGACGTGCTGAACGATATCGCTAGCATCGCCAATCCCGCCAACGTAAAACTTGTGCTCAAGGACGGACTGGCCGCAAAGAATATGCTTGAGGTGCCTGTACCTACGCTCGCAGGGCTGGCATAGTCCACGTAATAATCCTACCATGAGCAGGAATGTGAGACTA
>DMFQ01000179.1:0-7692 GCA_003450555.1 Ktedonobacter sp.
GAGATCTACACGTAAGGAGTCGTCGGCAGCGTCAGATGTGTATAAGAGACAGACTCCACCCCGTGGGACGCGATACATCGGGTCCCTACGGGTTGCGCTGTTCGTGCATTCTTAAATATGTGAGAAACGTTACATGTCAGCAAGTATACTAGCGGATGATAAGACAAACGCTGCGAAAGCAAGCCTGTTCACCTCTACGCGTAAGCAAAATATGCTGTTCTGGGGGGCGCTAGCGGCACTTCTCGCCATCGCTGTGGGCATGCGTCTCTATGGCCTTGGACTGCCCTTTGACCGCGACGGCTACGATGAAGGCGTATACTGGCAGACCTTGCTTTCCATGCGCCTGGGATACCCCCTCTATCAGCACATATTTTACTCACAGCCTCCCTTCTTTATACTCTCTACCTATCCTTTCTATATCCTCTTCGGCGGCACGCTCTGGTCCGCGCGCCTCGGGATAGCCCTCGTGTCGCTGTTCGGGCTACTGGGAGCTTTTTTCATAGGCAAATCCTTGAGCGGACGACTCGGAGCAATCGCGGCGGTGTGCTTGTTGGTCATTGACCCCCTCTACTTGAGCCAATCACAGAAAATCGAGGCGGAGGTATCCTCGACGGCTTTCTCATTTTTGGCCGTGGGTGCGGCCTATTTGTGGTGGGAGATTCCGGAGGGAGCGGTTGGCCTCTCATTAGCGGCCCTCTCCGGTGTGACCCTTGCGCTGGGGATACTGTGTAAGTTACTCAGCGTCAGTAGCCTCGTCCCTATCTCCTTGTTGCTGCTGGCGCGCCTCTGGCAAATCTGGCGCAAGGAAGCAGGGATACACTGGCGCAGCCTGCGCCCTAGCGCGCTCCTGATTATCGCGAGCATAGGGACAATGCTGGTGGTCCTGCTGCCTTTCGCCAGCGCGTATTCCAGTGTGATACGTGACGTCGTCACGTTTCATACCGCTGCCAGGGAGGTATTGATCAATAGCCAGGTTCAGAACAAAGAGATATTGAAGACCTATGTGCATACAAACCTGCTCCTGGTTATCGCAGCGTGCTTCGGCTTGCTCTGCGCGCTTCTCCGGCGCGACTGGCGTTTTATCCCCCTGCTTGCCTGGCTACTCGTCTCTATCTACATGCTTTATACGGTAGTTCCCCTCTTCTATCGACACCTTATCGCGCTCGATCCGCCACTTATTGCTATGGCAGTGATGGGTTTGGGCCGCGCATTTCCAGCCAACGCCTTGATGTCCCGCTTCAGACTCCCGCAGGTAGCGCAGATACTGGTTGCCGTGGGGATAGCGCTCGTCCTGCTCAATATGGTGACTGACCTCCCACAATATCCGTCTTACTATCAGAGTGCCGAGAAGCATGGTAGCGATGCTTCTAAGGGGCTACAGACGCGGGTTGTTCACGATCTGCGCAACGCTATCACACCCAATCAGCTCGTTGTGACGGATGGGCAGTTTGTGGCAGCCATGGCAGACCGCGAAACTCCGCCCGAGTTGGTCGATACATCAATGGTTCGTGTCGTTAGTGGTTACGTAACGCTGCAACAGCTTGAAGCCGAAGCTTCATTGCCGCAAGTTCATGCCGTTCTCTTCTTTCAGGGGCGTTTGTTCTTGCCTCAGGTGGCAGGTTTCCATGCCTGGGTAAGCCAGCATTTTCACCTGAAATACACATATGGTCCAGGCCAGGAACTTTGGATAAAATAGACAGGGAAAAATGAGTCATGCAAAAAAGAAAAACATTTAGCACAATGGAGATCGTACTGCTGCTAGTACTAACAGGATCACTCATCCTCTCCTTCATACAAGCCAAACTCGAAGAAGAAAAACGCTAACTATACCTGTCAGACAGGCTAAATGTCCTATCGAGAGCAGTCAAGTTGGTACATGCGGTGAAGTTTTGCTCAACAGTACGTTATAAATAAATAAGCAAATATAACATTCCCTTTTCCGTATCTCGGTGTAGACAGGGATGACTTATTGAGAGACGAAATAAACCGGTAGGCAAGCTGGCGCGGGTTACAATTGAGTGGGAGGTCAACGGATAAGCAAAGCCGGAAATGGGCTATCTCATACTCAGAGCAACAGGAAGCAGGTAAAAATACTGTGAGCCGTCAATTTGAGCCATCTAGTAGTTCTCAAGGCGCATCAAATCAGCCGGAGCAGCAATCACCAACCGGCAACTCGTCACCTACAAGCGCTGGCGCTCTGCCGGATATGTTCTATGAGCATGCCAGGGAAGAACGATCTCCAGCCATATCAGTAGGGCAGCGTCCTGCTGGCAAGGGACTTCTATCCAGCTTTAGAACCAGTCAAACGAGCCAGCCCTCTGGCGGAGCGGATCTGCATTCAACCTCGCTGGTAGAACAAGACACACTAAAACAGCCCGCGATACAGCCGCCATTCAAAGAAATAACAACCAATCCAGCGCATGTACAGAACTTCCCATGGGTACAGGTAGCGCCGCATCAATCAGGAGTCACACCGTTAGCAAACATGCATGCCAACGTACAAAATGTGCCAGTGTATGGTGCGACATCCATGCCCGGTACTACTCCGGCTCCTACAAGTTTGCAGTCATTTCAACCGTTTGTGGCGTCTTCTCAATCTTCACTGCCTGAAACCTTCGATCGGGTGGCTTTTCATCCGACAGGCTCTAGCTCTATGCCGCAGTCATGGGCAGGATGGCAGGGGCAGCCAATGCCAGTTGGTTACCAGAGTCCAGGTCTCGCTGCTGCGCAGCCGTTTGTCCAGGGACCTGTGGGTCAAAGCGCGCTCAATGGACGTCGCAAGAAAAAGCGACGTTTTCCCATCTGGGCACGAGTAGTGGTGGCGATACTCACCGTTTTCATCATTCTGGGTGGAACGCTCTTCTACTATTACCAGGTAAACTTTGCCGCGCCTGTGAGTACTATTATAGGACAAACGGCGCCGCGACTCAAAAGTGACGAAGCTCCAAACCAGGGGCGAAGCGATTCAACCGGGGGGATATTAGGTGGTGGGCGTATCAATATTCTGTTGCTGGGAAGTGATGATGATTATAAGAGCGTTCATATCTACGGTGGTATCCTGGCACAGACTGATATCGTTGTCTCCATTGACCCGGCTACACAAAGCGTGTCTATGCTTTCTATTCCGCGTGACGCCTGGGTCAATGTACCTGGTTATGGCATGCACAAGCTAGACCAGGCTTTTCTCCTGGGAGGTGGGGGTGCTAAGGGCGCAGCGCTCAGTATGGCGACAATTCACCAGGATTTTGGTGTCTATATTGATCATTATGCATGGGTTGGCCTCAGTGGATTTACTAAAGTAATTAACACGGTAGGCGGTGTGGATGTCGACGTTATCCATCCCATTACAGATGACTCCTACCCCGATGATACGGGTAAAGGTGCATTAGATCCATTCGCTCTGAAACGCCTGTATATAGCTCCAGGTCCACAACACCTCATGGATTTACCAGCATTGGAATATGTACGCTCACGACATGCTGATCTCGTAGGAGATTTTGGGCGTTCAGTACGCCAGCAACAGGTATTAAATCAATTAAAGTATAAACTGGACAACCCCAATGTAATAGGACAGCTACCAGCGCTGGCACAAGACCTGAATGGTGCAGTCAAAACTGATATGTCACTGCAGGATGTGTTTAAGCTGATATATTATGCAAAATCTGTTGATCAAAGTAAGATCAATAAAGTGACGTTAGGTCCACCGTACTCGGGTGATAAAACGATAAACACAGATTCAGGCATGCAGGATGTCGTGATACTCAATTGTGCGCGTCTCCAGCCTTTGATTGCAAAGATGTTTGCTATAGGGAACAGCGCCAAATGTGATCAAGCAAGTAGCGGCAATGGGTTTTCCACCGCGTCTACGTTACAAACTTCACCGGCATCAAGTGCAGTAGCGACGGCTCCTGGCACTAGTTCATGGCGAGCTGTACATCAGATTGCCGAGGTAAGTACAATGAGTCTTGGTGGGAATAATTACGATTTCCTGGGAATTCATAGCCTACTTGATCTCTTATTTCTGGTTGTCTTCGAGTCACCAGCAGCCTTGCAAGTATGATAAAAAGCTTTACGGGTAACAAATTTATGAAGAAGCACAATGCCTGGCAGACACTTTTCGTACTGCTACTACTTTCGCTCAGCCTGCAGAGTTGTCTGGGCGCCAGTGATACTAGTAGCAGTACGAACTATAAGAAAATTAATACTGGCAATAACCAATCAATAGGTATCAATAATCAGGCCCTTTTCAAGGGGAAGATTTACTTCACACAGGGAGGCCACCTGTACATAATTGATGGTTCACGTACCATCAGCGCGTTGATACATGATGGCAATAATATACGTGACCCCGCGGTCTCTCCAGATGGGAAATGGCTGGCTTTTATTGTACGCTACTACGACTTTTCTGACCTGGTGACTATGCCGATTACAGGGGGCAAGTGGACAATAGTAGTAGATGGCGTTGGTAGGTTTGTCCCCAACCCTGGTTTTGCACCTAAAAGTACACATAATTGGGTTTTCCAAGCAGCCTGGTCAAAAGATAGTCAATCGCTTATTTTCTTGAGCGATCTTCAAAAGCTCTACGATTGGGCTAACTATCCTTATGGCGATCTGGGCACAGATTTTGATCAGTCACCATTCTTGGATTTGCAAGTTTTTTCAGTACCACTACATAATCCACCTCCACGAGCCGAAATTGAAAACCATCGTGTGGTTGCTTATGCCAGTTATGGGGATGGTGGCAATCGAGATCCCAGCTATCGTCCGGGGCATACTGATCAGATCATCTATACTCGCTATGGTTATGACAGTACGCGAACGCAGCAGGTAATTCAGATTTATATGGAAGACCCAACTATGATTGCGCGCCATCCAGAGAGGCACTATCACCCTGGAGACCCTGGTGCGGGTTATGACCCGGGAATTGCCATAACACCACCCAGTACAGCCAAAACCACCTCTGAAAATATGCAACCAGCATTTTCACCGGATGGCAAAGAGATCGCTTATATACGCCGCATCGATACTACTCATATGGGGCTGTATATGATGCAAACGCCGGAGAACATAACAAGCGATCCAAATAATCCTGCTGTTGAAAAAAGAGCCTTGTTGCCATACCAAAAATCTTCGCTCATCGTTTCTGGAGAGTTTGTGAGTCAACCAGTCTGGTCTCCTGATGGCAAGCAAATTTCCTATGTTTCCTTCAATAACAATGAGTTCAATATCTGGCTGGCGAATGTGAGTGTTGATGCCAAGACGGGCACCTATAAGTTAACAGGAAATCCTGTACCGCTGACCAGCGGTGGCATTGATGCTGACTCACGACCATTCTGGACAAGTTAAATGCAGTTGTGTAGCGAATATGAGGGGCTAGCTAGTTTTAGGTCGACCGCAAGGGTCGCCCCTACTATACACGTGTATACCTCGTGTGTCATGATGACTGCGGCCCTTGATTATTGGTGGAACCTACTTGGCCCATAGAGTTGACTGCATACCTGTGCGTTGGTATACTTCTCTTATGGAGATAAATGTACACATCATTCCCAGGTTGCTTGAGGTAATACGTTGAATCATTATGAAGGCAAACCGCCGATTGCAGGCAGATACGAAATTCGCGAACATATCGCGACAGGCGGTATGGCCAGTGTCTACAAAACCTGGGATCACCGCGTTGAGCGCATCGTTGCCATTAAAGTCTTGCGTTCCCTTGATAAGAACGATTTACGAGCTGTCGAACGCTTCCGGCGTGAAGCCCGCGCAGCAGCCGCGCTCACTCATCCCAATGCCGTGACCATCTTTGATTTTGTTGAAGAGTGGGGTCAGTACTTTCTGGTAATGGAATATATCAATGGCCCGACCTTGAAGCAGTTGATCGGCCAAAGCCGCCAGTTACAGCCGCTCCAGGCCATAGAGATCGCGGCACAAGTTTGTGATGTTCTGGAAGTAGCTCACGCGCGCCGCTTTATCCATCGTGATATCAAACCGCAAAATATTATGCTGGCGTGGGGCGCTGGCTCGGGCAATGGCAATGGTGGACAGAGTGGAGAAAGACCTCTCGTCAAACTGACCGATTTCGGCATTGTACGTGTCCTGGAAGAGGGGGGGTTGACCAATAGCGGTATCGTGCTCGGCACCGCCGATTACCTCTCGCCAGAACAGGCGCGCGGCGAAACGTTGACAGCCTCCTCGGACCTCTATTCACTTGGTGTGGTTATGTTCGAAATGTTGGCGGGTCGCCCTCCTTTTGTCGGCCCAACCGCGGTCTCTATTGCTATGCAGCATGCATCGACGAATCCGCCCTCTTTGCGGCAATTCAATCCCACTGTTCCACCCGAGGTTGAAAAGATTGTCATGAAAACATTGGAAAAGGATCCGGTCGATCGTTTTCAATCGGCAGCGGAGATGCAAATGGCACTGCGCCTCTGTGCGAAAGAACTGAAACGCGCGAGCCTGGTCAGGCGTTCCTCCACTAAGGGCGCGGATGGCAGGTTCCCCACAGCGGTACAGCCAAACAAGTACGCCGGTTCTGATATTCCATCCTCCCAAAGAGGGCAATATTCATCCTGAGGTGACCTTTACCCTATTACATGAGGAGCGGGTTGTTCCAGGTGTCAGTTATTTTCTGTTTTTTTAGAGTTCATATAGAATGACTACAACGGTCAGTTTTCAGCAGGAAAGTATCTATGCAGCGCACACAAATCAGCACAAATCATGCTCCCGCGGCTATTGGCCCTTACAGTCAGGCCATTCGTTGCGGCCAGTTTGTCTACACCTCGGGCCAGATCGCCCTTGATCCAGCAAGTGGTCAACTCGTGGGAGAAGAAGTCCAGGAGCAGACACAGCGCGTTTTTCAGAACTTACAGGCTGTTTTAGCGGAGGCAGGAACTTCATTTGCCAACGTCATCAAAACAACTGTCTTTCTGACAACTATGAGTGATTTCCAGGCCATGAACGCTGTCTACGCGACTTATTTCAGCGGAATGACTCCGGCACGTTCAACGGTAGCTGTCGCGGAACTCCCGCGCCAGGCACTGGTTGAGATTGAATGCATTGCCCTCATAGAAGACTAACCACGGGAGATTTTTAAGTGAATGCAGCAGCTCTATGGCGCACCATGCTCGAACGATTGGAAACCGAGCCTATTGACGAGGTAAGTAAGGCGTGGCTGCAATCCGCTCATCTAACGGACGCTCCCAATATTGGGGCAGATGATATCGATGCTGCCTCTCTTGCTCCACAGGATCAGGCCGTATATTTCACGCTGCAAGTTCCCGGCAGCCTGGCGCGCGATGTCATCAGTACGCGCTGGCGGCGCTCCATCGAAGATATCCTGATGGATATAACGGGCCAGCCGGTTGCTATCAGCGTCACCGATACTATGGATGACGGTTACTCCGAACGAGAGATGAATTATCGCACCTCAATGGCGGACAATAATTATGCGTACTATGAAGCGCCCGCGAAATCATCTATACACAACGAACAACCATACGTGGGCTATGGCGCCTCCGATTCACTGGAAGAGTGGGACAACGAACAGAGAGCGAACATCTTGATGCATAATCGCCTCAATCCTCGTTACACCTTTGATGCCTTTATCGTGGGCGGCAGCAACCGGCTGGCCCACGCGGCTTCCCTGGCTGTAGCGGAGGCGCCGGGCGAATCGTATAACCCCCTCTTCTTGTATGG
>DMFQ01000179.1:7740-8638 GCA_003450555.1 Ktedonobacter sp.
GCCATTGGACATCAGGGTGTACAGACTGGCCTGGCAGTGCTTTACGTTTCTTCTGAACAATTCACCAACGAAATTATCAATGCTATTCGTTATCGCACCACCGAAGAATTCCGCGCCAAATATCGCTCGGTCGATATCCTGCTGGTGGATGATATCCAATTCATCGCGGGCAAGGAGTCGACCGAAGAAGAGTTTTTCCATACGTTTAACAGCCTGCATGAGATGAGCAAACAGATTGTAATCTGCAGTGACCGACCCCCCAAGGCTATCGTGAGCCTGGAAGAACGCCTGCGTTCGCGTTTTGAATGGGGCCTTATTGCCGACATCCAACCGCCGGACCTGGAGACCCGTATGGCCATCCTGCGCGTCAAGGCCGACCTGCTGCGCTACCGTGTTCCTGACGATATCATCGCCTATATCGCGGGTCGAGTCCAGACTAATATCCGTGAATTAGAGGGCTGTCTCAACCGCCTGATGGCCTACCAACAACTGCATCACCTGGATCTCACGATGGATGTAGCGCGCGCTGCCATGACTTCGCTGGGCAACGACACCAGGGAATCGCGCTTGAACGGCAAGCAGATTGCCCAGTCCGTTGCCGAATACTATCATATTTCCCTTGATGCCATGTGTGGTAAGCAGCGCGACAAGCACATTGTTATGCCGCGTCAGATAGCCATGTACCTGATCCGCCAGGAGACGCAGGTCTCTCTCCTCGAAATTGGCCAACTCTTTGGCGGACGTGACCATAGCACTGTGATGCATGCCTGCGAAAAGATTGATCGCGAAGTAAATATCAACCCCACTTTACGCCGTGAAATCGTTGCTATCCGCGAACAGCTTTTACGAGAATAAAATCGTCATGAAAGTTGACGGTCAGCAGCGCTAGCGCTGCTGA
>DMFQ01000179.1:8685-9898 GCA_003450555.1 Ktedonobacter sp.
TGCTGACCGTCAACTTTCATGACATCTTCTTTGAACCACGAGGAGCACTATGTTACCTTTCACTACTTACCTGATCGATCTGGACGGAGTCATCTACCGGGGCAATGAATTGCTCCCGGGCGCAAAAGAATTTATTGACTGGCTCCAGGCCCATCACAAAAAATATCTCTTTCTCACCAATAATTCGTTTGCCAGCGAGACGCAGGTGCTGGAAAAGCTGGCACGTCTCGGTATCGTCGCCGATGCAGCACACATGTTGAGTGCCGGGCAGGCCGCGATACAGAACATTGCGCGCCGCTTCCCCGGAGCTCTCGTCTATGTTGTGGGCGAACCTCCTCTGAACGACCTCGTACTGCAACACCATCTTCAGCTCGCTCCCCTCGACGCACAACAAGCCGACGTGGTGCTGGTGGGCCTGGACCGTCATTTCGACTATCAGAAGTTGACCGGGGCCGTACTCGCTATCCGTGCGGGAGCGCACTTTGTAGCCATCAATCGCGACGCGCTTCTGCCTATTGTCGGTGGTTTTGTACCCGGTTGTGGCACGATGGTTGCCGCAATTGAAGCGGGCACAGGAGTCGTACCGGAGGTTATAGGAAAACCAGAGCCGACGCTCCTGCAAGAGGCGATGCGCCTGTTACAAAGCCAACCAGAGGAAACAGTGATGATTGGCGACGGCCTCGCCGTCGATATCCTGGGTGGGAAAGCTGCCGGTACCCATACCCTCCTGGTGCTCTCGGGCAAAGACTCGCGCGAAGATGCCGCGCAATCCCCTATCAAACCTGACTCTATCTATCAAGATATAGCAGCAGTAGTGACGGAGTTACAAAATGACAACACCACGCGTTGAGCCTTATGGCTCCTGGAAATCACCTATAACCTCGGACGTGATCGTATCCGCGACAATAGGACTTGGTACAATCGCGCTCGATGGTCAGGATATCTACTGGAGCGAACTGCGCCCCTCTGAAGGTGGTCGCAATGTCATTGTACGGCGAACTCCTGATGGACAGTCAACCGATGTACTTCCCGCGCCATTCAATGCGCGCACACGCGTTCACGAGTATGGTGGTGGCTCCTACGTTGTTCACGATGGTACGATCTATTTCTCAAATTTTGCCGACCAGCGTCTTTACCGCCTGGTTCCTGGTTCTGCTCCACAGCCGATTACCCCTGCTGAGCAACTGCGCTACGCTGATGCTGTGATTGATCG
>DMFQ01000179.1:10022-18436 GCA_003450555.1 Ktedonobacter sp.
AGCTGCGCGCTCGATGGCAGCGACCAGGCACAGAAGACGCAGCAGGTACTGGTTTCAGGCAACGACTTCTATGCCACGCCGCGCCTCAGTCCCGACGGAACACAACTGGCATGGCTCACGTGGCATCACCCCAACATGCCGTGGGACGGCAGCGAACTATGGCTGGGTGAGCTTGGGACGGATGGATCGCTGCTCCACGAAAAGCACATCGCGGGCGGCAGCAATGAATCAATCTTTCAGCCGGAATGGTCGCCAGCCGGGGTCCTGCACTTCGTCTCCGACCGCACAGGCTGGTGGAATCTCTACCGCTGGCGCGACGAAAGTGCTACCCCTCTCTGTCCCATGGAGGCCGAGTTTGGTATGCCGCAGTGGGTCTTTGGCATGTCAACCTACTCGTTCGCATCAAGTAATGAGATCATTTGCACTTATATGCAACGAGGCATATGCTCTCTGGCCAGCCTTGACACAACGACGGGCAAGCTCAAGCCGATCGAGACACCCTATACCACCATCGGTTCGCCAGTCGCCGCAAAGGGACGCGTCCTTTTTGGCAGCGGCTCTCCCACTGAGGCGGCAGCGTTCGTGCAGTTTGACATGGCCACCGGCCATATCGAAGTATTGCGACGTTCCAGCGAGATTACTATAGATAGCGCGTACATCTCGATAGCAGAGCCAATTGAGTTTCCCACGGAGGGAGGTCTGACAGCTCATGGCTTTTTCTATCCACCGCGCAATCCTGACTACGCAGCTCCTGAAGGGGAACTTCCACCCCTGCTCGTCAATAGTCATGGCGGGCCGACCAGCGCCACCAACAGTATGCTTAAATTGGGTATACAATACTGGACGAGCCGTGGCATCGCCGTACTCGACGTGAATTACGGAGGAAGCACGGGCTATGGACGTGCCTATCGCGAGCGGCTCACCGGTCAGTGGGGTATTGTCGATGTTGATGATTGTATCAACGGCGCTCAGTACCTGGCGGAGCGAGGAATGGTAGACGGACAGCGCCTGATGATTGCTGGTGGCAGCGCGGGCGGCTATACAACGTTGTGCGCTATTACGTTCCGCGATGTCTTCAAAGCTGGTGCCAGCCATTTTGGCGTCAGCGATGTTGAGGCCCTGGCCAAAGACACCCATAAATTCGAGTCGCGCTACATGAACAAGCTTGTTGGTCCTTATCCTGAGCGGCGCGATGTTTACCTGGCACGCTCGCCGATCCACTTCACGGAGCGCATCTCGTGTCCGGTCATCTTCTTCCAGGGACTCGAGGACAAGGTCGTTCCCCCGAGTCAGGCTGAACTGATGGTTGAGGCGCTGCACGCGAAAGGGCTGCCCGTGGCATACCTGCCTTTTGAGGGGGAGCAGCACGGCTTTCGGCGCGCGGAGAATATCAAGCGCACGCTTGATGCTGAACTGTACTTCTACTCAAGGATTTTTGGCTTCCCTCTTGCAGAGCCAGTTGAACCTGTTCAGATCGATAATATGTAGATAGTTATCCGAAACTGGGCAACTTTTTCTCGAAAGGATTGCCGTTATCTGGCGGGCGGTCTACCACAGCTACTGTACAGCGCGAAACACAGACGAGCTTGTCATTCTCATCACTGATCTTGATCTCCCAGACATGGGTGGTACGGCCGCGGTGGATAGGCGTTGCGACGCCGGTCAGCTGACCCTCGCGCTTGGGCCTGAGGTGATTGGCATTGATCTCCAGACCGAAGGCCATTTGCCGACTTGCATCGATATTCAGGACGGTGCCGAGAGAGGCTAGCGATTCGGCCAGCACGACCGATATGCCACCGTGTAAATAGCCAACCTGCTGGCGGTGATTAGGTCCAATGGGCATTGTCGCGACCACGCGATCCTTTTCAGCTGAGAGCAGCTTGATATCCAGTATCTCCCACACCGATCCCTCGCGCGTGGTATTTATCTGTTCAACAATTTCTGCGCTGGAAATATCCACGAATGTTTCTCTGCCTTTCATGACGCTTCTTTTTTTAGCCTTATCTCCAAAGGAGCTAAACGGGTAAATACGAAAAAACCGCCATAGAACATCAGCAGCCACATGACTACGTCAAGCGGCCCGGCCAGTATGCTATCAAAACTGGTATAGCTCGACTGGGTTACGCTAGCTCCTATGATATCGGTGGCGGCCCTGAAAAGGGGGATGCCGAAGAGCAAGAGCAGCGCGAACCAGTGGCCGCGCCCGTGCCAGAAACGCCAGATGAGCAGGTAGACAATGCTCCCGTAAATTAATATGGGAGTGATATAGAATGGCAGCGGTAAGTGCAAAATCAACCCGTTGAGGGTATAATGCCACCAGTGAGCGAAATAGGCGATGAGATCAACAAGCATATTGATGATGCCCATCGTCAAGCCGCCAAGCAGCGAAGCCAGCAAAACTATGCGCGCAGGGCGCATAAAAAGCAGTACCGCCAGGTAGACAACAATAATAAATGGGATTACTAAGGTGGCATAAGCCTGTATTTCCATAGTATAAGGAAGACTCCTTCGCGCAATGTTGGGTTTATATCTATCTGCTCTCTAGCGTAGTGTGTTTCTACCGATTCGTCAAGTGGAGAAGGGAGAAAACAGGGTCACCTATGAATATTCTACCGCTTCGTGTCGCGCTTGCCCAGGTCAATGTCACAGTGGGCGACCTGGAAGGCAATACCAACAAAATACTGACAGCTATGCAGCAAGCTTATGCAGCGGGAGCGCATATCGTCTGCCTCCCCGAGCTAGCTCTGGCGGGTTATCCTCCTGAAGATCTGCTGCTCAAGCCGGGATTCGTTGCTGCTAACCTGGGTAAACTGCATCACCTGGTCTCAGAAAGCCGTCACATGCCAGAATTGACCACTGTTGTAGGCTTTGTGGATCGCGACCATGATATCTACAACGCGGCAGCGGTTATCAACGCTGGCAAACTGGTAGGCATTTACCATAAGCACTACCTGCCTAATTACGGTGTCTTTGACGAGAACCGCTACTTTCAGGCGGGGCGCAAGGCGCCCATTTTTATGATCAACGATGTGCACGTGGGAGTCAATATCTGCGAAGACATCTGGTATCCTTCGGGGCCGATGACCATGCAAGCTCATGCCGGGGCCGAGGTCATCCTGAACATCAATGGCTCGCCCTATTACGCTGGCAAGGGAACCTTCCGTGAAGAGATGCTGGCAACACGCGCCGCGGACAATGGCGTCATCGTCGTCTATCTGAATATGGTTGGTGGACAGGATGAACTGGTCTTTGACGGCGGCAGCATGGTCTTCAACGAACAGGGCACGTTGATTGCACGCGCGAAACAGTTTGAGGAGGATATGCTGATCGTCGATCTCGATAGCGCCTCTGTCTTTCGTTCGCGTCTCCACGATCCCGCGCCGCCGCCAGGAACGCCTGCACGTGGCTTCTGATGATGTGCCGATCATCTCTGTAGCGACGAGGGACTATTCGTCTCGCGAGCGCACTCATGTTATCCTGGGGGCGCCTCAACGCATAGAGCCTAAAATGGAATATTTAGCGGAAATCTATGCCGCCCTTGTTCTGGGAACCGGCGACTATGTACGCAAGTCCGGATTCAAGAAGGCGATTATCGGTCTCTCAGGAGGCATCGACTCGACACTGACGGCGGTGATCGCCGTTGACGCGCTTGGCGCTGAGAACGTACTCGGCATCTCGATGCCCTCGGGCTATTCCTCCGAGGGCAGCAAGACCGATGCCCAACTGCTGGTCGAGAACCTTGGCATACAATTCATGACCATTCCCATCGAGGAAACCTTTCGCGCCTCACTCAAGATGTTAGAACCCGCCCTTGGTGAGGGCGATCCAGGTCTGGCAGCCGAAAACCTGCAGGCACGTATTCGTGGCAACATCTTGATGACCATCTCCAACAAGCTTGGTCCAATCGTGCTCACCACGGGCAATAAGTCTGAGATGGCGACAGGGTACAGCACGCTGTACGGCGATATGGCCGGTGGCTTCGCCGTCTTAAAAGATGTCCTGAAGACGCTCGTCTTCGACCTGTGCCGCTATCGCAACAGCCTCGGCAGTGCGCCTGTCATTCCGCTGTCCGTGATTGAGAAGCCGCCCTCCGCCGAGCTGCGTCCAAACCAGAAAGATGCTGATAGCCTGCCCCCCTATGATGTGCTGGATCCCATCCTCAAGGCCTATGCCGAGGACGACCGCAGCTTTAGCGAGATCCTTGCCATGGGCTTCGATCAAAAGACGGTTGAGCGGGTCATGCGGCTGGTCGATATCAGCGAGTACAAACGCCGCCAGGCCCCTCCAGGCGTGAAGATCACCACGAGAGCCTTTGGGCGCGACAGGAGATTGCCGATTACAAACAAGTATAGGGAGACTCTTTAAGAGATTAAGACATGAGTCATCCCGAATTTTGCAGAGGATGAGCTTAAGAAAGAGAAGCAGGGGGAATCCACCGCATGATAGTGGATTCCCCCTGCTTCTCGTGAGCATGGGAGACCACCAGCCGCTCACATGCAGCGAAGGAGCGAGGCGAGAAGCAGGAAAAGAGTGGAGAGGGTCAAAGAAGTCTGCTGACGGCGGCTGGCAGCACGCAGCTTTCCTGAGCTGTTCACGGAAGCCGTGCAGCCCTGAGATGGTTCTGTGCTTCTGAGGCGGTTCTCCGTGGGCAAAGTGGACCGGGTCTTTACCCAGCCCAGCGCGAGACAAGCATTAGGTGAAAGTCACTCGAGCGTGCGTTCGACGCGGTCTGCCCAAGGCCGCGAAGCAAGGTGGAGAGCGTTGCCACAAGCGACTGAGCGCACTCCGCAAGCGGTAGAGTGGGACTGTGACGCGACGCAGATGTCAGCCACGCGATTTCTCGCCTTTCCCCACCTCGGACGCTGCTTAAACAATGACCACAGGAAGCATCATCCCCGATTCATAGTGGCCTGGTACGTGGCAAGCCATCTGCATTTTCCCGAGTGAGGCACTCTCCTTAAAAGTGTAATCAAGGGTTTTAGTTTCGCCAGCCGCAATATCTGAGACCTCGAACAATCTCAGCTTGTCTAAATCGTCCACCGTCATGGTCCCCGTCAGCGGCGGCGCAATCATGACTTCATGCATAGTCGTCCCTTTGTTCACAACGACGAAGTGATAAGGTACCCCTGTAGAAAACTGCGTAAGATCGGACGCAATTTTGAACTCGGTGACCGTAATATTGACAGTTTTCGGCGCGGTGTTTGTGGTACTAGAGCTTGTAGTTGGACCAGTTGTTCCACCACACGCGGTAACTAGTACTGCGAGTACGACAAACATACTAAGCCAGATCGAACGCATGTGTTCCTTCATCAGTTTCTCCTTCTGCTCATCAGCATATATGGGTGGTCTCTCCGCTCAACAAGCAGGTTCCTGCTCACTTTGAGAGAGCCCTCAGTTTCATTTCTTGCTTTAAGTAAGCGAACTCACTTAAATTTATGGCTCATCTATAACTCTGTTGCCCCTCATGTCACAAATGTCGGAATGAGACCATTGAGGAAGGGGCCTCGCTGCTCCCAACATCTCCTGGGAGAAGTATAGTATCCTCACCTCACAGCGACATCACAAGGCAAAGAGCCTATCTCACAGCGCCATCACAAACTTGTCAAGACCTATCTCTAGCAAAAAGGCCTGGTGAGTTGAGACCAAATAGCTTAGACGAATCGTGTACTGAGTAGCAACGCCAATTCAGCCCTTGAAGAGGGTTATTTTTTGCCAATGTATAGCGTCCACTAAAGAAAAATAGGAAAAGGAGGATATTTCATGTATGAGTCTTTTTCTATGCAAGATAGCAATAATGAGGGCATTACGTCATTAAAAGTGGAAAAGGATCAGGCATTTCAGGCCAATATCGCTGACAGCATTGCGGATGCATTGATTGCAACTGACCTGGACTATCGCATTTTGCTTTGGAATGCCGCTGCTGAAAGGCTCTATGGATGGACAGAGAAGGACGTTCTAGGTAAAGACGTCCACCTCATCCTATCAACTACTTTTCCTGATGCTAACAACGAAGAATGGCAAGATCACCTGCGTACCAGAGGCTATTGGCAAGGGGAGGTGAACCAGCAGTGTAAAGATGGGAGGCAGGTCTCCGTTCTCACTTCGGTTTCCTATATAAAGGACAAGACAGGCACCAGCATTGGTACGGTTGCTAGCAATCGAGACATTACTGAGTGGAAGCGCGCACAACTGCACTTGCAGGAGAATGACAGGAGCGAGGAAGCGGAGCAGCGCAAAGATGAATTTATCAGTGTCGCCAGTCATGAATTGCGAACGCCGGTGACCGCCTTAAAAGGATATACTCAACTACTACAGCGAGCATTCGAAAGGCAAGGAATGCAAAAGCATGCCGCCATTCTCGCGCGTATGGATGGACAACTCGACCGGCTCACCAAGCTCATTACGGACCTCCTCGATACCTCGAAAATGCAGATGGGCAAGGTTGCTTACATTAAAGCGCCGTTTGATTTCAACTCCTGGGTCGCTGACATGATCACAAACCTGCAAACGGCAAGTCCACATACGATCACCCTTACAGGAACGGCAAGTCGCAAAGTCATGGGGGATAAAGACAGGCTGGAACAAGTACTTATTAATTTGATTACCAACGCGATCAAGTTCTCGCCCAAAGCAGAGCGAGTAGATATTAAGATTGTTTCTGAACAAGACACGGTGACAGTGCATGTACGAGATTATGGGATTGGTATTCCCAAAGAGCATCATCACAAAATCTTTGACCGCTTCTTTCGGGCCTCTTATGCTAACAATAATTTTCCGGGCATGGGCATAGGCTTGTACATCTCACATGAGATCGTACAGGCCCATAACGGGAACATCTGGGTGAAAAGTACGCCAAAACGGGGATCAACCTTTTTTGTCTCGCTTCCTTTTGCCCAGGATTGATACGAAAGAAACGAAGCATCAGGCGAGAGAATTGCCAATAGCCGCGATGAATTCATCTAATCCAAAGGGTTTCCCAAGCTCAAAGAGGCTATGCTGTTTGATCTCTTCGTCGTGATATTCAATTCTCGCGCTCATCATGATAGCTGGGATATGCTCTAACCCTGGAATATTGCGGAGATGCTGATACAGTTCGATACCAGTCATATCGCTAAGGTAGTAGTCGAGAATAAAGAGATCAGGCTTTTCTGCTTGCGCAATTTGTAAAGCCTCGAATCCCTTTGTTACAATCAGAGGACGATGAGGTGTTTCTTGAGTGATAGTCATCCGAAAGAGATCGGCATTGATTTCATCATCCTCAACAACCAGGATCGTTTTCTGGGCGGCCGTCTCCTGACTCTCAATCATAGTAGCAATACTCTCCCTAGTAAAGAAAAATGAAGTACCACGATTGGTATGGGTACCGTATACTTACATAAACGGATGAGAAAAAGCTATCATAACACATTACGGTAGCACATGACCGTTTGGTTCAGCTTCTCGATTTCAAAAGGCTGAAGTAATTCGATAGTATGACGCTTGCTTAGCTCCTTCCGGGTAAATCTACAGTGATCAGGTAACAAAATGTCTTATTAGCCTATGTTATTTGACTTTCTCAGCCTCAATGAGTATACTCGCTGAAAATTAAATAGCTAGCTCTTTCCTACTACTATAGCATTATGGGCACTACTACATCGTGCAGGAGGAATGGAGCAATGCCACAGCGGGCTGTGTGCAGAGTCGAGCGTTGAGTGGAACAGTCTATGTTGGCTCCGACGATACGCGCCTCTATGCTCTTGGTGCCAGCGATGGAACCTTCTCCTGGAGCAAACAGACGGGCAACACCGTTTTTTCGTCCCCGATCAGTGTCAAAGGCGTTGTCTATGTTGGCTCAACGGATGGCACGGTTTACGCGTATAAAACCAGCGATAACTCGCTGCTCTGGCAATTCACCACGGGTGGTCCGATCTACTCTTCACCGAGGGTCGTCAAAGGCGTCGTCTATATTGGCTCGAACGACGATAACCTCTACGCGCTCAACGCTACAACGGGTGTGCCTATCTGGCATTTCTCGACAGGCGGCCCGATTGCATCTTCACCGGCAATTGTCGGCGGTATCATCTATGTTGGATCGAACGATAGCTACCTCTATGCCATCAGCTCCAAAGGAATACAAAACTGGCGTTATCAGACGAGTGGCGCAATTGCCTCTTCTCCGACCGTCCACAAAGGAGTCGTCTACGTCGGCTCGAATGACGACTACCTGTATTCCCTTAATGCGAGTACAGGCGCCTTCAATTGGCGTGTTCCGACGAGCGGAAGCATTGGCTACTCCTCACCCACGATCGCAAGTGGCGCCGTCTTTATTGGCTCATCTGATGGCTCCGTCTACGCCTTCAATGCTGCCAGCGGCGCCTCACTCTGGAGTCACGCGATGGGAGGACAGATAACAGGTTCGCCAGGAGTCTATAATG
>DMFQ01000179.1:18527-18769 GCA_003450555.1 Ktedonobacter sp.
CGTTGTTTATATCGGCTCGTCACCACGCATCATCGATGGCGTTGTCTACGTTGGCTCCAACGATGGCTATATCTACGCTCTGTGGTTTAACGATGCCACACTAATATGGCGCTACCAGATTGGTAATAGTGTCGAATCGTCCCCGGCGGTTGTGCTGTTGAGTTATTAGGGGTTTTGTCTTTATTCCTTCTCGTAATGCGTACTACATAGGAATAGTGTCAGGGCCTGTGAATTAGCAGGGT
>DMFQ01000181.1:0-1310 GCA_003450555.1 Ktedonobacter sp.
AGATCCCGCATTGTTTGTACTTGAAGTTGGACCAGGACGGGACGCTCAGCTCTTTTGTGATACAGCACCCAGCCTGCGGCATGAAACGGATGCCCCTGGTTCAAGCAACACTACCTGCGGCCCACGAGCGTCAATCATGCCAATCTTTTTTATTGAATACGCTTGGCAAATTGTGGCAAGCAGGCGTCAAGATTGATTGGGCTGGCTTTCATGTTCATGAACAGCGACACTATGTCTCTCTTCCCCCAGTCTTAAACAACACTAGTAGTATGGAGGTCAAGCCATGAATATTCAAACTGTAGGAGTAGTAGGTGCAGGAGTGATGGGCACAGGTGTGGCTCAAAATCTCGCTCAAGCGGGTTTTCGCGTCATACTCCTCGATGTATCGTCAACTGTGTTGAAACGTGCAAAAGATGAAATCGCCAAAAACATACGCTTCTCCCTGCTCTTCAACAAAGCAAAGCAGCACGAACCTATCGAGGACAGTATCGAGCGCATCGCCTTTACCACTGAATACGCGCCATTCGCTGATGCCGATTTTGTCATCGAGAATGCTACCGAGAAATGGGATATTAAAAAGCGCATCTACGAACAGCTTGATGCCGTCTGTCCCGAACGCTGCATCTTTGCCGCCAACACGTCGGCCATCTCGATTACCCGCATAGCCTCGTCCACACAGCGTCCTTCCAATGTCCTGGGCATGCACTTCATGAACCCGGTTCCCCTGAAGAGTATGGTAGAGATGATCCGTGGTTACCATACCTCGGACGAGACCATTGAAGCGGCTAAGGGCTTGTTGGCGACAATGGGCAAAGAATGTATCGTGGTGAACGACATGCCTGGTTTTGTCTCGAACCGGGTTCTCATGCTTATGGTCAATGAAGCTATCTACCTGATCCAGGATCAAGTAGCAGTTGCTGGAGACATCGATACAATCTTCAAATCCTGTTTTGGCCACAAAATGGGCCCGTTAGAAACCGCCGATCTCATCGGATTGGACACCATTCTGTACTCGATTGAGGTGCTCTATGAGAGCTTCAATGACAGCAAGTACCGTCCCTGCCCGCTACTGAAGAAAATGGTCGATGCCGGCTTGTATGGTCGGAAAAGCGGACAGGGCTTCTACACCTATCAATCAATTGGTATGTAAACCAGAGCATATTCAGCAGGAGCACAGTATCATGGAAGACAGCCGTACGAAAATCAGGGCTTTTATCGCAAAGTTTTTTCAGAACATAAACCTGCAGGACGACGAGGACATTTTCGCCCTGGGTTTCATCAACTCACTTTTTGCTATGCAGCTTGTGCTC
>DMFQ01000181.1:1399-2817 GCA_003450555.1 Ktedonobacter sp.
TTTGCTATGCAGCTTGTGCTCTTTGTCGAGAGCGAATTCGCTCTCATTGTCGATAACGAAGATCTTGATATCGATAATTTCAGGACAATTAACGCAATTGTACAGCTAATCGAGCGCAAGACGACCTCTCGTTCGAGTGTATAGCACTGCATGAAGAGCAGGGTCGAAAGGTAGTACAGGCATGGAGTTTGAAGCAACGTTTCAACAAAAACAAGACCAGGTGTCCATCAAAGAGTTTGTGCGCAAGGAGATTATTCCTAACGCTGACCTGTACGATAGAGAAGAGCGTACGCCACGCGAACTCATTCAAAAAATGGCGCAGCAAGGGTTTCTCGGTGCAATAGTGCCCGTGGAGTGGGGGGGCAGCGGCATGGATATGGTTTCCCTTGGCAGCTTACATGAAGAGATTGGCTATGGATGCTCCTCTGTGCGCAGCTTGCTGACAGTACACAGCATGGTTTCCTATGCTATTTTGAAATGGGGAAGTAAATACCACAAAACGAGATGGTTACCCGGCTTAGCCAGCGGCGAAGCTATCGGCGCCTTCGCTTTAAGCGAACCAGTTGTGGGCAGTGATGCCAAAAGCGTCGAAACCACTGCCACTCTGCAAGGCAACTCCTATGTGCTACACGGTCACAAGAAATGGATCACCTACGGGCAAATCGCGGACGTGTTCTTACTTTTCGCCCAGCTCAATGGGAAAGTATCAGCTTTTCTTGTTGAACGCGACACACCTGGCCTTTCGATGATACCCATTGCTGGCATGTTGGGCACCAGAGCTTCCATGCTTGCCGAACTACATTTACAAGATTGTGTCATCGCAAAAGAAAATCTTGTGGGCGGTAGCGGGTTTGGCCTGGCACCTATCGCAACTTCGGCCCTGGATATTGGCAGATTCAGTGTCGCTTGTGGCTGCGTAGGAATTGCTCAAGCTTGCCTGGACGCCACCCTGGCCTTTACCAGTACCCGCAAGCAGTATGGCACATTGCTAAAAGAGCACCAGCTCATTCAGCAAATGGTTACCGATATGATCACCAATGTGAAAGCCGCCAGGTTGCTCTGCCACCATGCCGCCTATCTCAAGGATAAGGGTGATCCCGCTACCCTGATGGAGACGTTTATCGCCAAATATTTCGCCTCTACCGCTGCGATGAAAGCCGCCAACGATGCCGTCCAGATTCACGGCGCCTTGGGATGCAGCAGCGAATATCCAGTACAACGCTATCTGCGCGATGCCAAAGTAATGGAAATTATCGAAGGCAGCACACAAATTCAGCAAATCACTATTGCTAACTGCGGATATCAGCAGGCGTAGGGACCCGATTGATCGCGTCTCACGGGGTGGGACGGGGAGCGCGCGTGACATCGCGGAAATGTGCCTCCCCAGACGCGATACATCGAGTCCCTAGGGTGGAGCT
>DMFQ01000181.1:2969-7527 GCA_003450555.1 Ktedonobacter sp.
AAAGGATGCAAAAAAGCACTCCATCAAGTGCATCGTATGGGACCTGGACAACACACTGTGGGATAACGTGTTGCTGGAAGACGAGCAGGTAATACTACGTCCTGGCGTGGTTGAGGTCATCAAAACTCTGGACAGCCGAGGCATACTGCACTCAATCGCTAGCAAGAACGACTATTCCACTACTATGCGCAAACTTGCGCAACTGGGATTAAGTGAGTACTTTTTGTATCCTCAGATAAATTGGAATTCGAAGTCCTCCTCGATCAAAAGTATCGCCGCGTCCATCAACATTGGCCTGGACACCGTGGCCTTCGTCGATGATCAGCCCTTTGAGCGCGAGGAAGTCGCATTCTCATTGCCTCAGGTTCTCTGTATTGACAGCGATTGGCTCCATGACATCCGTCAAATCCTGGATATGCCGGAAATGATGCCCCGCTTTATTACGGAAGACTCCGCTAAGCGCAGGAAAATGTATCTCAATGATATCCTGCGCGCACAGGCAGAAAAAGAGTTTGTTGGACCGAGTGAAGAATTCCTCACGCAATTACATATGGTGTTCACCATCGCTCCCGCTCGCGAAGCAGACTTACAGCGAGCCGAAGAACTAACCGTCCGTACCCACCAGTTGAATACAACAGGTCGCACCTACTCTTACGAGGAACTCAATGAGTTCCGGCAGTCTCCCAAATACAAACTGCTAATAGCAGATCTCGAGGACAAATACGGGACGTACGGCAAAATTGGCTTGGCTCTCATAGCTTGCGACGAGCACGTCTGGACTATTAAGCTCTTGCTGATGTCGTGCCGAGTAATGTCCAGAAGTGTAGGTAGCATCATGATGAACTATATCATGATGCTGGCAAAAGAAGCACATGTACATTTGCAGGCCGACTTCCTATCAAATGATCGCAATCGCATGATGTACGTCACCTACAAATTCGGCGGCTTCAAAGAGATTGATCGAACCGGGAATCTCATCGTTTTTGAGCATGACCTGGCACAAATCCAACCATTCCCGCCTTATGTCACTGTGCAGCTTAAAGGCCTGGATTTCGTTACGCCAGCATAATAACGTCTAGAACAGTTCCCAAGAGAAAGATAGGGAGAAAATCAAATGGCAAAACAAATCATCAAAACACCTGAAGCCGCATTACCACGTCACAAGACACCTCCAGGTCCACGCGGTCATTTCCTACTCGGCAGTGCCCCAGAAATGCAACACGATGCACCAGGATTTCTACTGGAGCTAAACCACCAATATGGGGATATTACCCGTATTCGTTTCGCTTTCTGGCCAACCTATATCGTCAATCATCCAGACGACATCAAGCATATCCTCCAGGAGAATCACAAAAACTACAACAACAAAGACTTCTATCTTTACCAGATGCTCAGGCCGCTTTTTGGCATGGGACTTTTAACGAAACGATGGGCAGTCCTGGCTGCATCAGCGGCGTCTCATACAGCCGGCCTTCCATCGCAAACGCGTTGCAGCCCTTGGCACACAGATGACCGAGGCTACGCTCGCAATGCTCAATCGTTGGCAGGACTTCGCAGAACACGAAGGGGGCGGACAGCCACTCGATATTGCAGCGGAGATGTATCAGCTAACCCTATGTATCGTCGGAAAGACCCTGTTTAACATTGATCTCAGAGATGGTGCAAGCGATTTTGAGCAGGCATTTTTAAGGGTCAATCGGCTATACGCTGAATACTTCTATGCTCCTTTCCCTCCTCTTAACGTTCCTATCCCACGCAACCGCCGTTTGCAAGCAGCAATTCGTTCGCTCAACGAGGTAGTCGATACCATCATCAATGAGCGACGCCGCCAGAATAGAGATAAAGGAGACCTGCTCTCGATGTTATTGATGGCGCGTGACGAGGAGACGGGGCAGGGAATGAATGAGCAGCAAGTGCATGACGAAGTAATGACTATGCTGATGGCAGGTCATGAAACCGTAGCGACTTCATTAACATGGACCTTATACCTGCTTTCTCAGCATCCTGACGTAGAGCAGCGCTTTCATGTGGAGTTGGATGAGGTGCTCGGCGGCAATATGCCCACGGTTGAGCACATTGCCAAACTATCTTACACACAGATGGTTTTTGAGGAAGCGCTGCGTCTTTACCCACCAGCCTGGTTATTCGGGCGTAAAGCCATTGCCGATGACGAAATACGTGGCTATCACATTCCAGCAAACAGTATGATCTTTATCAGCCCGTACTGTACACACCGCCATCCAGCCTTCTGGGAGAGTCCGGAGGTGTTTGATCCCGAGCGTTTCTCACCTGAACGCTCCGTCAATCGCCCATCCTTCGCCTACTTCCCCTTTGCAGGTGGGCCACGCCTGTGCATTGGCAACATCTTTGCAATGATGGAGGCAAAGTTAGTGCTGGCAACCATAGCGCAACGCTATCGATTGCGCCTTCTACCAGGTCACCCTGTTGAGTACGAGGCCATGCTGAACCTGCGTCCACGTCATGGCATGTTGATGACCTTACAACACAAGTCAAGCACCCCATGACTCTTGTATGCCCTTCATGGTCTGTTGCATTAAAAACTGGACGACATCGTCTAAATTGCCAGTTTCTTGATAGATTGCAATCTGTTGATCTGCTCCTGTACCATGTTTGTCTTCGAGCACGCCGCGTAGGTGATCAATTTCGGGACGGCTACCCAGATCGTCTATGACATCATCTACGAAATCCAGCAGTTCGCTGATAGATTCACGCATGCTGTGGCGACGCCCCTGCACATAATCGATCACTTCGGCATCCAGTCCTGAGCGCATCGCGTGCCACTTGTTCTCCTCTATAAAGTGAGACGACAACATGGGAGTCCACAGGCCAGCTTTGTTGAGCCTGGTCAACTTGGCGACCAACGCCTGGCAGAGCGCGGCAATAGCAATAGTATACTCAACCGTCCCAGGCATATCAAAAATGCGGAACTCAACAGTATTGAAAAATGGATGCGGACGAATATCCCACCAGATTTTTTTGCCATTGTCGATACTGCCCGTTTTGATGAGGGCCTGCACATAGGCGTCAAAATCATTCCACGAGGGGAAGACCTCGGGTATCCCGCTACGCGGGAAGGGTTTCCACACCACTGAGCGATAGGATTTGAGGCCAGTGTGACGTCCGGCCCAGAAAGGCGAGTTGGTAGAAAGAGCCAGCAAATGTGGCAGCCACGTCCGCAGCTGGTTCATCAACGTAACGGCCATCTCCTTCTTCTCAACTCCGACGTGTACATGCAGTCCAAAGATCAAAATCGAGCGAGCGACATCCTGATATTCTTCTTCCAACTCGTTGTAGCGTTCGTGGGGCGTCTTCGGCTGCTCTTGCCACAGTGCTGTGGGATGAGTGCCTGCGCTGATCAGGGCAAGTCCTTCCTCTCCCACCAGCCGCGCCAGTTTCGCTCTTGCAGTTCGCATTTCCTTACGGGCCGTGGGAATATCAGGCAATACCTCGGAAATCAACTCCACTGTCGGCTGAAGCATCTCAGCTTTGATCTGTTCGCCAAAGATAGCCTGTCCATGCTCTAAAACAGTTTGAATGCCTGGATAAAGCTGGCCTGTTTGGCGGTCCACCAGCTGAAATTCTTCTTCAATCCCGATTGTAAATGGCTTTGCCATTACACCGCTCCCTTCCAGGGTATATCAGACATTTCGTTCTTCCTCGTTGTGTATCATCATGTCCTCAAAGAATATCCCATCTATTACTACACGATCACAAAGCACATACAGTACACACATGAGGTCTAATAAGTTCATAATGTTCGTGGCCTTGTAACTGGTTGCTCTACCGTGGACTGTCGATTCGACAGTGATATAATGAAGAATGAAAGTTTTCTATACTCAAACTGGAGGAGTCCCTCGTTATGCACACCTTTTCAAGGGAAGCCATGGAGAGGCCATATCGCACAATTCAGGCTGCTGGCGTCTTGCGTAAGAATGCAAAGACAATAGGACATGCTACGGCTACTGCGCAAGAAGATGAGATTATTGTTGCGGTAGTACATAAAGATTTGAGCTTCGGCGGCGCGCGGACGATTGCGCGTGAAGAACTGACCAGGCAGGTTCTACTGGTAGAAGACGAGGGTGGTTGGTCACTCATCTTTTCATTGGATACCTCGATCGTCCAGATTGAGGAACGATGCAGTGAGCTTGCACGTATCGCTCGCAAGAGATGGGAAGTGATGCAGCGCTGGGCAAGCCGACACCAACAAGATACTCAGTAGGGGCGCCATTCATTGGCGCCCGCCCGGGACGCTATTCCGTGCCGATGGGCGCAATGATGATCATTCTCTATTAGCCTCCTTGTCTTCCTTACGTCTCATGTAAAGAGCATCACATTAGCACCCAAAAGTCGACAAAAATTTAGTGAGAGGGTCTGAGTGCGCTGAGTAATATCCTGCAGGATTGTTCTTCCCCTGCTCAAATAACGCTCGATAGTTCCCTGGTCATTGAAACGCAGGGACCAATCGACCTGGCGCAGGATGAGATGAGCCATGTAGACGCTCAGGAGGTTGAGGGAGGCACGCTGTAACAGATGTTGC
>DMFQ01000173.1:0-1616 GCA_003450555.1 Ktedonobacter sp.
TCACTACAATGTGCGCGCGAGTTGGAAATAGATCAAGAGAAGCTTAACGTCAACGGCGGAGCCATCGCCCTCGGTCACCCCCTCGGTTGCAGTGGCGCGCGTCTCGTCGTCACACTGCTGAACGAATTAGAACGGCGTGATGGACACTACGGCCTGGCAACCATGTGTATCGGCGTCGGCCAGGGCATCGCCACCATCATCGAACGCCTTTAGCGAGGTGTGTGGTGCCCCCACAATTTTCTTCTTCTCATGATCTACTAACAAAAATAGGAATAACTATATGTCAGAGAAACACAACAACCCACTTTTCGGCCTGAACATCGATCCATCTACAAACAACTTGCAAAAAGAATAAAAAAAGAGGAAACAACATGAACACAGTAGAATTGTTAGATAACTGCCATCTCAAAATCATTCAGGTACTGGACGACCTACCCGAACTACAATGGGACATCCCTGAAGTCTGCGGCGACTGGTCAGTAAAAGAAATAGTCGCGCACCTCACATCCTACGAATTGGCATTAGCCGAAGCGCTCAATACATTATCTGGCCAGGAACCACCCCCATATCTCACCAGGCTCCTCAAAGATGGGGCAAAATTTAACGATGAAGAGGTTGAAAAACGCAGGTACAGGACTGCCCAACACGTGTTGGATGAATATAATGACATTCAAGTACAGACCCTGTCACTCTTACAGCAATTTCCAGCCGAGAAATTACAGCAAAAAGGCACAATGCCCTGGTATGGTGCCGAACGTTCACTGAACGATCTCATCATCAGTCACTGCAACCATGCGAGTGAGCATTGTGCCCAGATTGAAAAATTCCGCAACAAGAGCTAATTCCATTCCCACAATGATCTCATTATTGGAAGAGCTCAAGTGCTGTTCTACCTCGCAAACGCAACACAACTCTCGCTACTCAGGCTGGTAAATAATATAGCCAGCAAAGACCAAACGACGGAACCCATGGCCTGAGCGCTCAGCCCTTTGCAAATCAGATGCCTTCTGAAATAGATCATAAGTGAATACATAAGCCGAATGGGGATCTGCATGTACAGTTGTATAATAGGGGGCATAGTAGTTATGGCTCGGTTGTAAAGTACTGTCAGTCACACTACAGATGATTTTTTCCTGGCTCACAAAGGTGACGCGATTGCACGTCCAGAAATCAGAGTAAATGTGAGTGGCACCGATACGTTCAAGGGCGGCAATGAGCTTATCTTGTTGCTGGTTAGCCTCCTGAGAGGAGGACAGATCGCCCACTATGCTTAGAGTCCCCAGCAGAAAAAGCAGAGTAATCAGCAGGAGCACTCCTCTATTGAACATAACCGCTAGCCGTGACCCTGCGAAACGTCCATGCTGCATCTCCTTGACCGCTGGTGCCGTCGCAGCGCGCCAGACTGGCCAGATAAGCGCGGGAGTAACGATAAGCAGATCAACGAGATAGCGTGCATGACTATGTGGTGCATCCTGCGGCCCTGAACTCACCGCGTAGATAGTCAACGCTACCGCCGCGCAGCCAAGCAAGCAGAGCCTGGCAAAGTGAAGCACAACCTCGTGCCTCTCCTCGGGAGATCCTGCTCGCATACGGGAGCGTAACTTCCAAAGCATCCT
>DMFQ01000173.1:1792-2079 GCA_003450555.1 Ktedonobacter sp.
CGGGCTGGCATCGATGGCATATTCCACTGCTGGCACCGAGCAGAATGGATCCCCCGTAGCTGTAGGCAGACTCATGCCCACCGTTCCCTCTATACCCTGTATAAGTTTTGGCAACGTATGCGCTGTATGCATACTCGGTCCACCATGAAAGAGGCTTACAAGCATGGACAATGAATCCAGTCCCGGTGCTGCCTGCAGATTGTAGACAATGAGCGGAAACATCCCGATGACAAAACCCAGCAGCAGGAACAGTGGTGCCAGGGTACGCAGATCACGCCAGCAAAACA
>DMFQ01000173.1:2222-3183 GCA_003450555.1 Ktedonobacter sp.
CACCAGTCCCCAGCCAGCATAAGCGGCTAAACGCAGCCACCTCCTGCTGCCCGTCAGGTCCTGTCTATAGCTGAGTGCGAGCCACGATGCCAGCAGAAACGCGAGCGTACCAAAAAGGAGGGTTTGAGTGGTGCCACCTGTGGCATACAGTTCCCGCAAAAACATGGCGCTTGACCCCAGGCCCAGCAAAACCAGCACGAACAAGGCCAACTTTTTTGTGTAGAGCAGGCTTGTCAGTAGATACATACTGGCAAAAAATAAGGCATCGAGCAGAATTATTCCAAGCCGCAAGCTGAAGAGCGAAGGGCCGAAGAGACGAAAGAAGGCCGCGCCAAGATAGGCCTCTAATGCCCCCAAATAGTTTCGATTATAAAATACAACGGGATGTTCTCCGTTATAAGCGATATGCCGGGCCATGAGACCTATCGTACCCTCATCACTATTAGTCGTCGGCCAGCCTGAAGCTGTCAACAGAATGCGCAGACAAACGGCAAGCACTATGATGAGCAGGGCAAAGAGCTGATATTTGCCTATGCCAGGATATTTCGACAACTTTGCTAGCAAGCCTTGCTTAGGACTATCAGTATACAAAGCGGATTTCCCCTTTAGATCTCTTTTGAGAGGTTCGGCAGTAATTCCTTACAAGCAAACAGTGAACGTGCAGGGCTTGCCATGTGGAAAACTCTGAGTACCAGAAAACAATAATCTCTTCATCCTTCAAGGAGCTTTTCATGCCAATCATATCAGAATCGCGCACCTTTGACCACCGGACGATACGCTTGCACGCATGCAATTGAAGCCTATACGTGATGTAAAAATGCGCGGCATAGCATCTTCACAAGTAGTATATTGTGATACACTTACGCGTAGTAAGTCATGATTCAGTCATGTGATAGCTGATGTTATGCATCCAAATCCAGGTTCGCACTTAGTAGAGGAGAATTGTGAATGTTCATTCAGG
>DMFQ01000353.1:0-980 GCA_003450555.1 Ktedonobacter sp.
GTTGAGATTACGCGGCTGGAACGCGAAACAACCGAGCTTGAGCAGGACTTGAATGCCCTCAAACTGGTTGATCAGCAGATCGTCAAGGCGGAAGCGGCTCGTAGCGAGAGCCAGAAAGCTGATGGACAGGTGCGCGGACTCGAAGGGCTACGCATGCAGGTGCAGCAACTGCAGGAGCAGGCTCAACAATGTGATGGAGTGATACAGGAGCGCCGCCAGCAGGCCAAAGAGCTACAAGGCAGTGGCGAGCAACTTGGTCAGGTTAAAGAGCAACTGAAAAATCTGAATGATCCGCGCGGGCAGACGAAAGCCCAGCACGAAATCATCAGGCAAGAACCAACATACCAACGGCAATTACAGGAGAGACAGCGGGAATTGCAAGCGATCGAGCAACAGTTGCTGTCGTTAGAGCAGCAACTTCAAGTCTATACCAACCTGGATGAGCATGTCGGTGAGCAAGAAGCTGTTCTCCAACAGACCTCCACTGGCTACACGACCTACATGCAGAATGAGCAAACGGCGCGTCTTTTGCCACAGCGCGAGCAGGCGTACCAGGAAGTACTGCACACAGCAGAGCAGGCACAGCAAGATCTGCAGGCGGCAGAACAGGCATACCAACAGGCAAAGGTTGCTTTCAATGCAGAAGAATTGGAGGCGGTCGATAAAGATATTAAGGACATGCGTCGTGAACTGAGTGCGTTAGTGATAAACATACAACAAACGCAGAAAGAAATCAGTGACCTCGAACGGAACATTCAGAAGGCGGAAGCTTATCTGCTGGAACTAGAAGCAGCGCAGAAGGAAAAAGCGACGCTTGAAGAACTGCAGCAGATGATGGAGCAGTTCCGCAAGTTGATTAAAGAGGCTGCTCCTCATGTCTTGAAGGCTATGCTGGGCGATATTTCCGCGGAGGCGAACCGTATCTTCGGGGAGATCATGGGAGATCGCTCCGCACAACTTTCGTGGCAGAACGATTATGA
>DMFQ01000353.1:1205-2480 GCA_003450555.1 Ktedonobacter sp.
GGACTTGACAGCCTGGTCCGCTTACGCAAGGTGGATGGAGAGACGCGGCAGTTAACGGAGGACGAGGGTATGACAGGGCACACGGGACACACCGGGCTTAGAGAACAGGTACAGGTCCATGCTTCATAAAGGGAAACTTCACGCGGCGTTGCAACTCAAAAAAGGTCAGTTTTCCATGTATGATGGCTCGTTTAGCGAGCAGTTGCAAGCATATCGCCATGTACTTGAAACACTGTACCAACGTTACCCATCGAGTAAGCACCTGGAAGATCAATTGCCGCCTGAAGGTAGTCGTCTATCCGCGGGCGCACGCCCCAGTATAGAATTTGACCGCTGGCTGGTTTCGGTCGATAGGACAGGCGCAAATGGTACCCCCCCGGTCAACCCCTTCGGACGCGAGTTTGCCAATCATGAACAGGCGCGTCAGTGGGCTGAATGCATCGAGGGAATCACAACGCTGGCCGTTGATGGTAGCCAGTTGCAGCCGTGGCGTGATGCCTCCATTCCTGTTGCCCTGATTCAGGTTGGCTTCTTTGCCAATCCCCACGCCCACGGACGACCTTACACCAAGGATGTGAAGCTAGAAGTGCTCTCGCCTGAGGAGATAATGGAGGAGGCCAAGAGTGAGAGTGGCGATCCCGACAGCTATCCATACTCAGAAATGCAGGTGACACTGCGCCGTCATATGCTGGAGGTCGAGACACTTTGTAACCAGATGGAGCAGTATGGCCACGCGCGTCGCGCCGGAGAACCGGCGCACAGCCCAGTAGTCTTTTTCGATGGTTCATTGGTAGTCTCGTTTGCCCTGACGATGCCCAGCCCCTATCGCGAGCGCTATATCGCTTCCGCCGTTGCGCTGCTGCGCACTTCTGAGGAGCAGCGCGTGCCCCTCATCGGTTTCGTCAATACGAGCTATGCGCGTGACGTGATCACGATGCTGAGGAGACTTGATGCGATGCAAGCCAGGCCAACGTTGCGCGAGACAAAAAGGATCCATGACGCGCTGCTCTGGCAAGGGCGCTTATGTTGGGGGGATCGTACTCCGGCAATGATCTGTGCTCGCGGAGATGTGCTGGAGGGCTATGGTCAGTATCGAGAAAGCGTGGCTTTCTGTTACCTGCAGACATCGTCATCTCATCCCCCAGCGCGTTTAGAGTTTCCGCGCTGGATGCTCGATGATGGCGTATTGGAGCCGGTGCTGGATGTCGTGCGCGCCGAAGTAATCGCCGGAGGAAGTGGCTATCCCTACGCTATAGAGACAGCCGATGCCGTTTC
>DMFQ01000353.1:2648-5188 GCA_003450555.1 Ktedonobacter sp.
CACTCAACAGATTACATGATCACCTGTCCCTGTGGCATGGTGTTTCATAGCAAGATTTATGAATACGTGAATACCAGGCAGGACCCACAGTTGCGCTATACTGTGCTGGCTGGATTATTGAATATTTCCACCTGCCCAAATTGTGGTAGGCGAGCCGCCCATCCTCGTCACTTCATCTACTCCGATCCGGAGCATTCTCTGCTGGTCTATGTTGATCCATCCTCTGACATTTCGGAAGAGGCGCGGCAGTTGACACTGGATAAACTACGCTCAGTGCATCAAGAGGTGGGGATAGAGGTTAATTATACGTTTCCTGCTGGGGAAAAGTCGCGTGGCGAAGAACGCGGTATGGGTGTCATTATACCTGCGAGACAGCAGAGAAAAGAGGCAAATGCCCCGAGTGCTCCGCCTCTGCATGTCGTCTTTGGCCTTGACCAATTGCATGAGTTGATTAACGCGTCATTGAGCCAACAGGAGCGGCTGGGAAGGCTTGCACTCAGAACGAGCAGCCACCGAGAAGCTGAACGCGGGCAGTTGCTGGATATTGCCAGGAAGTTTGCTTCAGAGTTGCAGTGCCAGGTTGACGTGGAGATATTGCCTGGTGAATATACCGTCTGGCTCTACGGTTCGCGGCGACAAATTGGGGCGATTATGCGAGAATTGACCCCACAGGGATAGATAGAATGATCAGTATTGGTGTACTCACTATCAGCGATAGTAGCTCGAAAGGCGCCAGGGAAGATACCAGTGGCGAAGGTATTCGCGCCCTGGTCGCACAGATGCCGGAGGCGGTCATAAGCGCGGGGGCAATCATTCCAGACGAGCGCGAGCAGATCGAGGCAACGCTGCGCGAGTGGAGCGATGAGAAGCGCCTGAACCTTATTATCACTACCGGAGGTACGGGGTTAGCGCCGCGTGATGTTACACCAGAGGCAACAAAGGCGGTCATTGAGCGCGAAGCTCCAGGTATAGCCGAGGCTATGCGCGCTGCCAGCCTCCAACATACTCCATTTGGCATGCTTTCGCGAGGCGTGGTGGGAACACGCGGGCGCACATTAATTGTCAACTTGCCCGGTAGCCCAAAAGCTGTAAAAGAGTGCCTGGAATGTATTCTCCCTGTTTTGCCCCACGCAGTTAATCTGCTCATAGAAGGCCCCAAAGAGCATTAGCTATGCCAGGAACAACTTTCTATCAGGGTCACAGCGACAACGTATTTGCGGTGGCATGGTCGCCTGATGGCCGCTTTATCGCCTCTGGTTCACGGGATAATACCGTGCAAGTCTGGAACGCTACCACTGGAACCTGCTCATGTATCTACAATGGTCATACGCATTGCCTACTTGCTGTCGCCTGGTCTCCCGATGGGCAGCGGATTGCATCGGGGTGTACGGGCGGCGAGGTGCGGGTGTGGAGGGCTTTTAACGGAGAGGAAATCATTGCCTACCGTGGGCATCGCCGCTTTGTGCGCAGTATCGCGTGGTCGCCAGATGGACGCTCAATTGTTTCCGGGGGAGATTTTGGCGACAGTAGCATTCATGTTTGGGATGTCGCTACAGGGCAAGTAGTGTCTATTCACGACGGACAGTACCGGAACTTCGCGGTAAGCTGGTCACCCGATGGCTCCCGTATCGCGGCTGGCAATTTTGATGGCACTGTGCAGGTCTGGGAGGCCAGCAGCGGGCACAATACCCTGGTTTGTGATAGACAAGCTGGCCCGGTCTACACTTTAGATTGGTCGCCAGATGGAAGGTCTATTGTCTCGGGTGGCCAGGATGCGCTTGTGACTGTGTGGGATGCTACAACGGGAAGTACGCTTTGCGCATATGATGGTCATCACGGTCCTGTGAAGACCGTGGGGTGGTCACCAGAAGGCTCATTTATCGCCTCTGGAAGCGACGATACTACGATTCAGGTCTGGCAAGCCACTACAGCTAAGCAAAGCGTTACGTATGAGGGTCATACAAGGTGGGTGCGCACGCTCGACTGGTCTCCTACTGGTGAGTACATTGCATCGGCCAGCGATAGTAAGGTGCATGTATGGCGCGTTCATGCGTTACCCTAAATCGGCAAGCCTTGCTTTCCAAGCTCACCTAGCAGACAGGCAATTTCGCCAAGATGTATGAAACAATGGGTGATGCAAACCTGCCCGATGGATTGCAGTGCGGGCATACTACCAAGTGGCTTGACGGTTACTGTGCGTTGGGAGAGTTCCGCACCTCCGTCCGTGATTGCGGCGAGATATTCCTCGAACTCCTGCCAGACTGCACCGGTGTACTGCATAAATAGACCTGTGTCGGCAATGCGAAAGGTGCGGGCCTCCTCCGTGGCCATACCAGTACCTTGTACCCGTGGTGGAAGGGCCAGGCGCTCGTGCCAGTTCCCTTCGTTCCAGAGAGGCGGCCGATGCTGCAAAATAAAGCGGAGAATGTTGTCCTCTGTGCGCACGCAGTGCCAAGCGAGAAAGGCGATGTTGTTGACTTTGCCCTGAGGCATATAGTGCCATTCTTCAGGCGTGAGGTCGCTCAGGCTTGCACCCATCC
>DMFQ01000353.1:5312-8220 GCA_003450555.1 Ktedonobacter sp.
TATCCTCCCTTGTATAATGCTACAGTTAATCCTATCACGCCTGGTACATATGCAAAGCGCAGCTATTCTGCCTCAATTGGCGCTATCGATGTCTCAGCACCTGTGACAGGCCGGGCAGCTATATCTTTCCACGGAATAGTGACGGGCGAAGTAAGATCGCGCAAATGCATAGCATCGTTGTAGCGTTCGAGCATCCAACTCATGGGTAGATTGAGCCGCTCGGCCCAGCCGTTCGTTTCTTTGTACCAGTGTGTTATCGAGGTATTATGGGTATAGAACAGTACGTGGGGAAACTGTAAGCTGCTCAGTCCAAAGAACAGGAGAAAAGAAGCATCCACAATGCCACCATGGCAGACGATGACTATGGTTTTACTGTCGTGTTCACGGATAATACGGCTAAGAGTTGTGCCTGCTCTAAAGGTGAATTCCACCCAACTCTCAGCACCCGGCGCTACACGGAAAAAAGGTTTCTCTTCAAAGGCGACGGGAGCGAACTTCGCTATGAACTCCTTTTCAGTCATGTTCAAAGCATCACCTGGGCGCTGTTCCTGTACTTCATCGTCAAAGGTGATGGGTAGGTCAAGCGCGGGAGCAATGATTTCAGCTGTTTGTTTGGCACGGAGCATGGTGCTAGAAATTAGTACATCGGCTGAGATTTCACCTGAAACGGCCAGGCGATTCCTGAGATGTTCGGCCTGTTTAACGCCAAGGGGCGAGAGACCCGGGTCTCCAGTAGTTTTCTGTACGTCATTGATAGCCTGGCCATGGCGAATAATATAAAGGTGGGTCATATACGCTTTTCCTTCTTTTTGCAGATTGTGATGGCAGCTTTGTCAGGATTAGGAAGACTCAGGGTATAAGGAGATGGAGTCTCACTCTACCTTTATCTTATCGTACGCTATCAGCACACATTCTTCAAGGCGCGATCAAAAGCTGCGTTTTCAGCCACTTCTTCTCTTCAATTCTCAGATATTCCTAACCTGAAAATAACGTCCTGTTAATAGTCGTTTAACATTCACATAACATTTATGCGATAAGCTTTTAATGGAAATAATGCTATAACAACAGAACCTATCCTTTTAGCTAGGAGAAGATATTCTATGATACTTGAGGAAGGCAACCTCAATGACTTTTCTGAGGAAGACGACAGATCTTCGGCAAAATCTTTATTGGCCGCGCTGGATGATAGTGGACTCTCTCGTTTCCACTTGAAAGCTATGATTACATCGGGCATGGGCTTTTTTACTGACGCCTATGACCTCTTTATTATCGGCGTTGCATTGGCAATACTTACACCCCTATGGCATCTCAATGCACTTGAGATCTCACTGCTTGGTAGCACATCGCTGATAGCAGCGGCCCTTGGGTCAATCATCTTTGGTCGGCTAGCAGATCATTTTGGCCGCAAGTTCGTCTATGGTTACGAACTGATCGTACTGGCGGTTGGCGCAATTGCCTCGGCACTGGCTCCTAATGTAATTTTGCTGCTGATCTTCCGCTTTATCCTGGGTCTGGGTATTGGCGGAGACTATCCTGTCAGTGCTACCTTGATGAGCGAGTACTCTAACCGGCGCGATCGTGGCAAACTTATTACGATGGTATTCTCTATGCAGGGCCTTGGTCTCATTCTTGGTCCACTGGTTGCCATTGTCTTGCTGCTAGCTGGTATCAACCACGACCTGACATGGCGCATAATGCTGGGACTGGGCGCCGTTCCGGCACTGGCAACCTTTTACTTGCGCCGCCAAATCGCTGAAACGCCGCGCTTCACGCTGGCCATGAAAGGCAAGCTTGAGGATGCTGCGCGGGCGGTGAATATGGTGACCAAAGAGCAGAATGGACGGAGGAGCGATAATGGCGTTGTTGCTCTACCGGCGCTTTCACAAAGTCAAAATAAGGCCGCGCTTGCAGCAGTTTCAAGTGACGCGACGATGCAAAGTAAGAAAAAACCAGGAAGATCGTGGCTCTACCTGTTGCTGACGCGGCGCTACCTGCTCTGGTTAATCGGGACATCGGGCGCATGGTTTCTGTTGGATATCGCCTACTACGGCACTACCATCTCTAGCCCGATCGTCCTCAAAGCGTTAAATTCACATGCTAACCTGGTGACCAACATGTTCTATACGCTGATCATCTTTGTGGTCGCCGCCCTCCCTGGATATATCGTCTCGATTCTGACGATCGATCGACTTGGGCGCAAATGGATTCAGTGTGTTGGTTTTGCTATGATGGCGCTTGCTTATGCGTTGATTGCTGTCGTTCCGGCTATATCAGCCTACACTGTCCCGTTCTTGTTAGTATATGGCCTGAGCTACTTCTTCACCGAGTTTGGCCCGAACGTTACGACCTTTGTGTACCCGGCGGAGATCTTCCCAGTCATGGTGCGCACAACCGCGCATGGTATCGCTGCGGCCCTGGGGAAGGTCGGTGCGTTTATCGGTGCCTTCGCCTTTCCCTACCTGCTGATCACCTTCCATCTCCAGGGAGCGATGGCCGTAGCTGCTGTTGTCTCACTGGTGGGTTTACTCCTGACCATTTTTACCCTTCCCGAGCCAAACCAACGCTCTCTTGAGGAGATATCCGACGAACACACGGTGAGGGCTGAGCATGAAGAGCGGGAGTTGGTGTTGAGGTAGTTTTTTGGCATGCTCATGAAAGTTGAGTGGCTAGTTACGAGCTTGACTGTCGCGTATAGCGGTGGTCAAGCTTTTTTGTGTTCTGCTGCTACTCTCCTTCTTACCTATCCTCACGGCAAGTTTTAACACACATTTAACAGTCCTTAATCTATCCATAAAGCATAGTTAATAAGCGAGTGCTATGGTGTAAGTGCGATGGCAACAGCGGATACCTTCCGCTTTTGTCTGTTCTAAAAATAAAGTTTGTTTTCTCGTAGGAAAGCGAGGGGTAT
>DMFQ01000239.1:0-312 GCA_003450555.1 Ktedonobacter sp.
GGCCTGGCGTCGGCACGTGCATCGTCGGCGCATCCTCGAGATAGAGCGCTGAATTGACTGAGGCAAAGTCTGGCATCACCGATCCCGCTTTTTTGCCCAGGTGCAGTCCATGCTCCGTCTTTTCCCAGTAGTGCGGCTTCACAATGAGCTGGAAGAAGGCCATACACGCTGCAATGCTCATCATCACCCAATACAGCGGGATAGTAAATGCCCACTTGATCAAGTGGTACTGCTTGCGTCTGAGACAGGCCAGCAGATACATGTAGATATAGAAGAAGTTGCCAAAGACCAGCGAAATCACACCCGCGTAGA